>JAOAPF010000415.1 GCA_025462755.1 Edaphobacter sp.
ATCTATCTCCACTATGTGTTCGATCTCTGGGTGGACGTCTGGCGCAAGAAGTGTGCGCGAGGCGAGGTGATCGTCCTCCGCTATGCGGACGACATCGTCCTCGGTTTCCAGTGGGGTACGGACGCAGACCGTTTTCGCAAACAGTTGGGGGAACGGCTGGGGAAGTTCGGACTGGAGCTACACCCGGATAAGACGCGCCGGATCGAGTTCGGGCGGTATGCCGAACAGAACCGAAAACGAAGAGGGGAAGGCAAGCCGGAGACCTTCGACTTCCTTGGCTTCACGCATATCAGCGGGAAGAATGGGAATGGGTCTTATGCTGTGCGCCGCATGTCGATCCGCAAGCGCATGCGAAAGAAGCTGCAGGAGATCAAGCAGCAACTATGGATGCGCATGCATGATCCCGTGCCTCAGACAGGCGCGTGGCTCAGGTCAGTCGTACAAGGGTACTTCAACTACTATGCTGTGCCGGGAAACCTCGACAGCCTCGGTCACCCTCGTTCAAAAGAGCGCCTTGCGAAAGCTGCGAAATCTGTTGCAACAATCGGAACAGCCATTCGGACTCACCCGGATCGCCGATCGTTTTGACAGTTGGTAGATTCATTCGACTCCCAAGCTTGTACTTAGAGGCTCAATCGGTAGGTGCGGAATAGAAGGTTCAAAGAACTGACCTACCGTGCCGGGACCAGAGATAGTGCTAAGCTCGGCGCCTCCGAATCGATATACATCGTAGCCTACCAAACTGGCATTCGAGTGGTTGGGCGACGCCGGTGAATCACAAGCTCAATCCCTGGTCGGTGCCGACAGCGCCTTTCGCGATGGCTTGAGCTTGGGAGATTTCGTTGACCGGAAGGGTGAGATGCCCGGCGTGTTCCAAAGCGTGTTCCTTCGCTATCGGCTGGGCATGGCGGTCGTAGAACTGACTCCGTTGGTCGACGTGGAGCCAGCCGCCAGTCTGGTTGTGCTGGTAGCTCTGAATGTCCCCGGTCTCCCGCCTCCACTCGTAACCAGAGGCCTCGTTCGGCAATGCGTTGTGGATCGGCGCATAATGCCGCTGGTCGATTTCGGCGGGTGCCAGCACTTTGTCGGCTGCAGGATCGTGAGCTTCCTGATGGAACTGTCGTCTTTGCTCTTCGGGGGTCAGTTCTTTGGTGTTGGTCATGGTCTGCTCCTTCGGTTGGGGTTGGTGAGTTTGTGTTTCGCTATTCGGCCTTGCGACTTCCACAGCGGATGGCTTGCTGATGTCGGTGCTGAGGCGTTCGGCGAGCATTGTCGAGTCGTTCGTGTAGATTCGCGCGTCTTCGGACGCACGAGATACGGACACGTAAGCAAAGCGAGTGTTTATGAGTTCGGGGTGCGCCGTGGTATCCATGTTGACCAGGACTCGACCCGTGGTGAGTCCCTGCGAGCTGTGCGACGTAACGGCGTAACCGTGGTCGAAGTGGCGCATCTCGGAGGTGTCGAATGTCAAAGTCCGGGCCTTGTCGCCATCCATGCGGACGATCATGCCGGTGCCGTCGATGCGTTCCACGGTGCCCAGGTCGCGGTTCTTGATGTCCATGTCTGGCTTGCTGACAGTGAACTGGAGCCGGTCACCTTCGGCAAAGTCTCTGGCGATTTCCCGGTAGGCGGCGATGCCATGCAGGCGCTTGGGATCGTAGGTCACTTGCTGGCCGTCTTCCCGTTTAACCGTGAGTTCGTTCTCTTTGTGGTCTGCATAGACGACAGTTGCATAGGTGCCGCGTTCCAGGCCAAGTTCCTTGCTGCCTCGGGTGTAGTAGAGAACGTCGCCAGGCTGGTAGAGCGCGGCCCAGGTGCGGTCGGCGCTGGTCAGCTCCGAACGCTGGGTAAGAACGGTCATCGCGTGATTGTCTATGGATACGACGCCGCTGCTCTGCAACTCCCCGCGGATGGCATCGTTGATGTCGCGGCGGCTGGCATTGTCCGGCGAGACAACCAGCGTGTTCTCCGGTCGCGCGACATAATCCCTGGCGATGGCCTCGATGCGTTGCCGGTCATCGGGAATCTCGGTAATGCGGCCCTGCTGTTGAAGGAGTTGAATGCCGATGGCCGTCTCGTTGCGAGAAAGATGTTCGACGGCACGCAGCAATTCCGGGTCTTGCTGACGCACGATCTGGTTGAGCTGCGATGTCCTCATTCCGGCATCCTGCATCTGCTCGAAGGGTTTTCCGGCATCGACGCCCTGATGCTGCCGGGTGTCGCCAACAATCAACACCCTGTCCTGCGACCCAATCTTTTCGAGAAACGATTGCATCTGCCGGGTGCTGGCGAGACTGGATTCGTCGAGCATATAAAGGTGCCGTGCGTTCGGGTCTCCCGCGCTCCGCTCCACTCCTCCGCGCGCGAGAAAACCTTGCAAGGTGTCGGCCTGAATTCCGGCGTCGCGTAGCTTACCGGCGGCGCGACTTGTGGGAGCGAAGCCCTCGACGGCGTATCCGTTCCGCTCCGCGCCATTGCGGATGGCCTCAAGGGTCGTGGTTTTGCCACTGCCCGCCAACCCCTGCAGCCCCTGTATTCGGTCCTGAGAGGTAAGCACCTCCTCTATCGCTTTTTGCTGCGCCGGGTTCAGGAACTCGCGATTTCGACCATGTGCGGCGGCATCCTCCCGCCGCATGATCGGCTCGATTGTGGACTGGCCTTGCTGCATGTGCTTAATGGTCGCAAGCTCCTCGGCAATGGCCTCGCGGGTCGTGAACTGCCGCCCGGTGTCGTGCTTCTGGCCGGGTGTGCGCTGAAACTCTCCGGTAGCCTGTCGTTGTTCGAAGTTGTCGCGTACCTGGCCGTAAGTAAGGTCTCCCATGCCGCGCCGCAAGGCGTCACGCATGATGTCTCGTTCATCGGTGACGGCCTCGCGCTCGAAGTTCCGGCTCTTGGCGAAGGTGACGGCTTCCTGAACTCGTTCCGGGGAGTTCGGGTGTAGCGTGTGCTCGATGCTGTTCGCGCGGATTCGCGCCTCTTGGACGACGCGATCGGCCTGATTGCCGAACTCGGCCGCAAGCTGTCGGTGGGCTGACAGTACCTCGGAGGGTGTGTGAATCTCCTTCTTGTCGCGAGTGGTGTGGGCGGCGATCTGCGCCGCCTCCGGCCCGGCAAATCCGCTTCTTTCGAGATAGTCGCGAATCTGTTGGCTGCGCGGGCTGGAAGCGTCGAGATATTCCTGTGTGTAACCTCCTATCTCAGGCGCCCCACTTCTCCCAGGCGTGATTTCGTACCCCAGCCGCGACAGCCGATACATCAGCTCAGATTGATACACGGCTGTCGCGAACTGCTGGCTGTCGAAGTAGCTCTGGGGCTGGACAGCACGGGTGGTGCCGTTGGCCCGCTCGGTCATATTGAAGATGACGGCGTGAGTGTGGAGTTGAGGCGCGGCATAGCCATCGACGGGACGCGCGGTGTCGTGCTCGAACTTGGCGGCGACAAACTTCTCGGTGGTCTCGGCAGCACGGTTGCCGCCGATCCGTGCCTGGGTGTACAGCTCCAGTTCCGTGAGGGCGGTTGTAACCGCCTGCCGGTGGGCCTCGCGAACCCGGTCGTCCCCGCCTACCAGCGCGGTCAGAGAAACTGACTTCGGGGCCGAAAATGTAGCGTCCCAACCTGCGCGGTGCGCGACGGGCTTTATGGTGGTTCCGTCGGCGGTCGTGTACTCCTGGCCGTTACGGTGCCGCACCAACTGCTCGCCCGTGAGGGGATTTTGGCCCTCACTCAGGCGCGCGAAGTGCAGCTCGTCAATTGCCCCAGCAAGACCGTACCGCTCGGCCATCCGGCCCTGCCATTCCCCGAGGATGGTGTCGCCTTGCTTCCAATAGTTCTGCTCGGCGGACATGAACTCTTTAGCATGATAGGTCTGCGCCTGGCTGGAACTGAGCGGCTTGGAGATGGTCAGCATGAGGCAATCTTAGATACGCATCGGCTGTGCGTCGGCTATCGGTATGTCTTCATCCCGCCCCTCTTCCGGGCCATCGGGATCGGGACCACTCGCCGCGACTTCGGGCTGCATTGGCTCGCGCGGCTCCTTCTTTTCTTCGTCGCTCTTTGCAGCCACAGCCTGCGGCTCTACCGGCGGAGCCGTTGTTTTTGCCGCTGGCGATGGAGGCACCGCGGCCTCTAAGTCGGTAGCCGGTTTGACTTCTGGCGATACCTTGGGAACGAGCGTTAGTGGATCGAAGGGCAGTTCGTCGTCCTCCACCTTGCGCGGCAGAAATGCCGGTGTCGTCCGCGGTACGTCCATGTACTCGAAGTGAAAGCGGGCGACGTTGTTGCCCAGCTTGAGAAACGCGTGGCGGTTCTCAAGGCCGGAGATTTCGGAGTCCATTACCAAGGGTTCGATCTGACGGTCTACGGCGAAGTTCCTGCCCGAGCGGGAGCCGTCGAAGTGCGTCTCCTTCATGCGTTCGATCTCGACCTTGCCGATGGCGTTCGATACCCATTCGGCAGCCTTCGGCTCCGTGGTCTTCAGGAATATCTTGGTGGCTGGCTGGGAAAGCATGACCTCAGCGAGATGCCCATAGATGACTTCCAACTGGGCCTTTCCCTGAAACCCGAGGACGAGCGGGTTCTTGGATTTCCGGTTTTCGGTGATGGCGGTATGGAGTTGAGGCAGACGTTGCAGGCTGGCAAGCTCGTCCAGAACGAACCATACCGGAGTCTGTTTGTCCTGTGGCGCGCTCAGCAGCCGCATGACGAGTAGGTCGATCCAAAGGCTATGCAGCGGCCTCAGCGCCTCGCGCTCGGTCGGGCTGGACGTAATGAAGATCCATCCCTTTCGGCTGACGGACCACTCGGTCGCGCTCCATGTCTTGTTTTTCGCCTGTTCCTTCGTCGGCAGCATACGCAGGCTGTCGGCAACCAGGCCGAGCGAGGCCAGAACGCCGTTGCGCTGCTGCTGCGCCCCCTTGGCGATCATGGTCTCCATCTCGGTGCCCTGTACCCGTTGGTCGATCTCCGCTGGCTTCGACAGCCATTCCACGAGCTGCTGCGGATTCGGCCCGTAGGTCAAGAGATGGGCAAATATCTTCTGCGGAGTTTCGGTAAAGAACTCGCCCTTTTTGTCGCTGGCCGGCTGATAAAGCGAAGCCGCGATGGCCTTCGCTTCCGCCTTCCGGCGCAACTCTTCGGACGGTCCCCAATAGGGACACCGCTCGTCCAACGGGTTCAGCACGATGTCGTCGCGCTTCTCGTTGTAGAACCTCTGGATGAACTCGCAGGCCGGGTCGTAGACGATGGCCGCATGGCCGCGGCTCTGAATCTGGCGGAGGACTTGCATGATAAGTGTCGTCTTGCCGGCCCCGGTGTCGCCCATGAGTTCGATGTGCTGCGATTCGGCCTGCAGCGGTATCCGCATCATCTCTTTGGCCTCGGTGGTGACGAAGCCGATGCCGTCGCCGCTCACCGTCTTATTGAACTGCTTGGGCGTTAGCAGGACAGGGCCTTTGAGCCGACGCCCGTACTTCAGTTCCTTGCGACGACGGATGTCCTTGCGGATGGAGAACGGGAGCTGCGCGAGCAGTGAGAAGAGGCCAAACAATAGCGGAAGTTCATAGATGTCGCGGAGTTGTTCGCCGCCGAAAACCGCACCGCGAAGATAGGCGTTGAGGGGTGCATCGACGTAAGTCTGCGCGGGGCCGCTATACAATATGCGAAGCCCTTGAGCGGCTGGCTGGCTCGACAAGGCGAGCGGTATGGGCTTGCCGTTGGAATCGGCGGTCGTCCCCGCCTGCACGTCCTCTTCGGTCGCCAGCCGCGCGGCCCTCGCTCCGTCGCCGACATAAAGTAGCTGGTACTTGTCCCTCTTATTGAACGCTGCGCCTATCGCACTTCTCGCGTAGATCGGCGTGTAAAACTGCTGCAAGGGAGTCTGACCTCTGCTGAAGCGGAGGTAGACGAACATGCCCGTCAGTATCAGCGCGAAGAAGACTGCGCCGTAGGTGTAGATGGGCGAATGCGGCGGGAAGATGATGGTTTCATTGCGTCCCCATTTTGTCGTATTCATCCTGCACGCTCCAGGTCTTGCAGCGCGTCTTCGGCGACGCTGCGTTTGCGTCTTTTGACTTCGGCGACCATGTTGTCGAAGGCTTCGGGCGTGAGCTTTTGGCCGGTGGCGAGAGGGCGAAACAGGTTGGTCAGCATCAGACGAATGCCCATGATCTCAGTCAACTCCGTGCTGGCCGCAGAGGTGCCAGCATCCCGTGCGAGTTCATCGCGGATAAGCTGGCGTATCAGTTCACCCCGTTGCACACCGCGACTCCTTGCAAGCGCATCCAGGTTCCGAGTCTCTTTGTGGGTCAATCGAGTAGAAACGCTGCGCTCTCGGAACACCTCGCGCCGTTGTGCAGCTTCGGCAATATCGTCATCGCTGAGTAATGACATTTCGCTCTCCAGATCACGTATTCGCGTGAATACATCTGTCTTCAGGTGAATCCGCCGTGCCGGTAAGTGTTTAAGTCCGTTGGCGCTGATTCACGAATCCGTGTGGCACCGCCGCACGACCCTCGGAGGGGTGGAGTGTCAATCTTCTTCCGGTGCGAAGCACCGCTGTGGCCCTGCCACAG
>JAOAPF010000141.1 GCA_025462755.1 Edaphobacter sp.
GAGTCCATCAAAGCCGGCATCATCTACGACGCCAAACTCTTTCGTTACATGGAACAGAACGCCGACGCCATTCTCGCGGGAGATCCCGCCGCTCTCACCCGCGTCGTCGCTGCGTCAGTCCGCGTCAAAGCCGACGTCGTCAGCAAAGACGAAAAAGAATCCGGCCTCCGCATGATCCTCAACTTCGGCCACCCCATCGGCCACGCCATCGAGGCCGCCACCACCTACAAACAGCTCCTCCACGGCGAAGCCGTCGCCTGGGGCAGCATCGCCGCCCTCAACGTAGCCGTCGCGCGCAAAACCATCCCCCAAAAGGACGCCGACCGCATCACGCAACTCATCCTCCGCTACGGACCGTTGCCACCATTCAAAGCCACCGCAGAAAAACTCGTCGCCCTAACCTCCCGCGACAAGAAAAACCGCAGCGGCATACGCTCCTTCGTCCTCCCCACCGCCATCGGCAAAACCGAAATCGTCCGCGACGTCACAGAACCCGAACTCCTCGCCGCTACCAACTCCATGCTCACCCTCATGCGCCAACGAACCGTCCCAGCGAGCGCCACAAAGAAACACAACCAATGAGCCCTCAGCAGACAAAACCCGAACACGAACGCTCCACCGGAGCCCGCCCGGCCGGCATCACCACCGAACAGGCCGCCGCCGCGAACGTCCAGCAGATGTTCGACACCATAGCCCCCACCTACGACCGCGCCAATCACCTCCTCTCCGCCGGCATCGACCACTGGTGGTGGAACCGCACCGCCCGCCTCTTCCGCCCAGTACTTCAGCGCCCCGAAACTGTCGCTCTCGACCTCTGCTGCGGAACCGGCGACATGACCATGGCCCTCCTCAAACATCGCCCCACGAACCCGGAAGCCGCGCCAATCCTCGCCGTCGACTTCTCCCACCAGATGCTCTCCCTCGGCAAAAAAAAATTCGCTCCCCACAACATCGTCCCCATCGAAGCCGACGCCCTCAACCTCCCTATCGCCGACGCCTCCGTCGACCTCGTCACCTCCGCTTTCGGCTTCCGCAATCTCGCCAACTACGAAGAAGGCCTCGCCGAGTTCCATCGCATTCTCCGCCCCGGCGGCCAAATCGGCATCCTCGAAGCCAACCAGCCCGAAGGCCTCACCGGCGCGGTCTACAACCTCTACTTCAAAACCATCCTCCCCAAACTAGGTGGCCTGATCTCCGGCAAGCCAGCTGCTTACAGCTACCTTCCCGCCTCGGTCGAGCGCTTCCCTCGCCCGCCCCGCATGCTTCAGCTCATCAAAAACGCCGGCTTCACCGACGCCACCTGGACCAGCTACACCTTCGGCACTGCCGGCCTCTTCCACGCCACCAAACCCTGACCTGGGAAAAACCATAGCTCACAAATCATCGCTCCTGTACCATCAGCCCCATCGGCCCCCCAACTTCCAATGAGGTGGTATCCAGATGGCCGCGTCCCGAACCTCCGCCTTAGACGACGAAGCCCTCACCTCATCGGAAGCAGCCATAGGCGCATCCGCCATCCGCAAAGCCTCACTGCGCCTCATCCCCCTCATCGCCCTCGGATACGGCACAGCCTACATGGATCGCGTCAACATCAGCTTCGCCTCTCTGCAGATGAACCGCGACCTGCACTTCAGCGCGACCGTCTACGGCTTCGGCGCCGGCCTCTTCTTCCTCAGCTACGCCGCCTGCGAGGTCCCCTCCAACCTGCTGCTCTATCGCTTCGGAGCACGACGCTGGCTCGCCCGCATCATGATCACCTGGGGCCTGCTCGCCATCGGCATGCTCTTCGTCCGCACTCCCGCGCAGTTTTACATCGTGCGCTTCCTTCTCGGCATGTCCGAAGCCGGCTTCTTCCCTGGAGTCGTCTTCTACCTCATGCAGTGGTTCCCGCCCGAGTTGCGCGCCCGCACCATCAGCCGCTTCTACATCTCCCTGCCTCTCAGTTCTGTCTTCATGGGACTCATTGCCGGCGCGCTTCTAAACCTCGATGGACATCTAGGCCTTCGCGGCTGGCAGTGGCTCTTTCTCGTCGAAGGCCTGCCCGCAGTTCTTCTCGGCATAGCCTTCTTCCTCTTTCTCCCCGACACCCCCGCCCACGCCAAATGGCTCACCGAAGACGAGCGCCTCTGGATGGTCCGGCAAGTCAGCAGAGCCTCCTCTGAAGCCGCCCATCATGGCGACTCTGTCGGCCGAGTACTTCTGGACCCGCGTGTATGGCAGCTCGGCATCTTTATGCTATTCATGCTTGCCAGCCTCTACGCTTACACCTTCATCGCGCCGGACATTGTCCAGCGCTCGACCCATCTCAGCACAACCAACGTCGGTTTTATCATCGCTGGCCTTAGTCTCCTCGGTGCGTTCGGCATGCTGCTCAACGCCATACATTCCGACCACACGCGTGAGAGATACTGGCACATCATTCCCTGGTGCCTGTCCATCTCGCTCGGCTTCTTCATCTGCGGCGTCTCCACCAGGCCCCTGATTGTGGTCCCGGCTCTCGGTCTCCTCATCCTCGCCTACAACTCCATGCAGGGCCCGCTCTGGTCGTTGCCCGCGACCTTCCTCAAAGGTCGCTCCGCCGCAGCCGGCATTGCTGCTATCAACATGATCGCCATCACCGGTGGCTTCCTTGGCCCATATTTCATCGGCCTCGCCAAAGATCTCACCGGCGACTACCAGCGCGGCCTCCGCCTGATGGGCCTCCCCATGCTCCTCGGAGCCGGAATTATGCTCTACCTCCGTCGCGACGCGCGCCGCCGCCAATCCGCCTGACACTTCCCGTGCGTCCCATCCTCGTACCATGTAGCATCGTTATCGATGACCTCAACGGCCATGTCCGAAGCGACGTCTCACGAAGCCAAGCGTTCCGCCGCCCTCTTTTCCGTCCTCGCCGCCTTTGGTGTCACACTCCTGAAGCTCCTCACCGGCCTTCTTACCGGCTCCCTCGGCATGCTTTCGGAAGCCGCACACTCCGGCATCGACCTCATCGCCGCCGGGATTACTCTCTTCTCCGTCCAGGTCTCCGACCGCCCCGCCGACGCCGACCACACTTACGGCCACGGCAAGATCGAAAGCCTCTCCGCAGCCATCGAAACCGTCCTGATGCTCGCCTCGTGTATCTGGATCCTGACCGAGGCAATTCGCCGCATCGTCTTTCGCGAACACCTCTCGCTCAAAATTTCCGTGTGGCCCTTCATCGTCCTGCTCCTCGCCATCACCGTCGACTTCACCCGCTCCCGCAATCTTCACCGCATCGCCAGCGAGACCAGGAGCGAGGCCCTCGAAGCCGACGCCATCCACTTCCGCACCGACATCTGGTCCTCGATCGCCGTCCTGCTAGGCCTGGCAGCCTCCTACTCCGGCCGCTACTGGAACATTCCCGCGCTCGAACTCGCCGATCCCGTCGCCGCCATCCTCGTCGCCTGCATCATCCTCTACGTCACCTGGAATCTCGCCCGCCGCACCATTGACGCCCTCACCGACGCCACCCCACCGGAAGTCCGCGCTCAAAACCGCGAGCTCATCCGCGACCTCGCCGCCATCGACGGAGTCCTCTCCGTAGACCGCGTTCGCACCCGCCGCTCTGGCCCCAGCTACTTCGCCGACGTCACCCTCGGCATGCCACGCAACCTCACCTTCCAGCGTTCCGAGCAGATCACCACAGCCGCCACAGCCGCCGTCCAACGCCATCTCCCCGGTGCCGACGTCGTGGTCCACTCCGTCCCCACCGCCTCCCGCGCCGAAAGCGTCCACGACCGCATCCGCGCCGTCGCCGCCCGCTCCAACCTCAACATTCACGACGTCACTGTGCAGGAGTACCACCACCAGCTCCACGTCGAGCAGCACCTCGAGGTCCCCGAGACCATGACCCTCCGAGCCGCCCACGCCCTCGTCACCCAGCTCGAATCCGAGATACGTCGCGAGGTCCCCGAGATCTCCACCATCCTCACCCACATCGAAAGCGAACCCGCCACCATAGAACGTCCCGAGTCACTCGAACGCGACCGCCAGCTCGAAGTCCGCCTCCGCCGCACCGCCCAGGCCTTTCCCGAGATCCTCGACATCCACGAGGTCTTCGTCACCCGCGCCCACAACAATGGAGCCGACCGTATCCAGGTCAGCTGCCATTGCACCCTCCCCGACGATCTCCCCATGTCCCGTGTCCACGAAATCATCACCGCACTCGAAAACGCCTTCAAGCTGGATTGCCCCGAAGTCAGCCGCCTCCTCATCCACCCCGAACCTGCCACCGACAACCGCCGCTAGCCAGCCCAGCCAACCCCACGCCCTCCAAAAAAAATGAGAAGCTCTCTCCAATCCCTGATCCAGAAGAAGAACGCGCCGCAGCCCCTTGCCCCAAACCGCCGCACTTTTCTGTTAGGCGCAGCGGCAGCGATCGCAGCCAGCCGCACCAGCCTCTTCGCCCGAGCGCTCGCTTCCCCGCCCGATCACACCGACGATCCGCTGAAGATCGAAGCTGTAGAACTCCTCGAACTGCACGGCCGCTACACAGAGGAAGCGGGAGTCAACCGGCAACCGCAAGTCAACCCGCTGGACGTTTATGACGATCTACGGCCGGCTCCCTATACGGACAAGCCTTCCGGATCAAAAGAAGTCCTTACCACTGCGATCTATCTCCGCATCCGAACCACTGGAGGCATCGACGGCCTCTACGGCCCCATCGAGAAGAGCGCGGCAGTCGTCGTCAACGACGAGCTTCGGCCCTTCCTGATCGGCAAAGACGCGCTTGCAGGCGAAGCCCTCTGGGACCAGATGTACCGGTCCAATCGCCACTCCCGCGACGGACTCTTCATGATGGCCATCAGCGCCGTCGACAACACGTTATGGGACATCCGGGGCCGCTACTTCAACGTTCCCGTCTATCGCCTCCTCGGAGGCCCGACCCGCTCCTCCGTCGAGATGTACGCCAGTTGCCTCGGCTACTCGCTCGAACCAGCAGCCGTTCGCACACGCGCCCTGGCGAACAGGAACGAAGGCTACCGCTATCAAAAATGGTTCATGGGTTACGGCCCCGGCTCAGGCCCGGAAGGCATGCGCAAGAATGTAGAACTCGTCCGCATCCTCCGCGAAACCGTAGGCGACGACACCGAACTCATGTTCGACGCCTACAGCGGCTGGACCCAGAGCTACGCCCTGGAGTGGGCCCATCAAGTCGAACAGTACCGCCCATACTGGATCGAAGAAGCCACCCACCCCGAAAAGATCGACAGCTTCGCCGTCATGCATCGCAGCACCACCATCCCCATCGCCTCAGGCGAACACTTCTACGGCCGTTGGGAGGTCGAACGCTACCTCCAGGCAGGCGGCCTCTCCGTCGTCCAGGCTGACCCCGAGTGGTGCGGAGGCACCTCCGAACTCCTCCGCATCGGCACCGTCGCCTCGCTGCACGACGTATCCGTCATCCCACACGGCCACAGCCTCCGCGCCGCGATCCACGTCATCGCCAGCCAGTCACCCATGACCTTCCCGCTCGGCGAATGCCTCATCCTTAAGATGCGCCACTACCACCACTTCGAGAGCAACCCGCTCGTCCCCGTAAAAGCCCACATCGCGTTGCCCACCGGTCCCGGCTTCAACGTCCAGCTCGATCCCGCAAAAATCGAATCACAAACCATCCTCAAACCAAACTGAAAGAGAACCCCGTTGAATGCCCTCCGAATCCGAAGCAAGTCGAATGGCAAAAATCACAGCCAAATTAAAATTTGCGCCTGTTGCAACTCTGCAAATTGAATCGCCATATATCCTGACAAAGCAATGAAGATCTCCCGCATCAACCGCTTCTTCAACATCGTTCTCGGCGCGCTGGCGATGCTCGTCATTGCGCTCCTCTCCGCGTTCATCACCATGCGACTCGCAATCCACGGCCGCGAGGTCAAAGTCCCCAACCTCGCCGGCCTCACCCTCGCCGATGCCAGCAAACAAACCCGCTCCCTGGGCCTGATCCTTCACCTCGAAAATCGCTTCTACTCCCCCAACACACCGCCCGGCCACGTCCTCGCTCAATCTCCCGCACCCGGTGTCACCGTCCGCCGCCAGTGGACCGTGCGCGTCACCGAAAGCCTCGGCGCGCAACAGGTCGCCATCCCCGACGTCCTCGGCCAAAGCGAACGCACCGCCTCCATCAACATCCGCCGCCTCGGGCTCGAACTAGGCGCCGTAGCCCACATCGCCGCACCCGGCGAACCCGGCGTCGTCATCGCCCAAACGCCCGCACCCAACGCCGCCGGCGTCGACCGCCCTCGCGTCAGCCTCCTGCTCAGGGAGCCGGAACAAGCCGAATCTCCCGACGCCTTCCTTATGCCCTCGCTCGCCGGCCTCACTCTCGCCGGCGCCGCAGCACGCGCCTACGCCGCCGGCCTCCGCATCGTCAGCGCCGAAGACCTCAACACCCCCACTACCTCCACAGCCGCACCCGACGCTTCTGCCGCCGCATCCTCAACGCCCGTAAGCCCCTCCACAAGCCCCGCAGCAGCCGCTTCACCGGCGCCACCCCCCGTTCAAGCGTTCTCCTTCGGCACCGTCATCACGCAGACCCCCGCAGCCGGCCACCGCGTCGTCAAAGGCGACCCCGTCCACATCACCCTCAGCAACTAAATACAATCCACCCGCAAAGCCTCACATATTTTGCCGCCACCGTCGGTCCTGCCGTTTGCCACCGCAGTCGTTCCTCTTCTGTCCGTCATTCCCAAAGAGTTTGCCTTCGCTGTCATCCTGAGCGCAGCGAAGGATCCCGAAGAACTCCACTCAAAACAACCGTTTGGATCTTTTCAACTCAACTCTTTCACCGTTGTGTTTGAACCAGTGCAGGTCTACGCAGCAATCAATCCCGCTCTAGAACCACCGCATAAAACCCATCACACCCATGTACACCCTGCAACGTCCTCAGCGCCCCATCGCGCACCATCGATCCCAACTCCACCCCACGCAGCAGAATCCCCCGCTCTCCAAGTTCCCCCATCAGCCCCTCTATAGGAACCTTCCTCACCCAACCCATCTTCTCCACCACCCGCTCGCACTCCTCCGGCTCCAGCGAGCAAGTCGAATACACCAGCCGCCCACCCGGTGCCAGCCGCTTCAAAGCCCCCTCTAGAATCGTCTTCTGCCGCTCTGCCTGCCGCGCCAGCTCCTCCACCTTCAACCGGTGGCGGATCTCAGGATTACCCGCCAGCGTCCCCGTCCCCGAACAAGGCACATCACACAAGATAAGATCGAAACTCCCCGCCACCGCCTTCGCATCCGCAGCATCCGCTGCTGCAAATCGAACCCGCTCCGCATACGCATAACGCCGCAACCTAGCCTCAGTCTGGGCCAACCGCTTCACACTCACATCGCTCGCAACAACCTCAGCGGAACCCAACCGTCGCGCCAGGATCAACGTCTTCCCTCCGGGAGCGGCACAGCAATCCCAAACCCGCTTCGCCGCCGGCATCGCCGCCGCGGCAAGTTCCGCCACCAGCCGCGATCCATCATCCATCTGCGGCAACTCTTCTCCGCTCTCGAACAACATCCCGCCCGCCACCGGTTCCTTCTGGTCGGACTCACAGATCTTCAGCGCCGCATCCCGTCCATACTCCGCCACCCATCTCTCCACCATCCACAGAGGATGCCCCAGCCTCTCCGCAAACACCGCTGTGGACTCATGCAGCGGAACCCCACGTTCTGGGTGCCCCACAACCTGCCCTGAGCCCGTCGAAGGGTCTCGATTTTGTGATGTGGCTTTAGCGGCCACCTTCCTCAACACGGCATTCACCATCCCCGTAGCATGCGGCTCCCCCGCCGCCCGGCACAGCTCTACACTCTCGCTCAACGCTGCATGCGCAGGAATCCGCTCCAGATGCAGCAATTGAAATGCCCCGATGCGCAACGCTATCGCCACCGGCTCCGCTAACCTCTGGTCCGGCCGCTGCAGCAAACCACGCACCCGAGCGTCCAGCGCAATCTGCCACCGCAAGACCCCCATCACCAGCGCCGTCGTCAGATTCCGATCCTCAGGCGACAACGCATCCACCCGCGCCGAATGCAACAGTTCATCGCTATGCCCTTTGCCCTCGCCCACCAGCTTCAGAATCTCAAACGCAGCCAGCCGTGCCGGCGTAATCTTCGCAGTCGCAGTTTCCACCCCGGCCGTCGGCCCCGCAGACGCCGGACGCTTCCTGACAAATACCGGCTTACCCGCCTTTGCCGCCGGCTTCTCTCTCCCGGTTTTAGACTTTTCCTTCACAGTCCGAGCCGCTCGCCGCTTCTCACCTGATTGCCCCGAAGAAATTCAGCGGCACTCATCCGTCGCTTCCCCTCCAGCTGCACCTCATCAAGCTCAATTAAACTCCCATCTCCGCACCCAACCAGCAACGCCTCCCCCTGCACAATCAACACTCCAGGCTCACCGCCGCCAGCACCCGAAACATGCATTCTCTGCACGATCAGCTTCTTGCCTCGCAAAAGCGTATGCGCCCCCGGCCACGGTTGAAACCCTCTCCACCGGTCGTAGATCTGCTTCGCCGTCCTCGAGAAATCAATCCACCCATCCGCCCGCTTCAGGATCGGAGCAAACGTAGCCAGCGAATCATCCTGCGCCTCGGGATAGATAAGGCCCGCCTCAAGGTGATGCAGCGTCTTCACCATCAGCTTCGCTCCCAACGGCGCCAGACACTCATACACGTCAACCGCCGTCTCCTCCTGACCAATCGGACACACCTGGGCCAGCAGCATATCGCCGGTATCGAGCCCCGCATCCAGCTGCATCGTCGTCACACCCGTCACCAGCTCGCCGTTCGCCACCGCCCATTGAATCGGCGCAGCCCCGCGGTATTTTGGAAGCAACGACCCATGTAGATTGATATTCCCGAATCGCGGCAGTTCCAGCATCCACAGCGGAATGATCCGCCCGTACGCCACCACCAGAATCGCATCCGGTCGAATCTCCTCCAGCCGCGAACGAAACTCTTCATTGTTCTTGATCTTCTCCGGCTGCACCACCGGCACTCGACGCTCCATCGCGACCCGCTTCACCGGCGGAGCCTGCACTTCCATCCCGCGCCCCGCCGCACGATCCGGCTGTGTCACCACCAGAGCAACCTCATGCCCCGCCGCCATCACGGCCTCCAGCGTCGGCACTCCAAACTCCGGCGTTCCGCAAAATACCAGCTTCATTGCGACACCCTTTCCAAACTCATGTGCTGCCGCACGGGCCTCCTACGCGGAGGGCGGCCACTTCGTGGCGTGTGTACCGGTCTTGGCGCCATCATCAGCAACGGTCCTCCCGTTGGTCGGCACGAACATCACTCCCGAGGATCGCGAGGGGCCCATGCCGCTCATCCCGCCGAGACCACACCGCGAAGCGGTCGAGAACGGCACGAAGTGCTCACCACTCACCGTTCTTAATCAGCTTCTTAATCTTCCGAATCACCAGATCCCGCTTCAACCGGCTCAGCCGATCAATAAACAGCACTCCATCCAGATGATCAATCTCATGCTGCATAGCCCGCGCCAGCAACTCCTCCCCCTCCAACTCGAACCACTCCCCCGTCACATCCTGCGCCTTAACCTTCACCTTCGCCGCACGCGAAACCTTCTCCCGAATCTCCGGCAAGCTCAGGCACCCCTCCTCCTCCGCCTGCTTGCCCTCGCGCGCAATGATCTCCGGATTGATCAGCACAATCTTCTCCTCCGGATTCTTCTTAAAACTCACATCGATCACCGTAATCCGCTGCGAGATGCTGATCTGCGGCGCCGCCAGCCCAATCCCCTGCGCCGCATACATCGACTCAAACATCTCCTCCACCAGCTTCTTCAGCTTCGCGTCAAAGGCCGTGACCTTCTCGCCCGGCTTTGACAGCACCGGGTCGGGCCACTTCACCACCTCATGAATCTTTCCCAAAGC
>JAOAPF010000487.1 GCA_025462755.1 Edaphobacter sp.
CTATTCAAAGTACATAGCCTTCCGTGAGGGCGGCTTCCTTCAAGTCGCTGTATCCGAAGCGCCCCGCCCTGAGAGAATGCAACTACGCACTGTTGCGTCAGGGGCGCTCCAGATACAGCACTAAGACCTAGCGGTACTGATCGTCCGAATATATCTCGTAGATCGGAATGCGCGTAACTCAGTCCATCCGTCCATCCGCCACGCCAATGCAGTTCATCGCGGTGTTGATCCGCTTGCTGTGCGCCATCTACACCGAAGCTGACACCTCCGGAATCTCCTTGCCCCCATAACCGTGAGTTCAGAGACTGCCGTCCTCGGCTACGTCTGGACGAATGATCAGCATGCCTGCGCTCGGCATGGTCGACAGAGCTAGGCTTATTGATCACAAATCATTATTTCCTATTCACTATCCCCCTTTTCCACTATTATGGGCGCCGCCCGCCGTTCGGGCATATTTCTCAAGGGAGATTCGATGAAAATCAAACAGTTCCACACCATCTTTGGTGCCGCCGTTCTCGCGCTTGCGGCCGCCATCGCATGGGCTCAATCCACACCACACACCGCCGGCGCCGCCCTCGGCACATGGGAACTCGTCTCCCATGACTTCAACGGTCAGCAAGCGGCCCCAGGCCAACGTCAGGTCAAGATCCTCGCCCCCGGCCACTTCATGTGGGTTATATACGACAAAGAAAAAATGAAGACCGTCGGCGCCGGCACCGGCACCTGGGCCTTGTCCGGCGACACCTACACCGAGCACATCGACTTCATCGACGTCGAGGGAGGCCAAAGCCTGAACGGTACCGACCAGAAGTTCACCGTCAAAGTCTCCGGGGACACTCTCACCCAGACCGGCAACCTCGGAGGAACCAACATGAAGGAAGTTTGGAAGCGCCTCCCGTAAACCTCACCCGGGCCTTCCTCGCATCGCAGCGCTCCGATCTAGGGCCCGGCCCTTTGACACCTCCAGCCATGGGGACAGCGTCTTGCGCACATCATCCTCTGCTTCGCCCTCGCCTGTCCGTTCGTCCTCCTGGGCCACAGCTAGCCCACCAATTAGCTGCAACCAGCAGCCCGCCTGCACCAGGAACGCGGCCCTGCCCGCCAACTGAACGGCACCCTCCCTGCCAAGCCGCCAAGGCTTGAAGAGTGTGACGGGTGCCTTGAAATAGCTAGTTCCTAGCTATTGTTGAGACAAGACATATCGCATCGAGTGAAGTACCGCAGATTTTTCTGAGTCGGAGATGAGTCCTGCTAAACGCCCTTGTCGCCTCCTAAAGGGCGGCGGTTCTTCCAAGCCTTTCTCTTGACACACCTGTTATCCTTAAATTAGGAGAAGACCGTGGAAAGCCCGGCCATCAGGCCGGGCTTCCGTACTTAATGTTGGACTAGAAGTCCGGACTTAAATCTTTTCCCTGGAAGACTTTGCACACTTTAAGGAAGGGGAGGGGTCTAACCGATGACGATGAAAGAGAACAAGACAACCGGCCCCGTCCTGCGGCTTCACAACATCCGCCGGATCATCCCTTCCTTAATAATTTCCACATTGTTTCTCGCATCGATTTCGACCCGCGCCCAATTCCCTGCCGGCACCAGCGACGCCACCCAGCCCCAACCCCAAAAACAAGACCCCCTCCTAGCCCAAGCCATCGAAGCCCTGGAAAAGCACGACTACCCCACCGCCCTGAAACTCCTAACCACCCTCAACGAAAAAACGCCCAACGACCCACATCTCCTCTACAACCTCGCCTTCACCCAGGACGCACTCGACCAGACATCAGCCGCCGAGGCCACCTACCGCCGCGCCATCGCCGCCGACCCCAAATACTTCGACCCTCACCTGGCCCTCGGCCTCCTCCTCGCCCGCAGCGGCAAACTCGCCCCCGCCCGCACCGAACTCCTCCAGGCCACCACCCTCACCCCCGACAACCCCGCCCTCAAAGCCCGCGCCTTCCGCGCCCTCGCCCGCATCGACCAGACCTCCAACCCCTCCGCCGCCAGCGACGAGCTTCTCCAAGCCCTAAAGCTCTCCTCGGAAACCCCCGACGACATCCTCCTCTCCGGCGAACTGGCCGAAGCCTCCGGTGACCCGACTACTGCCGAAGCCGCCTACCGTCGCCTCCTCGCTGCCGACCCCCAGAACCAGGACGCCACCGCCGCCCTGACCCATCTCCTCCTGCACCAGCAGAGACCCGACCAGGCCGAGACCCTCCTCACCGCCGCCCTCGCAAAAGACCCCGACAATCCCACCCTCAACGCCCAGCTAGCCAGCCTCTACGACCAGCAGGGCAAAACCGCCCAGGCCCTCCCCATCGTTCAAAAGCTCCACACCGCCCATCCCGACGACACCGCCCTCACCCGCCTCCTCGCCCGCCTCTACAGCCGCAACCAGCAGTACGACGAGGCCGCCCGTCTATACGCCGCGCTCGTCGCCGGCTCTCCGAAAGACCCCACCCTCCTCGACGCCAACGCCGACACTTTGATTCATCTCAAGAACTACGCCGAAGCCGAAGCCCTGCTCAAGCGCGCCATCGCCGACCCCGCCGCCTTTCCCTCCAAAGACGACCTCGGCAGCGCCGCCAGCCACCTCGCCTTTGCCGCCTCCGCCAATAATGACCCATTAGTCACCTTGCAAGCGCTTGCACTACGTGCTACAGTATTGCCCAATTCACCGAGCTCGTTGTTCCTTTCGGCAACCGCTCACGATAAGTTGCATCAGACGAAACAGGCGACCGACCTGTACAAGCAGTTTCTCTCCGTGGCAAACGGCCAGTTTCCGGACGAGGAGTGGGAGGCTCGCCACCGCCTCATCGCTCTCGAACACCTGAAGTAGTAAGCGCTACCCATCGAGGTGCGTTATGAAATTTACTCTTCGTTTCGCTGCTGTTCTTCTTCCTCTGTCCTTCACCCTCGCACCGTGCGCGCTCGCGTACGCCTCCGCGGTCGACAACAGTCTTCCCGACGCCCAGGCCCTTGCCCAGCTCGAAGTCAAGGCCCAGCAGGCCGGCCCCCGCGACCAGTGCTTCCTCTACACCGAGCTCGTCCATACCATGACCGAGATTGCCGGAAGACAGATGCTCGAAGGCGACATCGACAAGGCCAGTGACACCCTTAAGAAAGTGAACCACTACGCACAACTGATCCACATGGATCTCGCCAGCAATAGCAAGCGCATCAAAAACGCCGAGATGCTCATGCACCGCACCACCTACCGTCTCGGGGAATTTCTCCACAAAGCCTCCGGAGAAGATCAAGACACTCTCAAGGCCACCCTCAAACAACTCGATAAGGTCCACGACGAACTTCTCGCTGAAGTCCTCAAACACTAAAAATCAATGCTCCGTCGGCTCCCCTTCGCGTTCGTTCTCCTCGCTCTCGCTCTGCCCCTTCACGCTCAACGCGCCGATAACGCCATGTCGGAAGGCGAGATCGAGCAGCTCCGCGAGTCAGCATACTTCCCCAGCGATCGCGTCCTCGTCTTCATCAAGCTCCTCGACTCGCGCAATAAGAGAATCCAGGATCTCTTCGCCCGTCCCCGCAAACCCGGCCGCGAAGACGACACCCACGAGCTACTCGAGCAGTTCACCTCGATCGCAGACGAGCTCAACGATAACCTCGACGATTACGGCCCCCATCACAAGGACCTCCGCAAAGTACTGCCCAAGCTCATCGACGCCACCGAGCGCTGGGCCTCCAACATCAAGCAGCCCCCCGAAAACCCCACATACGACCTCTCCCGCAAACTGGCCCTCGAATCCATCCACGACATCCGTGAAGAAGCCACCCGCCTCATCGAAGATCAGAAGACCTGGTTCGCCGCTCATCCTCCCTCCAAGGAGCCCGAGAACATGCCGGCGCGCGAAGTCCCCCGCCAACCATCCTGACCAACGCCCTCCCGTCACAAATGTCCTGAGAACTAGACGTGGCCTCGTTCATCCCACGCCTTTGTCGTCTGTGATTGCATCGGCTTTTCTTGTTGTCATCCCGTGAGGGATCTGCTTCTGCCTTTGCACTTGTCGTTGTCGTTCTCGTTGCAGCGAACCCCACCCAAAAGCTGTCATCCTGAGCGAAGCCGTTCGCGGCATTCTGCGAGCGGCGTAGTCGAAGGCCCACGGTTGCACATGCTGTTGTACCTCCAGTTGCCTTGGCATCGGCTTTTCCATCCAACAACCCAGGCTCTTATAAAATCATCCTTGTAAGGATCAACTCCGCGACCAAAACCACAACCGGAAACAAGGATCACGCCCTGACCACACCAAAGCATCCCGGCCCCTCTCCCCTGCGTCAATTCCTGCAGCTCTTTTCGCCGTCCCCCGCGCCCCCTCCCACGCTCTTCCACGAGCCCCCCGCAACAAGGCTCCATCCAAAACCCAAAAAGCCTCGCGCAAAAAAAATCCCCACATCCACCTCGCTCGTCACCATCTTCGAGCACGAATACCGCGAACTCCGCCCCCGCGCCCCCATCCCCGCGCTCGACATCCGCTTCCGCCGCTTCACCTCACTCAACACCACCATCCGCCTCCGCGAAGGCCGCCTCAACGTCCGCCTCTCCGACCTCCTCGAGCCCGCACCCGAGACCGTCCATCACGCCATCGCTCACATCCTCCTCGCCAAGCTCTACAAAAAGCCGATAGCCCGCACTCACGCCGACCGCTACCGCCGCCACGTCTCCTCCGAAGGCGTCTCCAAACAAGCCGAGCACATCCGTCAGACCCGCGGTCGCAAACGCCTCTCCACATCCGCCGGCCGCCACTACGATCTCGACGAAGTCTTCGAGTCTCTCAACACCCGTTTCTTCCACGGCCTCCTGGGCCGCCCCACCCTCACCTGGAGCGCCCACCACGCCCGCCGCATGCTAGGCCACTACGACGCCGCCCACAACACCATCGTCGTCTCCCGAGTCTTCGATCGCCCCGACACCCCGCGCTGCGCGATCGAGTACCTCCTCTACCACGAGATGCTTCACCTCAAGCATCCCGTCCGCGTCAAAGCCGGCCGCCGCTGCGTCCACTCCCGCGAGTTCCAGGCCGAAGAGCGCCTCTTCCCCGAACTCGCTGCCGCCAAAGCCTACCTAAAGCAACTGTAAAAATTGCTAGCTACCCTCTCAATTGAGGATCAGATTTAACCGGATAGCGCCGCTCACCGTGCTACGATTCCGCTAAATCAAAACCGTTCCCTCGTCGAACCAGAAATCTTTCTTCGCAGATTGCAGCAAGCTCCACTGATCTCACGGGCCCGATCAGCAGTTCTCTTCTTGCAGACAAGAAATCACCCCATAAGAAAGTGCAGGTGACACAATGCCTCTCTCCAAACGGGCAGCAGCCGAGTTCTTCGGCACCTTCTGGCTTGTCTTCGGCGGTTGCGGAAGCGCCGTCCTCGCCGCAGGCGTTCACCTCGGCATCGGCTACGTCGGTGTAGCCTTTGCCTTCGGACTCACCGTCCTCACCATGGCCTTCGCCATCGGCCACGTCTCCGGCTGTCATTTGAACCCAGCCGTCTCCATCGGCCTCGTCACCGCCAAACGCTTCCCCATCTCCGAGCTTCCCGCCTACATCATCGCCCAGGTCCTCGGAGCCATCTGCGCTTCAGGCGTCCTTTACCTCATCGCCAGCGGCAACTCCACCTTCTCGCTCGCCGGTGGATTCGCCGCCAACGGCTACGCCGATCACTCCCCCGAGCACTACTCGCTTCTCGCCTGCTTCCTCATCGAAGTGCTCCTCACCGCTTTCTTCCTTCTCGTCATCCTGGGTGCCACCGATTTGCGCGCCCCCAAAGGCTTCGCCCCGATCGCCATCGGTCTCTGCCTCACCCTGATCCACCTGATCAGCATCCCGGTCACCAACACCTCAGTCAACCCCGCCCGCAGCACTGGCCCCGCGATCTTTGCCGGCGGCTGGGCACTCAGCCAACTCTGGCTCTTCTGGGTAGCGCCAATTCTCGGCGCAATCATAGGCGGCCTCATCTCCAC
>JAOAPF010000542.1 GCA_025462755.1 Edaphobacter sp.
GGCCAGCGCGGCGGCATGGCCTTCCTCGAAAAACGCGTCCCCCCGCGCATCTTCAAACGCGTCCGCCAGTGGATGGAAAGCCACGCCATCCTCTCCGTTGCGGTGCCAGCCATCCTTCCGCCGCCCATGCCGCTCAGCCCCTTCGTCCTTGCAGCGGGCGCACTCAAGATGTCGCGCAAAAAATTCATGATCGCCTTCACCACCAGTCGATGCCTGCGTCACATCGTCGCAGCCTGGCTTGGCGTCCACTACGGCAGGCACATCCTTCGCATCTGGAATGGCCTCTCAGCGAAGTACGCAACACCCGCCCTTATCGTTATCTGGGTCGGCATCGCGGTCAGCTGTGCCTTCGCCTTCTGGCAGCTCTACAAAACCTCACGCACCGTCGGCGTCCGCACTGGCAAACTCGTCGACCACCCCAACCCAACCGCCTGACCTACGCCACAGCCTTTACCCGAGGCGCAAACTTCCTCTTGTAATACGCAATCGTCAAAGCAATCGCCGGCACACCCACTGCCGTCGGCCACAGCCATAGAAATATGCCCGCATGATGAAAGATTCGCGGCAGCGTAACGACGCTGAACGCGGTCCACGCCGCAATATAGCTTCCAATCATGTTCCCCAGGTGCGTGTACCACCAGAACATCTTCTCCGTCGGCTTCCGCACAAACTTCCAAATCTCCGCCACCGCCGCACGCATTCCTATAAACCCGAACACAATCGACACAATCCCCATACCCTGCACCCACCCCGGACGAAACGCCCCGAACCCGGCCAGGCAAGCGCTCGCCACAAAACAGATCACAGCCGCAATCCAATCGATCGGCTCGGCACTCCCGCCCCGAGCCAACTCCTTCAACCGAGTCACCCGATACCCGGAAAACGCCAGATAAAAACTGAACACCGCCACCAGTGCAAGAAACAACACAGGCCGATACAGAGCCATCGGCAGCGCCGTAGCCGCCACAACGCCCATCGACCACAGATACACCATTCCCCAGCGTTTATGCTGCTTCCCGCCCTTCGCCGTAGCGAGCGCCACCGGTGCCAACAGAAACGACGAAGCGCCCGCCGTAATATGTACCCCCAGAAAAACCTTTATCCACATCGGATCCGCTGCATGCATCACGTGCCTCCTTTTTTTCTCCGCTCCAACTCCTCCAGCTCCGCCAAGGTTTCCCTGCACCACTTCACCATCGCTCGGCTGCGATGCCGCCCCATATTCAACGTCATCAACCAGAACGGCAGTTGCGGATCATCCGCCTCTTCCTTCCGCAACCTCTTTGCAATCGCCTCATAAGTCTTCAGCTCCCTTTGGTGCAGCTCCAGATAGCCCTGCACGTGTTCGCGACTGACATTCGGAGAAACCTGCGCCCCAAAGAACAGCTTCAACAGCAACTCGTTCCTCGGCACCTCCTTCGCCACCGGAAGCTTCAACCACCTCCGCAACTGCTCGCGACCCTCTGCCGTCAGCGAATAAACATGCCGGTCCGGACTCCCCTTCCCGCGCTCCGTCTTCTTCGCCACCAGCCCCGCAGCCGCAAGCCGCTTCAATCCTGGGTAAATCTGTCCATAACTTTCGCTCCAGAAGTGTCCAATCGATTGCGAAATCAGCTGGCGAATGTCATAGCCGGACATTGGGCCCAAACTCAACAACCCCAGCAAAGCGTTCGGCGTAGCCCCGCCTTCCAGTCTCATAACTGATGGATATATATCTTTCAGATACAAATGTCAAAAACTATATCAAAGCTTCCCAGGGAAAAATTCAGCCCTTACGAGCCAGGGAAGCCTCCCGTTCACTACTCCCTACTCCTTGCCTTTTAAAACTCCCACCGCAACAACGTTGCCCCCACCGTAAATCCAGCCCCCACACTAGCCAGCAGCACCAGATCCCCCTTCTTCAGCCGCTTCTCCTCTAGCGCTGTCTGCATCGCCATCGGAATCGTAGCCGCCGTGGTATTCCCATACCGGTCGATGTTGATGATCACCGACTCCTCCGGCATCCCCAGCCGCTCCGCCGTCGAAAGAATGATCCGCTTGTTCGCCTGATGCGGAATGAAGCACCCCAGGTCCTTGCCCTCCACTCCATTCCGAACCAGTATCGTCTCCGCGGCCTCCGCCATCTTGCGCACCGCAAACTTATACACCGCCTGCCCATCCTGATGGACGTAGTGCATCTTGTGCTCCACCGTCTCCGCAGTCGGAGGATGCAGGCTCCCACCCCCGGGCATATTCAGTGCCGCCGCCCCCGACCCATCGATCTCGTGGAAGTAATCGATCAACCCAACTTCGTCGCCCTCGCAAGGCTCCAGCAGCACCGCGCCCGCGCCATCGCCAAAGATCACGCACGTAGCCCGGTCCGTATAGTCGATGATCGAGCTCATCACATCCGCTCCAATCACCAGCACCCTCTTATGCATCCCACTCTCAATCAGCTTCGCGCCCACTTGCAGCGCATAAGGAAACCCCGAGCAGGCCGCCGAAAGATCGAACCCCCAAGCCCCCTTCGCTCCCAGCCTGTCCTGCACCAGGCAGGCTGTCGCAGGAAAAAACATATCCGGCGTGACCGTCGCAACAATGATCACCTCAACTTCACTGCCCTCCATACCGCGAACCGCAAGACAGTTCTTCGCCGCCTCCAACGCCAGATCGCTCGTCGCTACTCCGGCATCGACAATGTGCCGCTCCCGAATCCCTGTCCGCTCCGTAATCCATTCGTCATTGGTCGCAACCATCTTCTCCAGATCGGCATTGGTCAACAACCGCGGCGGAACATACGTCCCCACCGAACTGATCTTCGCGCGCACCTGGGTCCGCGGCTTCAACGTCAAGCTCAAACTCTCACCTCATCTGGTTTCACAACAATAAAAACAAAGAGTGATTACAAATGAACCAATGTTCACCCGTCGCAGTTCATTCTCTCCGAGAAGCGCGTGCATGTCACGTGTCAGTTGCCAGCTCTCAATTGTCAACTTTTAGTTGTCGGTTCTCAGTTATCAGTTCTCAGCGCAGTATTTACTGAGAACGGAGAACTGAGTACGGACAACTTGATGGGAGCGAAGAAAAGGAGGGAGTAGAGTCAGTGCACCGGGCGACCTACTGCGCCCATAATTACCCGTTACCGTTGCTTCCTTCCGGACCTGGCGGGGTTGGCGGGATTACGTCGCGTAGGACCCGGCACAGGAACCATTTTATCACTCAAGACTCTCCTCCGCCCGCACCGCCACGCCTGCATCCGTGCAAAACTTGCCCACACTACTCTCCACACTACCCTGGTGTCCTGTCTCTGAAGGTTATTGACATAATTTGTCATCCCGACCGCCTATCGATCGCTTCCAGATGTCGGTGTCATCCCGACCGGAGCGCAGCGAAGTGGAGCGATCTGCTTTTCTTCGGCCTTGCATCGGAACAAATGTTGAAACGTACCGCGACGAATTTCAGACTCGCTACACTGGCTCTCATGCGCACGCACCTCCTCCTCGCAGCCATCCTCGTGCCAACCCTCGCCCGCGCCCAGGACGTCCACGTTCGCGTCTCGCCCGACGTGAAAACCGGCATCGAGAGCACCACCGAATATCCCACCATCCAGATGGCAATGGACCATCACCCCCTCGCCGGCCCCGCTCCCGGCAAGGACGGAAGACCAGCGCGCGTCTACATCGAGATCGCCCCCGGCACTATATTCCCGAATTCTTTTTCTTTACACCGCATGGAATACGGTCTACCTTAGCCAGACGAGATACTACAGCCAGATAACTTGCCTTTGATTCCCCATATTCCAGGTACTTCCGATAGAACCAAGGAGGCTCCGTTTGTCATCTGCCACCCACCAGAAACACTCCCAAAATCATGCCCTTAGCTTCGGCCTAGTCGCCGCTTTCGCCTTGTCCACGCTGTGCGGCGTCCCCGTCGCCTTCGCGAACAATCCCAACAACAAACCCGCTGTTGTGGTCCTGACCAACCCCGACGTCAGCTACGGAGCCGGCGTAGGCACCATCACCGTCCACGGAATGCGCAAGGGCCAATCAGATGGCCCCAAGCACGACAAGCCTTTCCGCGCAGTTCCCGGAGGCAACAAGGGCAAGCCCGGTGGCGGCGGCGGTTCGAGCGACCCCGTCGTCCAATCGACCTTCGCCACCAGTAACGGCTCTCTCGCCACAGGACTCAACTTTGAAGGCCTCGGCAATGGCTTCCCCAACTTTTCCGTAAACTCCGCCCCGCCCGATACCAACGGAGCCGTCGGAGCCATGCAGTACGTCCAGTGGGTCAACGAATCCTTTGCCGTCTTCGATAAGAGCACCGGCGCTCTGCTCGATGGTCCCATCGCCGGCAACGAGCTCTTTCAGGGCCTCGGAGCCAGCCATCCCTGCGCCGTCAACAATGATGGCGACCCCATCGCTCAATACGACAAGGCGAACAACCGCTGGATACTCACCCAGTTCTCCGTCACCAACGGTGGTTCCGTGGGCTACTGGCAATGCATCGCCATCTCCAAAACCAGCGATGCAACCGGTGCCTACAACGTCTACGCCTACAAGCAGCCCAACTTCAACGACTATCCCAAATTCGGCGTCTGGAACGGAACCTACTACGCCACCTACAACATGTTCAGCGGCAACTCCTTCGCCGGAGCCCGCCTCTGCGCCTACGACGGCGCTTCCATGCGCGCAGGAGCGCCTGCCGCAGAGCAGTGCTTCCAGCTCTCCAACTCCTACGGCGGAGTTCTCCCCGCGGACGTCGATGGAGCTGCCGCACCTCCGAGCGGCTCCAATGAATACTTCCTCAGCTTCGGCTCCAACAGCCTCTACACTTGGCGCTTCCACGTCGACTTCACCTCGAGTTCCAACTCCTCGCTTACCGGCCCCTACATTACTTCGGTCGCACCCTTCAGCGCGGCCTGCGGCGGAGGCACCTGCGTCCCTCAGCCCGGAACAATCCAGCAGCTCGATTCCCTCGGCGACCGCCTCATGTATCGCCTCTCCTACCGCCACTTCAGCGACGGCCACGAAGCACTCTTCGTCAATCACTCAGTGAACCCCGGATCGGTCGTTGCCGGAGTCCGCTGGTACGAGCTGCGCCCGGCAGCCTCCGGAGGCGTCACAGTCTTCCAACAGTCCACCTACGCGCCCGGCGGTGCCCTGAACCGCTGGATGGGCTCCATCGCATCCGACAAAAACGGCAACCTCGCCGTCGGATACAGCACCTCCAGCGCATCAAGCTATCCCGCCATCCAGTACTCCTACCGCACACCCACCGACACCATCAGCACACTCGGCCCTGAGCAACTCGTCGTCGCAGGCTCTGGTTCGCAGTTGCGCAACCTCAATCGTTGGGGAGACTACAGCGCCATGACCGTCGACCCGGTCGACGACTGCACCTTCTGGTACACCAACGAGTACCTCCTCAGCAGCGGTACCTTCAACTGGCACACTCACATCGCTTCATTCAAAGTGGCAGGCTGCCACTAAACAACGGAACAAATAGCTGGAACGAAAGGCACGGTCTGTAGCCGTGCCTTTCGTTTTCTCGAAAAAACCGCGCGCCAGCAGCGCCCGATCACTGGACCCCCAAGCAAGAAAGCAGCTACACTTCCCTGAACGCAAAATGAGGGAAAAAGCCCGTGCAAAATCGATTTTCTAGACGCACCTTCGCTCGCCTCTTCGGCTCCGCAGCACTCGCCCCCACTGCACTCACAAACCTCGCCATCCCGGCCTCAGCCCAAACCGCACAATCCGCTTCCGCAACTCGATCCTTTCCTCAAGGCTTCCTATGGGGCTCCGCCACTGCGTCCTATCAGGTCGAGGGCGCCGTCAACGAAGACGGCCGCGGCCCCTCCATCTGGGACACCTTCTCCCACACTCCCGGCAAGACCAACAACGGAGACACCGGCGACGTCGCCGACGATCACTACCACCGCTACAAAGAAGACGTCGCCCTCATGAAGGCTCTCGGCCTCAAAACCTACCGCTTCTCCGTCGCCTGGCCCCGCGTCTTCCCGCAAGGCACCGGCACACCCAACCCCAAGGGCCTCGACTTCTACAACCGCATGCTCGACGAGCTGCTCGCAGCCGGCATCGAACCCTACTGCACGCTCTTCCACTGGGACCTCCCCCAAGCCCTCGAAGACAAAGGCGGCTGGCAATCCCGCGACACCTCCGAAGCCTTCGCCAACTACGCCGGTTATGTCGCCCAGCATCTCTCCGACCGCGTCAAGCACTTCATGACCATGAACGAGATGAGTTCCTTCGTCGACATCGGCTATCGCGACGGCCGCCACGCTCCCGGCCTCAAGCTCCCGCCCGCCGGCGTCAACCAGGTCCGCCATCACGCGGTACTCGCCCACGGCCTCGGCGTTCAGGCCATCCGCGCCCACGCCAAACCCGGCACCAAAGTCGGCCTCGCCGAAAACGCCTCTGCCTGCGTCCCCGTCATCGAAACCCCGGAACACATCGCCGCCGCCGCCAAAGCCTATCGCGAAACCAACGCCGGCTACCTCACCGTCGTCATGGAAGGCAAATACACCGACGCCTACCTCGCCCACCACGGCGCAGCCGCGCCCAAATTCACCGCAGCCGATATGAAAGCCATCGGCTCTCCCGTCGACTTCGTCGGCCTCAACGTCTATACCCCCTCCTACGTCCGCGCCGACAGCTCACCCGCCGGATTCGCCATGGTTCACCCACCCGCCTCCTACCCGCACATGATGAGCAAGTGGCTCCACGTGGGCCCCGAAGCCATTTACTGGTCGCCCAAACTCGCCGCCCAGCTCTGGAACGTCAAAGAGATTTACATCACCGAAAACGGAGCCTCCTCCGAAGACGTCCTCACCCCCGACGGCCATGTCTACGACTCCGATCGCGTCATGTACCTCCGCAACTACCTCACCCAACTCCACCGCGCCGTCAGCGAGAACGTCCCCGTCCGCGGTTACTTCTGCTGGAGCCTGATGGACAACTACGAATGGGCCGACGGCTACGCCTACCGCTTTGGCATCCACTACGTCGACTTCAAAACCCAGAAGCGCACTCCCAAAATGAGCGCCCACTTCTACCGCGAAGTCATAGCCCGCAACGGTCTGGCCTGAGGCTTTTGCGTGGTAAGCAGATAGGGGGAAGCCGCTCAAACTTGCTAAAATAGAAGTCTGTGACTCCCCCCGCCATTCTCGATGATCTGAGCCAGGAAATTCCTGCCAGAACCCGCCCCAAAGTAGGATTCGTCTCCCTCGGCTGCCCCAAGAACCTCGTCGACTCCGAAGTCATGATGGGCCTGCTCCACCACAACGGAGCTGAGCTCACCCCCCGCGCCGAAGACGCCGAGATCATCGTCATCAACACCTGCAGCTTCATCGACTCCGCCAAGCAGGAGTCCGTCAACACCATCCTCGAGATGGTCCAGCACAAGCAGCAGAA
>JAOAPF010000013.1 GCA_025462755.1 Edaphobacter sp.
TGGTGAGCAGCTCCTCGATTCGCCCGGCCCGAAGTTTCCTTGGCATCCCGTAGAGAATCCCGTGCAACTCCATGTTTTCGTACGCAGTCTGCTGGTCATCCAAGCTGGGATCCTGAAACACGATTCCGAACTTCCTCCTTGCGGCCATCTGGTGGCGGACAGTATTGATTCCATCCAGCTCAATCGTGCCGCTGGTGGGATTGAGCATCGTCGTCAGCATCTTGATCGTGGTTGTCTTGCCGGCGCCATTGGGCCCCAGAAAGGCGAAGATCTCCCCCTGCTCGACATCGAATGAGATCCCTTTCACTGCGGTAAAAGACTTGAAGGTCTTCGTGAGATTGCGTACTCGAATCATGAGCCCTCCTCGGGCAAGGTTTGTCTCTGGTCATGTTCCGGAGAATGTTCATAGAAAGGGCTGAGAAACGTCGCAATGTATGAAGAAAAGCGCTGAGTCCACCGTTTTTGCGATCGGACTCATCCCGCAGATGCCTCGAAAACAAGGAGCCCCTCGCTGGCGCTCTCCTCCGCTGGAAGGAGTTGCTGCCGAAGCTGAGCCATGAACTCGCGCTTCAGCCCTTCCGCCTGCGTGAAGCTGAGGCACTTCTCGTCGCTCACAAAATAGAAGCGCATTTCACCGTTCAGCGCATAAGCGACCAGCCCGAGTAATCTGATGTTGAACGAATGCACGTACAGGCGCAGGTCCTTGACCCGAAATGGGGCGTCGTTGTCGGTGACTACAACATTGCCCAGATTGGAGAGCGCGAAACGGTTCCAACTGCCGTTGATCTTCAGCGCGTCTCCCACCCGCACCATCGACTGCATCTGCGCGCTCGGCAAAGGCCGGAGCATCTCGGCGAAGTGGTAACGCACGGGAATATTCAGCATCTCCTTCTCGATATCTCTGCGGATTTGTTCGTGGATCTCGCGAGCCCGCGCCCAGAAATCCAGCTGCGGGGCCCGTCCCGTGGGTATTACGAGACTCCCACCACCGAAGAAGAGCATGTCGCTCTTCAACGCGGCGAGACGCCCCCGCCGTGCGTCCATCGGGCTTTCGATAAATGCAGGTGCCTTCTTTCTCCCCAATACCGTGAACAGAGCACGATCGAGCGCCACCACCAGCGCGGCATGAATCGAGACGCCTTCCGCCTTGCAGCGCTGCTTCAGAGTATCCGACAAGGCGCGGTCAGCGGCCCATTCCAGGCAGTGTTCCTTGTTCTCCGAGGCGCGACGCGAATGTGGAATCAGTCGCGTTAATCCATTCACCAGCCTCGCCGTCAGCTTGCGCTTCCACGGCTGCGGAGGCTGGTAATCGCCGATCATGTCGCGTGTCGTGATCGGTGTATACGGGATCAGCTCCTCATCTTTGTGAAGCGCACGCAAGACCTCTCTCACAATCGTGAGCATGCTCATGCCATCGCATATGCGGTGCGAGGTCACCAGCAGCAAGTCGCTCTCCCGCCCCGACTGCAGCAGAACCGCACGGAGTTGCGGCTGATCGTGGGGGAACACGGTGGTTAGCTCAAGCCTGCTCTCCCGCCGGAAGTCATCCTCCTCCACACGTCGAAGGACTCGCAGCGGAACCTCCGGTGCACAGTCCTCTTCGTAGTACAGTCCGTCCCGCTCCTCCCGAATCAGGGTGCGCAACGCGGGATGCTTTCGTTGCACGCGCCCAAGCGCCAGCCGCAGCCGCTCCGGATCGACGCTACCTTCCAATCGTACGAAGTAGACAATGTTGCCGTCGATCATGTGCTCGATGGCGGACAGCTTTCTTCTCATGCCTCTCCTCCGCTGACTGTTACCGACGAACGGCTATCCATCGCGATCCGCTTGGGTCCGCTTCTCTTGCAAAAGGCGGCGATACGCGGATGCCGATCTTCGAAGGTGCCGAGCAGACCAAAGAGCCCATCCAGATAGCCGCACGTGATCGCAGTGATCTTGTTCAGCTTCTGCGGCTCGTATTGGAGCACGCGCAACACCTGCAGAAACGCGAGCAGCCCGCTCACCCAATGCAGCCCCCACGATGCCCGGTGCAGATACAGACAGTGCACCGCATTCCGCGCACCGTAGTAGCGCCGCCACGCCACATGGTTCGTCGTGTATTTGTCGCCGTGCCGCTCGATCTTCCCTGTGGTCTGCCTCATGGTCACAGCCGCATTCATGTACACAGGAACGTCCTGACTCACGGCGCGCAGGCTGTATTCGATATCGATGTACTCGATGAAATAATCTTCCCGGAAAGCGCCCAGCTTGCGATACGCCGCGGCAGAGATTGCCGAACCAGAAGAGATGATGCACAACGAGCGAAACATACCTTCGTTCTGGTCATCGATGGGGAGACGGTTGGGAAGATATTTGCCGGGCTGGAAGACCGGCATACACTTCTCAAGATTGACCTCGTAGATCTTCGGCCCGACCAGGAACTCGTCTGTACCCAGTTCGCGGCACGCCCGCATCATCTTTTCGAAGAACAACGCCTCAATGTCGGAGTCCTGGTCCAGCAGGAAGATCACCTCGCAGCTTCGCTCCAGCAACACTTCAGCTCCCCGGTTATAGGCACCGGCGAGTCCCCCTTTGTTCCGGTTGAAGATCACCTGGATGCCCTGCTCGTGCAGGTACTCGTGCAGGCGTAAATCCGCCTCAGGCGAGTTATCGACAGCCACCATATTCGGGCAGAACGCGCGCGCCTTCGCAAGGTTTTCCAGAAACTCCTCGGTGGGCAGGTACAGCACGAAAATCAGACCATAGCTATTCATCTTGCTTCCGCCTCGCATGCGGACGGCTCATCAGCGAGCCCCGATTGGTACTGCCTGGGTATCCCGGCGCAGCCGCGCAATATGTTCATCGCCCGCCGCCGGATCGCCATCGCATGTTCGGGAGGCAACGACTGCTCATCGGACACAATCGCTAATTCCAGCCTCCCGGCGAAGCTCGAGATCACAACGGTATTGGCGGGAGTAGGCGATATCATCACCAGCGGACTGTAGATGGTCTCCACCCAGAAGCTTCGGAACCGTTGCGGGAACTCCAGCCGCCCCATGTTCGAGAACGTAACGTGGCGCACCGACAGTGCACTCTCGGTATCGCCCACCAGGCTCCCGTACATGCCGTGCAATCCCTCCATTCCGACCAGGTAGTCGTAGATGTCTCTGCCGAGAACATCGACCTGGCGCGTAAGGTCGGCTTTGATCGCCTGCGCGCAAGTCCAAAAGCCTCTGGCTGACATCTCCTGCGGCGGCGGCAATCCCTTCATACTGAGCTTCACACCGGGGGCCATCCCGAACATCGCATCCGGGCGCAATAACGGCATGAACCTGCGCGCATTTATCATCGTGTAGACCCTGCGCAGCGCCTGTGTTCCACGCACCTCGCGGAATGCCTGCAGAAAAGCCACACTCATCGCCGCGAGCACCGTGACCCCTTCTGCCCTGCAGCGTTCGGTCAGCGTCAGCGAAGCTCCCTTGTCGAGACTCCATCGATGGAAGTACATCTGCTCGCTGCGGACCGGCGAGGCGGATCGCGCCTTCTTCCTTCGCTCCCAGAGAAAAATCAGCCGGAGCAGGCCGATCTTCCAGCGCATGCGCCGCCGGAAGCGTCGATCCTTCAGCAGGGCTGCGGGCACAACGTCTTCGATCGCACCGAGCGCATCATAAGTGCCGAGATCCTTCT
>JAOAPF010000016.1 GCA_025462755.1 Edaphobacter sp.
TGATGGGCCGGTGGAGATTCGGAAGGGCGTCCTGGCCCTCTTTGCACAGGACCCGGAAGGAAATTTTATTGAATTTGTCGAGTACCCGGATGTCGCGGCATATCGACCCGACCTCGTGAGATAGCGTTGAGGATTAAGTGATCAATGTGCGAACGGTACGGCGGTGCAGTGATGAAGATTGTTGGCGTTGTATTGTTCATCGTCCGCGATGTTCCATGACGAGGAGAGCGCAGGTTCGCTCAGGTGCAGGTGAAATTGATCGACTTGTGCTTGATGTCTGCGGGTATGGACGATCAATGCATGAGAAATGCGGTTGGTAAGAATTCAAGGCACAGGGGAGGGACGTTGAAAAGAAGCAGCGTTGTGATGGCAGCACTATGCCTGACATTCCTAATCGGGGTTGACACGCACGGATTTGGAGTGGGCGCGGAGGGTGAGACAGCATCTGCGAATCCGCCATCTGTCCCAACATTTTCCACCGAAAACATCGGTCGCCAAGGCCACTTCTATGTGGGGGGGAAGTGGGTGGGAGAGCCAGGCAAGCACATGATGCGCGGTGCGATGTACGTGGAAGTATGGATCCCGAAGAAGGTTAAGCATCCGTATCCGGTCTTATTCATGCAGGCGGGCGGGGGGCAAACCAACATAGCCCTCCTGCAAACCCCTGACGGCCGGCCCGGTTGGGCTTACGATTTTGTAAATCAGGGGTACACCGTATATATGATGGATTTCCCTGGTCGTGGACGGGCCGGCTTCGTTCCGGGCTATGACGGCGAGATGGTTCCGCCTCGCTCGGGCGAATTAATGGAAGAGGTGTGGACAAACGGGGCGAAGTCTTCGAATCCACTCCGCAATTGGCCTCAGCAAGATAAGTACTCGCAGTGGCCGAGCGACGCACCGAATAAAGGAAAGATGGGCGATCCGGTCTTCGACTATTTTGCGAAAACCGAAGTTCCGTTCCCATCCTCTGATGACATGGAGCAGCTTGCTGCAGATGACGTTGTGCAACTCGTAGATATGATCCGGCAGCCAGTAATCCTGCTCTTACACTCCCGCTTGGCAACTTCCGGCTGGCTCGTCGCAGATGCTAGGCCAAAGCAGGTGAAGGCTATCCTGGCAGTCGAACCGTGGGCTCCGCCCATCGAGAACGCAGAGCTGGATGCAAGGGGGCCAGGCCGCGTATGGGGCCTTACCAACTTCCCGGTTCATTATGATCCGCCGATCAAGGCCGCATCTGAATTGCAGACAGTACCTCAGGAGAAGGCAGATGGTCCGGGTTTGATTCCTTGCTGGGTTCAGAAGGAACCAGCAAAGAAGTTGATCAATCTTGAGGGCATCCCCGTCCTTAACGTATCAGGGGAGGCAAGTTATCACCGCCCTTATGCCCATTGCGTCGCCAAGTGGCTGAACCAAGCTGGAGTAAAGACGAAGTACGTCAACCTAGAGGATGTCGGACTGTCTGGAAATGGTCATCAGATGATGTCTGAAAAGAATAGCGGGGAAATTGCCAAGTTCTTGATGAGTTGGCTCGACGAGACCGTTCGCTGAGCAGGCCAGGGGTCTGGCGTGGGCACCCGTCATCTCGGCCGTCTGGAGTAGGCTGGGCCGCCGCTTGGAAAGGGCGGCCGATCAGGCTTCGTGGAACAATCGACCTGCTTTGGCGAAGCTGCGTCGATCGCCTAATAGCCGCAGCATGTGCCACAGCGAAGCCATGTTGCTTGTGATGACAGGTTTGCCGAGTGTCTTCTCCACCGGCGCAATGAATTCCAGCGTGCGGAAATTGGAGCAAGCCATTAGGATCGCCTGGGCGTCGGGTCTATCCACTTCACTGGCCAGAGCAGCATTTTGTTCCGGCGTAAAGCTTGCATGGGCCACGGTCCCAAGCCCCTTCAAAGCGAGTACCTCCACGCCGAACGCGTTCAGGTATTGCCGCAGCTTTTCATTGAGCCATGGCGCGTAAGGTGATGCTACGCTGATTTTTGTCACATTTAATGCTTGAAGCGCGGCTACCACGGCTGCCGCGGCTGCTACTCCTCGAACACCTGTTGCAGTTTCAATATGTTCAATGATTCTTTGATCGTGCCCGGGACCTTGCACGAAGCCTCCAGCCAAGCAGCCATAGCAGATTACCTGGACTCCGGCTTGGGCGAGTAACTGGGCTGCAGCCGGAACCTGGGTTTCCATCCAGGCGTAATTCTCTTCATCGTCTGCCGTGATTTTGATCCGCGTGGAATGAACGGACATGATCGGGCTGACAACCTGCTGAAACTCATATTCATTGACGGTATTCCAGGAGGGGACGATCAATCCCAGCTTCCTTTCCCATGTATCCATATGTCTCCAATGCAAGCGATCCGTCAAAGGGCGGGTGTGCGTGTCAGCGTGCTAGAACCCGAATAACTCCTCTGGATTGTCTACCAGAATTCGCGTGCGTTGCTTCTCGTCCGGTACCCATTCGAGGAGCAGATCGAGGAGTTCGGATGTATTGGGCATCTTGCCACGGAGCATCACATGGGGCCAATCGCTACCCCAGAGAATCCGATCGGGGCGCTGCCGGACGAGTGCTTGCGCTAGTGGGATTATGTCGCGGTATGGCGGAGCTTCAGTTGAGATACGGTAGGCGCCTGTGAATTTTACCCAGCACTGGCCTGTGCGGAAGAGGCGAAGGAGTGCCTGGAAGGCGGGTTGATTCACTCCGCCTTCGGATGCCCGGATCAGTCCGATATGGTCGATGACGAAGGGCGATTGTAGCTTGGCGAGCCTGGGCTCTAACTCCAGGAGTGCTTCGGGGCGGAGTAAGAACTGCACATGCCAGCCCATGTCATTGATCCGTTCGGTGAGCCTCTCTAGCTCGGCAAGGGGCCGGCCCCCTTTGTGCGCGAGGATAAAGCGGACGCCACGTGCGCCTGCGTCGTGTAACCGGCGAAGTTCCTCGTCCGTTGTATCTAAACCGATGACCACAATACATCGCGTAGGAACCCCCAATTTGGGAGCCGAGTTCAACATGCAGCTGTTGTCTTCGCCATACACGCTGGGCTGAACTAGTACCGCACGCTTAATTCCGAGAGTGTGAAACAGCTGCCGACAGGCGCCGGGCAGAGCTTCGGGCGGTGTGTACTCGCGGCCTGCTATGTAAGGATAGGCAGGACCAAAGATGTGTAAGTGGGTGTCAGTAGCTAATGGTGGAGAAGAGAGCCGGGGTGCGTTCGGATGTGGGTCGGGCGCTTGGCAGAACTCGCTCATATCAAGGCTGGATGATTTCGAATCGGAGTTGTAATGACAAATCATATCATTGCAGGGATCTCCGCCTATGCCATTGTTTGAACTACGAGGCGCCTGAGAGTTTCCTTGGAACATTTGGGTGGCTTCGCGACACTGACAGCACACGGCTCTCCATTTGCAGCCACCTTGCGGTGCCACGGGTACTGCTGCAAGTCTGCTTGAACTGAAATTGTGAGACCGGATTGTCGGGTGACCTCGCTGCTTCCTGGGCATGGTAGGTCAATGGTCCGATCAGGATCGCGAGCCTTCGGCTGACATAGTGCGCTTCATTACTAGCGTGGCTCGGCTTATTACTGAACGCGGGTGATCTACCACCACGCGGTGGGCTGCGCATCGCACCTACCAGGTCGCCGGCTTCCGCTTTGTAAGCCAGCACATCAGAGTGACCGCGAGATCCTACAGACTTGCTGTGACACATCAGATTCCGTATTTTCGGATGGGCACTTCTGTAAGGTTCGATCCAAAAGCCGTGTTGCTCTGGATCGAGGGATGCGGTTCCTAGAGACTCGGACACTCGCCATGTGCGGCGCGCTTACCAACCCGGCAGTTGGCTAAGACTGCATGAGCTGTTTGGGGCGGCTCCGCCGTCACCCCTCGACGCTTCCACAAGTTCCTTGCCGGGCCTCTAAGCGATGAGGCAAAGGCTGGGAATGCTTCAGCCCCAACCCGCCCCACAGGCAAAAACGGCTGGGACGCTCGATGTGACCGGGAATCAACTGCTCGACCTCGCGCCACGACCTCGCCGCAGGGACTGAGTTCCGGTTCCTTGGTATAATTCGTTTTGTGACCAGCGTGCGATT
>JAOAPF010000169.1 GCA_025462755.1 Edaphobacter sp.
TATTGCTCCATAGCTTCGATAGGTCATTGAGCGCCGTCGACATTTCTTCAGCAGACGTTTGGTCTGAGTTGATTTTTGTAAGAAGTCTCCGCTCTTCCGCCCACCTCACGGCGAGGAGCGCTCGGAGAGCGACAATTTTGCTTTTAGGGTGAAGGGCCATTTAGGAGCCTTGGATGCTGTGCGGCCAGAGAGAGTTGCCATGAGCTGAATATCTTCGGCAGCTAGCTCTTTCATCCTTCGGTTGTATCGGCGGGTTTCCGCAGCCTCAATCATCTTATTGTGGTGGCCCTCTACCGTGCCTGGGTCGGGTCCATCGCCGAACTTGATCGGCTCGTACTGCTTCTTAAAGTGAGGCGTGACCCTGATGACTGGCATTAGTAGTCCAGCTTATCAATCCGGGAGGGGAGAGCCTTGGCGCGAAGACATTACTGCTGCCATAAAGCGACACCGATGGGACAGGCAAAGAGTTCCTCGTGGCGGGATGGGCATCTGGAGCACCACGTGTTTGATCCTTCGCGTCATGCAACTACCAGCCGCACTTACGACGACGCGTGATGGATACCTGTTGCTGGGCGATGTGGCGCTGGTCTACTTTTGCGAGGTGCTCTAAGGATTCTCTATATTTCATATGCACAAAGCTATCATTTCAGCATTTCCTCAATCTTTTTCACCGCCTTCTTCCAGCTCACATGCTGCTCGACTGTTAGGCCTTCGAGGGCTTCGATCACGGTTTTGGGCACGTGCTGCGTCTTCAGGTAGGCCTTCAGGATGTCGATATCGTCATCAAGCCGCTTCAGATTCTCCTCTTTGACAGTGGAGATGCGTTCCAGCACTTCGCCAGCATCGAGAGTTGGTTCAGGGCTTGTGAAAGGGTTGGAGGTTCTGGCGGGTGGCTTGCGTTCAACATAGGTGAGTTGGTCGATGGGCACTCGGAACCATTGGAGGTTGCTGCCAGGGCGTTGCAGGTCGACCTCATCACCTCCGTGATGGACTTTGGTGATCTCTAGGATGGACTGAGCGGTCGAGATTTTGACTTTGTCGCCAACCGTCGGCAAGGGTGGTGGCTCTGGGGCAGCGGTTTTCTTGCGGGGTTTGGCCATGACTCCGTTAGCTTACTCCTGTGAATCCGAAGGCATCATAAGAGATCATGAGCAGAGATGACGGATGGATTAGGCACGAGTTCGCACCCGGTGAGGAGCCAACGGTCTACACGGCAGACCTCTGCGCTGAGGTGGGTCACGAGCATTGCAAGGGAATAGACAGAACAATTGAAGGATGTGAAGGCCAAATGGTCTTCTGCATCTGCTGGTGCCATCGATTCGTCGCATTAGAACCACACTGAGCCGCTTGCGTCGATAGATGGGGCTAACCTGTCAGGCCGAAAGCCTTTCAATCTTTCGGCTTGGCGGAGCGTTGGCTAACTTTATGGCTTCGTCCAGCGTGGCACTGTAATCGCGGAACATTCCCACGATGTGGCGGAGATTGGTCGCAATCCCGGCAGCTTCAGCCTCTTTATCGAGACGAGCAAGTTGGGCTTCCATCTGTCGAGCGTCTTTCAAGGCAGACGTGCGCTTGGCTCTGAGGAGTTTCAAGGTGGGATTCAAGGGATCACCTTCTTTCAGGTCGGACTTTTCACTCGAAAACAGGGCCTGCTAATTCAGTGCACCCGATCCATTGGGATCACGTTTAAGCGGGAATTACGGTATCTAGTGGCCTGTCGCAGAGTAAACATTACTAGTCCTGCTTACATCTAAGCAGGTATGTCCATCGATTGTGTGGTGCTCGGCGCAGACCAGCAACTGGAACTCAGCCGTATTGCCCAGTCCCGCTCTCTGCCCGCCGGATATGTCTTCCGCGCCCGGCTCATCCTGATGCTGGCCGAGGGAGCGTCGTTCAGCACGATCAAGCAGAGGTTGGGGACCACGGCGCCGACCATCAGCCGCTGGAAGCAGCGCTTCCTTGCTTCGGGGATGGACGGCCTGGATACGAGTCATCCCGGACAGTCGGCTTCGGTGCTGACTGCGAAGCTGCGAGCCCGGATTCTCTCGGCTACCCGCAAGAAGCCGAAGGACGGTTCCACTCACTGGAGTTGTCGCAAGCTTGCCGCAGCAGTGGGCGTTAGCAAGGACGCTGTGCATCGGGTGTGGAAAGAGGCCGGCCTGAAGCCGCACCGCCTGGAGCTCTACATGGCCAGCGACGATCCGGATTTCGAAGCCAAAGCCGCTGACATTATCGGGCTGTACCTGAACCCTCCGCAGCATGCCGCCGTGTTCTGTGTCGATGAGAAGACTGCCATTCAGGCGCTGGATCGCCTCGATCCGGTGCTGCCGCTTTCGCCGGGCCGCGCCGAGCGCCACGGATTCGAATACTACCGGCACGGAACCCTGTCGCTGTATGCGGCGCTGGACACCGCAACCGGCCGCGTTCACGGAAAGACCGCCGCACGCCACACCAGCCGCGACTTTGTCGTCTTCCTCAAGGAAGTCGTAGCCCTGTGCCCGCCCGATCAGCAGATTCACATCATCCTCGACAATCTCTCGGCTCACAAGACCGCGCTGGTGCGGGAGTTCCTGGAGCAGAATCCCCGCATCCGGTTCCACTTCACACCCACCTACTCCTCATGGCTCAACCAGGTCGAACTCTGGTTCGCGAAAATCGAGCGGGAGGTCATCGCCCGCGGCGTCTTTACCTCCGTGCCCGATCTGGCCCGCAAACTGCGACGCTACATCAACGCTTACTCAGCCAATGCTCAGCCTATCTACTGGAAGTACTCCGACCCTTCTCACCGCATCCGTAGTAACGAACTCTCTGCGACAGGCCACTAGTAGGCAAGCCCTGCAATGCCTCATTGAATTTACAGAAACGACAGGAGGAACGATGCAGGGAGATGAGCTGGTGGACGCGACGAAGGTCTTGTTCGGGCTTAGCCGAAGAGGAAGTATGCTTGCCTTTTTCGAGCCGATTATCTCGGAGGCGATATGTCGCTATGAGAATTGAGCCGAGACGACGCAGGGATGGGCACATTAATTCCATCATTCTGTAGCTCCGGGATTGTGATGGATTTAGGCGAATTGCAACAAGAGTCTTCAGGAATAGAGACGGGAATGGGCCAGCAGATAACAGCGATCAACTAGTCGGACTGACTCTTTATTAGCAGGTCGCGATAAAGGTGTCAGTCTGCTGGAAAACGTAATCGGTTACTCTTGTGCCAGCATGTCAGTACCTCCGTCGCTTCGAGAAGAAGAATCCAAACACCTTCTCAAGCAGGCTCTCACGTCTATATTCGTCCTCGGCAGCAAGATCTTTCATCCTTCGGTTGTAGGCTCTCACCCCGTCCGCAACTTGTTGCGCTATAGTGTATGCGAACGGAAGAATGCACTTTACGCAACCTGAGTGAAGGAAACGAAGATTTTAAGTTCGCTCCGAATATAGCTGGGCATGGACACAGTTTTCCAGAGCCGACTGTCCGGTTTGAGGGAGCCTCATCTGAGGGATTGAGAGCAGTTTCGGTCGCGCTGGAAAACGGCCTTCCCATTAGGGCGCTTCGGCGAGTGTGGAGTTTCAAAAACGACTTAATTCACGGCCCTTGGTGGGAGATGACTTTTTGGCCCACCAAGGGTTCGCTTCAATTGGCTGACCTAGAGACAACATTAAGACGCGATTGTGTAACGCTAGTCACCCTGTAGAGGTTAGCAGTCGTTGCAGTGTCTGTAGCCGCCTTGGCCCTTACGCTGCTCGTGCTTTGGTATATCCCGACCCGCTCGGCACTGATCGTTATCGTGATAAACGCGTTTGTCGGCCGGTTTGCTGACCTCATTTACAGAGTAATAGTCTGCGACTTTTGCCATTGGTTTCTCCTTACGGCAGAGAATTATAGGCCTACTTCGGCCAATACACCCTGTAAATTATTAGAAGTATGCGGTTTACGCAACCCTGAATGCCGGACTGTGAAGTAGACGCCCCCCCAATTCTCTGTGATATCTAGCGAAGCATGGATCGGAGATATTGCCGTTTCTTGTGTATGCCAAATCTGCCGACGCTAGCCCGGAAGACACAAAAGAAGATGTTCCTATGCGAAGAGTACGTTGGACATCCAGTGCTTCCCCTGCCCGCCTGGAAGGGATCCCGTCCCGCATTAGGGGACTCTTGACGCACCTGTCTCAACCAGAGGAAAAGTCGAACGAAGACTTAGCGATCCAATATTTCCGCCAACTTTATCCGGGAACTTTTACGAGGCAAAAGGAAGCCAATCACGCCGATGGTTATGTTCCCGGCTCGTTTGTTTTGGAATTAAAAGGGAAAGCGACCGATTGGCTCAGCGGCTTTTTCCAGGCACTTGCATACAAAAAAAAGGGCCTGGATTTCAATCAGATAGTCGTTGCGGCGCGAGACTTTCTAGTCTTGTGGCGGGTAGATGGCATACCTGAAGAAATTCGAGAAGCAGTATTGGCGGAACGCGGTGCTCCAAACGAAATTGGCACTCGACTCGCAAGGAAGTATGCGGACAAAAAATCAGAATTGTTACGGCTGGCTATTTGGAGCGGGGCCGAACTATCCGGCAGTTTGTTTCTAACCAATCAAGCCGAAATCGTTACACGTATTAGGTCGTTCGAAAAGTCCCTTCTTTCAGGTCGTAAAGTCCGCCTAAAGATCACACCGTCAAACTTTGTCTCGATGCTTAAAGACATGTGCCAGTACTTTGATCCTAAACAGCCGGTTAAGGCAGTCCGCGCGTCCTACACGATGGTCTATGCGTGGTCTGAAACATCGACCGTAGTTTTGAGCGAAAGAACGAACGATCAAGCTACCTTGGGCGGGGAACTCATCAGCAATTTGGTTCCGAGTAAACGCGGCCAGTTCAAAGATTTTGTTGAGAATCGAGCAGTGAGCCATGCTGCAGATGAAAACATTGATGATTTCTTCGCAAGATATGACCAGGCGCTAGATGCTGTTGACAGAGACTTTCGGTTAAACACGGCATTTACTTTACCGACTTGTACCTATAGCGGAGGCAAAGCATGAATGTAATTGGAGGGCATTCTTTGAGAATACAAAGTCGCAAACTCAGGCGTGAGACGGTTACGTTTCCCTGACGATCCCCGAAATCCGACTATCCGGCACTCAGGT
>JAOAPF010000026.1 GCA_025462755.1 Edaphobacter sp.
TTGAGTTCGCCTCCAGCGTAGACCCAACCGACCGATCCAACTCGATCTTCGCCTTCTGATGCGCCGTCATCGCCGCAACCAGCATAGACTCTGCCACTGCCAGGTCGCGTTGCGCAGTCAAGGTCTGGTAGTTCGAGCCCGCGCCAAGCTCCTGCTCTTTCGCCATAATGTCAAAGGTCTTCTGCGCCAGGTCGCGCCCTTTCCGGGCGGATGCTACCCGCGCCTCGCTCTGCTGCAGAGCATACTGCGCGTTTCGCACTTCGATCCGGATCTGTTTCTTCAGCTGCTGCAGCCGAAGCTCCGACTGTCTGGTCTCCAACTCCGCGCGATACTGGTCTGACTTCGCAATTCGATTTCGTATTGGAATGTTGACTGCCATGCCGAAGTAGTAGTCGGGAGCGCTGTTGTTGAACGCATTCGTGACCGCCCCCCTGAAATCAAGGGGGGCCGTCGATACGATGGTCGACGCTGGATTCGGCAACCCGGCTAGCCCTGTACCTCCATAGAACGCCGTCAACGAAACAGAAGGCAGCACAGCATTGCGAGCGGCAATTTGGCTGATGCGCCGGTTATCAATATCTAAGTCCGACTCGCCCAACTCGATCCGGTCCCGCAGCGCCCGCGCAATCATATCTTCCGTTGGTCCCTGCGTGACCTCCAAGGTCCCAGTATGGTCGGTCGGCCGCACCGGCATCGCCTCAAGAACCGGGTCATCCAGATTTTTCGTCAGTGCATTTTTAATCAGCAACTCCTGAAACTGAAGCGTGGTCTTCGCAATCGTCAGGTCCTGTTCGCGAGTTGCAACCTCACCTTCGGCCTTCATGACGTCCATCGCCGGAATCGCCTGCAACGACAGCTGTTTCCGATCGCTATCCAGAGTCTGATTAGCAAAATCCAGCGACCGGCTCTTCACCTGTTCGTCTTCATACGCAGCCACCAGGTCCCAATACATGTTCGCAATCTGCGTAACCGTCGAAATGACCTGAAGCTTAAACGCCTCGTCCGAGATCTTCTGATCGTTTTTCGCAATCCTAAAATAGCGCAGGTTTGGTCCAAAGCCGAATCCAGCCAGCAACTGCTGTTGCAGCAAAATGTGATAGTAAGAGTTCAGCGTTGGATTCAGAAAGCTATTTGGACTGTTCGTCGCGCCACGGCTGTTATCCAATATCGCCGAAAATGACGTTCCTGTTGGAAAATTCTGCAAGTAGCTGATATTTCCGATTGTCGTATTTTGCTGTAGCGTCTGCGTTCCATAGATCGACGTGTTTGACAGTGGTTGTGTGTAGTGTTCGTTATTCAACTGGCCAGAGACCGCCGGGTCGAAAGTCGAAACGTTGGTTCCAGTGCCCAGCGTCGACGACACCAGCCCCGCCGCGCCCGCTCCGGCCCCACCCGCTCCGCTCGACGTTCCGCCCGCGCCTGCACCACTCGAAGCCGCGCCAAACCCGCCCACGCCGCCTCCCGGCGTATTCTGCACCACGCCGGTATTAACTCCGCGGAATAATCCACCCGCTCGTGTGCGAAGAACGTCCGCCGCCGCAATCGGAATGTTGTAACGAGCGATCGCAATGTCCAGATTGTTCTCCAGCGATAGCGCAATCGCATCCTTCAAGCTCAGTTCGAGAACCCCGTCCTTCACCAGCGTATCGATTCGCGGCGAGTTCGCCAGGTTCGGCTGTGGGACCAACGTAGGGCGGTAGGCATGAAACGGGTTGCCGGAGTGCGGTATATCGAGCCGCAACGCCGGCTGAGGCGCGGCAGGAGGCGTTTGGAGAATAGCCGGCTGCGGCGTCTGGGCCAGGAGAGCGGTCTGCAGAAGTGCTACGACACCAACCGGACGAAGCCAGGAGAAACTTCTTCTCACGCGCTTACCCCCGCTTCCATCGCAGGCAGGCCCGCCGTGTCACGCGACAGCCAGCCATCGCGCAACTCGATGGTCCGCGTGCCAAAGGCCGCGTTTGCCTCCGAATGGGTCACCTGCACCACTGTCGTTCCCTGTTCGTTCAACGTCCGAAACAACTCCATAATCTCTTTCGCCTGTTCTGAATGCAGATTGCCCGTCGGCTCATCGGCCAGCAAAAGATCGGGCTTATGAATGACCGCCCGAGCAATCCCCACCAACTGCTGCTGGCCGCCGGAGAGCTGATTGGGAAACAGATCCTTCTTGCCTACGATGTTGAAGCGGTCGAGCGTGTCCGCAACCAGAGCCTGTCGCTCCGACTTCGGAATGTCCTTATACGAGAGAGGCAGATCGATATTCTCGGCGACCGTCAGATCATCCAGCAGATGGTAGCTCTGGAACACCATCCCTATCCGCCTTCGCGCCAGCTCCGCCCGTTGCTTGCGATTCATCGCGTGTACGGCATGGTCGGCAAAATAAAGCTCGCCCTTCCACTGGTCATCCAGCATCGCCAGCACATTCAGCAGCGAAGATTTGCCTGCTCCGGAAGGCCCCATCACGGTCACAAATTCTCCCTCGCGGATCGTGAGGTTGATCCGGCGCAACACCCAGGTCTCCGTGTGTCCCGTTTTGTAGCTCCGCTCTAAATTTCTCAGTTCGATCATCGTCTCTGCTCCATCCGTAATGCTGTGTTGGTTCTACCGATGCAACTCGCCGTCTACCGCAGGTCTTGCGTCATGCCCGTCCTCTACTCCGTCCGCAGCGCTTTTACGGGATCAGTAGAAGCTGCTCGTCGCGCCGGAATCAATCCAGCGGCGAACGCTGAGGCAGCCAGAATCGCGATGGCGACCGAGAGCACCCCGGCATCATGCCCGGCGACGCTGTAAAGCTGGGACTGGATAAAGCGCACGCACAGCAGTGCGACGGGGACACCAATCGCCAAACCTATAACGGCCTGCAACATGGCCTCACGCAGCACCATGCCAATCACATTTCCGCGCCCTGCGCCCATCGCCATGCGGATGCCGATCTCCGGTGTACGCCGGGCGACTGTATAAGCCGTTACTCCATACAATCCAACCGACGCGAGAACCAGCGCCAGTACGCCGAACATCAGCGTCAACCGCGCGATCAGGCGCTCCTGGTTGAATCGCCCGCTGATCTGTCCTGCAAACGTATCGTAGCGGGTCACCGTCAGGTTCGGATCGATGCTCGCGAGCGTCCGCCTCACCTGCGACTCCAGCCCATCCACTGAGCCTTTGGTCTGCAGCATGATCGCCCCTGCAAACAAGGAACGAATGTCACTTGCAGGTTCCGTATGCGCAACCTGTAATAGCGGGCGGAAGTACATCGATCGTGTCGGATGTCTCACGTCGTTGTACTTCACATCCGAAACCACTCCGACAATCTCGAAGTCTCCCGAGCTCTTCACACCTGAAACTCCGAAGTGGACTCCGATCGGATTCTCTCCTTTCGGGAACATCTTCTTCACGAAGGCTTGATTTACAACGGCGACAGGAAGCGATGTCGCCGTGTCCTGCGCCCTGATTCCCCGCCCTTGAAGAACATGATGTCCCACGATGCCGAAGAACTCCGGTCCAACGCGAAGCCATGAAGCGCCGATATGATCGTTCGGTCCCGGTTCAGGCCGCCCCTGAATATAGACGCCCTCACCCCAGTTGTTCCCCTCCAACGGCGTGTACAGAGACAAAGCAACCCTCTGGACTCCAGGCAAACCGCGAAGCCCCTGATCGATTCGTTCATAGAGCGCCTGCAATTGCTCCGGTTTGTAGCCAGCATTGTCCGGGCTGATATGGGCAACAATTCGGTTCTCCGTCTCCACTCCAAAGTCCTGGTTCTCCAGCTTATTAAGGCTCTTGGCCATTAGGCCGGCGCCAACCAGCAATACCAGCGAAAGCGCCGCCTGCAGAACCACCAGCGACCGCTGCAACCATCCTGAATGATCCGAGGTCGATCGGTTCGATCCACGCAATGCCTCAGCCGGCTCCGAGTTCGACGTTACCCACGCCGGAGCGATCCCAAAGATCAAGCCCGTCAGCAACGAAAGCCCGAACGCAAACGCCAGCACGACAGGCGATGGACTCGCGTCGATCGGAAGATTCGTCGCTTTGGGAAAAGCCATCGCCAGCAGAACCTTGGTTCCCGCATACGCAACGATCAGTCCGGCCACGCCCCCCATGCACGACAACACCACACTCTCGGTGAGCATCTGCCGAATCAATCTCTTTCTCTGCGCGCCTAACGCCATGCGAATCGAGGTCTCAGCACGCCGAGCGAGGCCTCGTACCAGTACCAGGTTTGCTA
>JAOAPF010000038.1 GCA_025462755.1 Edaphobacter sp.
AAGGAGCGGTGATCAGGATTCGGCCTGGGGTTTATCGCGAGGTGGTGCATGTGGATAAGCCGAGGATTCAATTGCGTGGCGAGGGAAACGATTGGACGAAGGTGGTGTTGGTCTATGGCAACAGCGCCGCGTCGACATGCGGGACGTCGTGCTCGGCGACGTTATTTGTTACGGCCAGCGATTTTTTTGCGGGGAATATGACGATTGCGAACGACTACAGCAAGACGAGCGACGTGCCGTCGCAGGCAGTGGCGCTGTCGCTGCGCGCAGACCGGGCAGTGGTGCGGCATGTGCGGCTGCTGGGGGCGCAGGACACGCTGTATGCCTCGAGCATGGGGTGCATGAAGGAGGGGACCGAGTGCAAGACGGGGCGGCAGTACTACTCCGATTGCTATATCGAGGGGCATGTGGACTTTGTCTTTGGCGATGCGAAGGCCGTGTTTGAGAACTGCGAGATTCGCAGCATTGCGCATGCGGAGGGAGGGTTTCTGACGGCGCAGAGCAATACGCGGCCGGGGCAGGATGCGGGGTATGTGTTCAACCATTGCAAGATCACTGCGGATGCGGGTGCGGGGGAGATTTATCTGGGGCGGCCTTGGCGCGACTATTCGACGGTGATCTTTATGAACACGGATATTGAGGCGCCGATTATGGCGGCGGGGTGGTCAGATTGGAAGAGCGCGCCGCAGCCTCGGCTGCCGATGGCCACTTATGCGGAATTCAACTCGACGGGGCCAGGGGCGAATGCGAAGGCCAGGGAGTCTTATTCGAGGCAACTGACGGCGCATGAGGCGAAGAAGTATGAGACGAAGAGTTATCTAGCGGGGCCGGACGGGTGGTATCCGACTGTAGCGAGGTAGGTGGCCGGTTCTCAAGGAAGGCTAAATCAATAGCTGTGGACGGACCACTTGTTTGTGGAGAAACCGAGTCTTCGGTGTTTACCGGGATTTATGGTGAGTTGTGGTGAATCTCTGGTTTATCGGGGGTTCGCCTTGATTTTCTTGCTGCTTTCCTGCGGTTCCAAGCGCCGAAAATGCGGTTTTTTTGTCGCAAAAACGTGGAGAAATTGTGGTGAATCGTGTGGCGGCTGTGGTTTTTTCGCTGGTATTTTTCAGTCGAGCTGTTGCTTGTCATAGCCTACCCATTGCTGAGCGCAACCACTCTTCGTTCACAAGACCGTGAATCACATGGTTGAGCATGTAAGGGAAACGTCCACACGAACGGAATTGAGAACTTCTGGGCACTTTTGAAGAGGACTCTCAAGGGCACATACGTTGCCGTCGAACCGTTCCACCCTCAGCAAGCGTCAGCCGCTTTCCTACTACCTGCGGTAGAGCTTTCTTGAAGCGAAGTCCATCGTTCATTTTCTGACCGCTGTTATTGAATCTCCAGACCTGCTCTGTGTGGGACAGCCACGTACGTAGTTACAAAGAAGCGCAAACGGTCATTGGGCGATTGGCACGCAATTGAGCGCCCCACGCCTGAGGTCTTAGTTGGTATTGATCAAGCCCAATGACCTGGAACAAAGACCCAACCTCCTGGAGCAGGGTCCCAGTGCGGAGGAACCCACACCGCGCCTACCCGTGGTGGATGCACCCAGTGGCCGGGTACCCAGATATAACGACCGTCATGCCAACGCCAATATCCGCCTTCCCAAACCCATCCGGGGTGCGGCATCGGTCCTGGATGTTCAACAACTACGGGGGGCGGCGCAATGTTAACGAAGATGCGAACCGCGTTTGCCGAGCCAGGCATTAAAACGATCGCAAATAAACAAGCAATGATCGGGTTCTTGATGCTCATCGAACTCCTCCTATCCATGTACATGTCACGCCAAGGAGTTCCCGCGTTGCCGAAGGATCTCCGATAAACCCTCACGAATATGCTACGCAGGATTTATCGGCGGCGAAATCCGCCTCGTGGGGGCGCGGATTGTGCTACGGGAGTCGCTGCATGATCTTCAACGCAAGCCTGAGAAAACTATGCGCCGTTGGTCGTACTCTCGATGCGCCGGAATTCATCGCCGGAATTCATCGCCGGAGGCCACTGCCCAACTCCACTTTTGGGTGCTCCGCATCGAATGGATCGAATGGAAAGATCTTGGCAGAGCACCGTAGGGCGGCTGGTGCTGGAGCGCAAATCGTGAATATCGAAGAGTACAAACAGATACTGCTGGTGAAAGAGGCGCAGCTCCTGCAACAGATGAAGCGGGAGGGTAGGGACGCTCGCGGATTAACCATCGACGACTCCCGCGAATGGGGAGACGAGAGCGTCGTGGACGCGGAGCGGGAGGAGGAATTCGGCGTTGCGGACATCGACTGGATCACCCTCAGACAGGTGCAGGATGCGCTGAAGCGTATCGATGCGGGGACGTTCGGCAAATGTATCGTCGATCACAGGCCTATCAGCGAGAGACGACTGAAAGAAGTACCGTGGACCCGCTACTGTCTGAAACACCAGCGTGAGCTTGAACTCAAGGCATCGATGAAAACGCCTACGTTGTAGGCCTGCGATGCGAACCTTTTCATTCCGGAACCGCCACACTAACCCGCTGGCGCCCCTGTCGATGCGCCTTCGTACGATTTGCTTGTATTGATCACCGTGACTGCGCTCACTCCTGGGTCGTCGGCGATCCGGAAATTAGCATTGCGTCTGAATCTCGGCGAGTGCTAATCGCTGAGGTGATTATTGAGCGTGCACATGCCTGAGGTCTTAGTTTGTGTTTAGGACTACCACTGTGGCAATGGGGTCGAGGGGTTGGGCGGGTAGGGTTATGTCGAGGCCTTCGCCGACTTTCGTGATCTTAAGAGGCTTGTGGGCTTTGTCGGCTAACAGGTAGGCGCTGGTGACGTTGCGTGGGAGTTTGTCGAGGTGGAAGCTGCCGGTGGGCCACTGGAAGATTTCGAGGTAGATCTTGTTGGGAGCGGTTGTGGAGCGCCAGTTCCAGTTGGGGACGAATTTTTCGTGGCCGTGGCTGTCTTTTTCTCCCGCGAAAGTGCCGGTGGGGACGTCGAAGAGGGTGGCGTTGGTGTTGTAGATGGCTTCGCCGTTGATTTTGAGCCATTGGCCCATCTGCTGGAGGCGCTCGACCTCAGGGGCGGGGACTATGCCGTAGGAGTCGGGGCCGATGTTCAGGAGGTAGTTGCCGCCCTTGCTGGCGATGTCGATGAGATTGCGGAGGAGGGTTTCGGTGGACTTGAAGTTGGTGTCGAAGGATTTGTAGCCCCAGGTGTCGTTCATGGTCATGCAGGACTCCCAGTCGCGACCGGGGTAGCCTTGCGGTGGAATGAACTGCTCGGGGGTTTCGGTATCGCCTTTGTAGGTGCCGCCGAGGCGGTTGTTCCAGATTAGGTTGGGGTGCTGGTTGAGGAGGGTGACTACCTCGGCGGCGCGCTCGGGGGTCATGGCTTTGGTGGGAGTGTCGAACCAGACTACGACGGGGTACTCCTTAAAGTTCTCCAGGAGTTCCTTGATCTGGGGGATGGATTTTTTGTGGAGGTAGTCGTCGAAGCTGCCGTCCTGGGCGGGGTCCCAGTGGCCGGTGTCGGGGTTGTGGTTGCCGCGGACGGCGGCTGCTCCTCCGGGGGCGGTCCAGTCCTGCGCCTGGGAGTAGTAGAAGCCTAGTTTGACGCCTTGCTTGCGGCACTCTTCGGCTAGTTCCTTGAGTGGGTCGCGTTTGAACGGGGTGGCGGCGACGATGTTAAAGGGGTCGACCTTGGAGTCGAACATGGCGAAACCGTCGTGATGCTTGGAGGTGATGACGATGTACTTCATACCGGCGGATTTGGCGAGGGCTACGATGTCGTGCGCGCTGAAGCCGGTGGGGTTGAAGTCTTTGGCGAAGGCTTTGTAGTCGGCGACGGGGATGGAGAGGTCGTTCATGATCCATTCGCCGATGTGGGTGGTGCGCTGGCCGTGCCACTCGCCTGCGGGGATGGAGTAGAGGCCCCAGTGGATGAACATGCCGAAGCGGGCTTCGCGCCACCACTGCATGCGGGCGTCGCGCTGGGCGGGGGTTTCGGTGTCCTGGATGGCGGGTACGGGGTGATTGACGGGCTGGGTGTCCGGCTTGCTGCCTTCGAGTTGCCCGTAGCTGAGAGATGCGGAGGCGAGGAGAAGGGCGAAGGTGATGCTGCGGAAGGCTTGGTTCAAGGGATTCTCCCAGGTGGTTTTCAGTGATTTTCGTCGCAGGGGAATTGTATGTGAAAGATCGATGTTGCAGGTGAAAACAGTTGCGTTTGTCGGGCAGGGCGGGATCGGGCTTGCCTGATGGAAGATGCGGCTAAACGGTATCATCGCTGACGTGAGTGAAGATGGAAAGGCAGATCGTTTTGAAATAGCGCAGATGGTCGAACGGCTGCGCGCCGGGGATGTGCGGGCGCTGGCTCGGGCGGTCTCTCTGGTTGAGGACGGCGCGGCCATGGCGGGGGAGTTGTTGGCGGCTTGCCGCGAGGTTGCCGGGGGTGGGTTGCGAATTGGGGTGACTGGGCCTCCGGGAGCCGGGAAGAGCACGCTGGTGGACCAGATGGCGCGGCGGCTGCGTTCGGAAGAGCAGATGGTCGGGGTGGTGGCGGTGGATCCGTCGAGTCCTTATACGGGTGGGGCGCTGCTGGGGGATCGGATTCGGATGCAGGGGTTTGCGGGAGACGATGGGGTGTTTATCAGGAGCATGGCTTCGCGCGGGGCGATGGGCGGGGTGGCTCGGGCGGCAGCGGATGTTTGTACGGTGATGGAGGCGGCGGGGCGTGGGACGATTTTGATTGAGACCGTTGGCGTCGGGCAGGATGAGGTCGACGTGATTGGGCTGGCCGATGTGACCGTGTTGGTGCTGGTGCCGGGAATGGGCGATGAAGTGCAGAGTTTGAAGGCCGGGGTGATGGAGGTCGCGGATATTTTTGTGGTGAATAAGAGCGATCGTGGCGGCGCGGAGCTGGTGGAGCAGGAGATTGTTGCGATGCAGGGGTTGGCGGCTGAGAGCGGAGGGTGGGTTCCTCCGGTGGTGCGGACAGTGGCGACGACGGGTGAGGGTGTGCCTGAGTTGGTGCAGGCGGTGAGGCGGTGTGTGATTGAGAAGAGCAAGGGGCGGGTGCGATTTGGGGCCGTTGTGGCTCGGGGGGCTGCGGTGACTGGGGGATTGGGGATGGCTGCGGGGTCTGCGACGGCTGAGCCTGGGCTTCGGCTGGATCATCTTGGCGTGGCGGTGAAGAGTATTGCGGCGGCGCGTGGGTTTTACGAGGCGCTGGGGTTGGCAGTGAGCCATTTGGAGACGGTGGAGCATGAGAAGGTGAAGACCGCTATGCTGCCGCTTGGAGAGAGCCGGATCGAGTTGCTGGAGGCGACTGAGGAGGATTCGACGATCGGGAGATTCCTGGCGAAGCGGGGGGAGGGGCTGCACCATGTCGCTGTGCATGTGAGTGGGATCGATGCGATGTTCGACCGGTTGACGGCGCGGGGGGTAAGATTGGCGAGCGATTCGGTGCGCGTGGGTGCCGGGGGGCATCGTTATTTTTTTGTGCATCCTGCGAGTACGGGTGGGGTGTTGCTGGAGATTGTGGGAGATGCTGCTGGTCCATCTGCCGGGCCTTCTGCTGGATCTTCGAGCGCGCTTGAGGGTGGGGATTGATGCGGATTTTGTTGATCCATACGGCGGGGGGCGAGGGGAGTGTTGCGTTGGCGGATACGGAGGTTGCGGGGGCACTTGTGGCGACGGAAGTGCTGCCGGGAAGGACTTCGTCGGAGCGGCTGGTGCCTACGGTGCGGCGGTTGATGGAGGGGCTGGGATGGAGGCTGGGTGAGTTAGCCGCGGTGGTGGTGGTGCATGGGCCGGGATCGTTTACCGGGGTCCGAGTGGGGTTGAGTGCGGCGAAGGGGTTGAGCGAGGCGAGTGGCGTGCCGCTGATCGCGGTGTCGCGGCTGGCGTTGCTGGCGGCGAGTGTTGATGGAGGCAAAGGGGCAGTGCATGCGGTGCTGGATGCGGGGCGGGGGGAGTTTTATTACGGGGAGTATGTCGAGCGGCGGTGTTTGCGTGAGGCGTTGATGATTGGGGAGGATGTGGTGGGGGCTGCTGGGGGCGGGGTTGTTGTGGCTTGTGAGGCGAAGGTGGTGGAGGGTTTGGGGGCACTTGGGCTTGGGGTGCGGGTCGCAGAGGAGCCTTTGGCGGGGGATGCTTTGCCCTTGGCTCTGGGGCGGTTGGCGGCTGGGGAGTTTGATGACGCGGCTATGCTGGATGCGAATTATCTGCGGCGGAGCGATACGGAGATTTTTGCCAAGCCTGCGGCGCCGAGAGATTCGAGATGAGGGTCGAGGGGTTGCGTGTTCGGGTAGCCGAGGCGGGGGATGTGGTCGGGGTGTTGGCTCTGGAACGGGCGATTGCGGAGGCTCCGCACTGGGCGCAGGCTGAGTATGTTGCGATGGTTGATGCTGATAAGGGTGACAGCTCGGTGAGGCGATGCTTTTTTGTGGCGGAGACGGAGGGGCAGCTGTTGGGTTTTGCGGTGGGCAAGGTGATTGGTTCGCATGGAGAGGGTCCGGCTGAGCTGGAGAGCGTGGCGGTTGCGGCGCCGGCGCGGCGCGGAGGGGTAGGCAAGGCGCTATGTGGTGCGGTTGCCGAATGGTGCAGGAGCCAAGGGATAGGGGCGCTGGAGCTGGAGGTTCGGTCGGGTAGTGCGGGTGCGATCGCGTTGTATTCCGGGCTGGGGTTTGTTGCTGCGGGACGGCGGGTGGGGTACTACCGGGATCCGGTGGAGGATGCTTTGCTGATGCGGCTGAATTTGGGCTCGATCTAATTTGCGACGAGTAATCCACATTGCGGCTGGCTATGGGTCTGTGATAGCTTTTTCGCCAATTGGTTGAGATGTTGTTTGTTGCTGGAGGTACATCCCTCGTGCAAACCGCAAAGTTCACGGAGCTTCCCGAGACCGCTTCCCTTCCTTCCATTCAACAGCTTATGCAGGAACACAGCTTGTACGCGCGCAGGCTGGAGACGCTGCGTTCGAAGCTTTTCCTGACTGACTCGGAACAGCTGGAGGAGGTTCGGCTGAAGAAGCTGAAGCTCAGCCTGAAGGATGAGATGGAGCGGCTTCGGCGAATGGGAGCGTCTTAGCTTCAGCCAGCCGGGGCTTCAGCCAACGGGGCTTCGGCCGGGTAGGGGCTGGAGACAGAGTGGGCCGCCGGGTGCCGGACCTCAGGGTCTGGGTGAAGGTGTGCGCGGCCTTATGATCCAGTACTTCGTGGCCTTATAATCGAGTACTTATGGTGCGAGATGGGTTCTTCTATGCCTTAGGGCTTGGTGCGGTGGCAGCGGTGCTTTGGTCTATGAGCATGCCCGCCTGGCTGACGGCGTTGCCGATTGTGCTGGCGGCATTTTTTTTGTGGTTTTTCCGCGATCCAAACAGGACGATTCCACAGAGACCGGGACAGATTGTGTCGCCTGCCGATGGCGTTGTCACGGAGGCGGAGTGGATCGAGACGGTGAGCGGAAGCCGGCTGCGGCTCAGCATCTTTCTGAATGTCTTCGATGTGCATGTGAACCGCGTGCCGGTGAGCGGAGCGGTGACGGTGTGCGAGTTTCGCAAGGGCGAGTTCATGAATGCCATGAAGCCAGAGTCGGTGCTGCATAATGAGCAGACCTTGATTACGATCGATGCGGGCGGATATGACGTCAGCTTTAAACAGATTGCGGGGCTGCTGGCGCGGCGGATTGTGTGCAATCTGAAGGTGGGTGACAGGGTGGAGCGCGGACAGCGAATGGGGCTGATCAAATTCGGCTCGCGGGTGGATGTTCTGATTCCGGCGGAGGCGAACCTGAAGGTGAAGACGGGATCGCGGGTGAAGGGCGGCTCGACTGTGCTGGCGGTGCTTCCGGAGCTTCCTGTGGAGACAACGGACGCTGCAATGGCAGTGGTGGCCTGATGGCGGACGAGGCGGAGATCGGGGCGCATGCCGGGCCCGGCGGAAAGGTGAGACGTCAGCCGAGTCGCGGCATGTATGTTCTGCCATCGTTGTTTACGGCGGGCAATATGGCTGCTGGATACTATGCCATCACGCAGAGCATCCAAGGATCGATGGCGGATCAGAGCTACTTCGACCGTGCGGCGCTTGCCCTTGGCATCGCAGTGCTGTTCGACGGGCTCGACGGCATGATCGCGCGGATGACCAATACGGCGAGCGACTTCGGCAAAGAACTGGACTCGCTTGCGGATGTGATTACGTTTGGGGTGGCGCCGAGTTTGCTTGCGTACATCTGGGGATTTCGCATGCTGCCGGTGATGGCGCATCCGCAGCTGCGGGAGCAGATCGTGCACATCGGGGTCTTTGTCTGCTTCATTTTTCTTATCTGCGGTGCGAGCCGGCTGGCGCGGTTCAACATCAGCATCAATCCGCAGCCGCGCAACCCAGGCCGGCCGGGAAAGAAATACTTCGTAGGGATGCCAATCCCGGCGGGCGCCGGTGTGGTCTGCTCGGTGATTCATTTTCAACGAGGATCGCCGATTGATAATCCATGGATTGCATTCGTGTGGATTTGCCTGCTGCTGTTTACGAGTTTTCTGATGGTGAGCAACTGGCGATTCTGGAGTGCGAAAGAGATCACGGTCGGAGCTCGTCATCCGTTCCGGCTCTTCACGTTGATCGGGGTGATCGGCGCGCTCATCGTCCTCTATTCCGAGTACATGCTGATTATTATTGCGATGGCGTACCTGGTGTCGGGTGTTGTGGCACGACTGGCGTATTCGTGGAGCCGAGGGCGGCGGCACTCTACGGTTGTGAGTCATCAGCAGTAAAACAGGTCAGGGGCCGGCGGTAGAAATCAGATGCAGGGGTGCCGAACACGGCAGGCGAATGATGACGAACAGAGAGTATCGAATCGGAATTGTCGGAGCGTCGTCGCTGGTCGGGAAAGAGTTGACCGAGGAGCTGGGCGCGTCACCGCTGGCGGCATCGGATTTTGTGCTGCTCGATGAGGAAGAGGCTGCGGGACAGGTGACGGCGGCGGCGGATGAGGTTGCGTTTATTCAGCGGCTGGAGGCGTCCTCGTTTGACCGAATGGACTTTGCCTTCTTTGCCAGCACGGCTGCGGTGACGAAGAGGTATTGGCAGGATGCGCGGCGGGCGGGGGCGAGCATTGTCGATCTTACGTACGCCCTGGAGGGGGAGAAGAATGTTCTGGTGCGAGCTCCGTGGGTTGCGGAGGCGCTTGGGGAGAAGACAACGCATAACCTGCCAGACCTGAATACGCCTGCGGTGGTTGCGGCGCATCCGGTTGCGGTGATGCTTGCTCTGGTTGCGGGAAGGCTGCAGGCGAAGCTGCCATTGACGAGCGTTGCCGCGACGGTTATGGAGCCGGCGTCGGAGTATGGCCGGGAGGCGATGGATGAGCTGCATCAGCAGACGGTGAATCTGCTGTCGTTCCAGACGCTGCCGCGAGAACAATATGACGCGCAGGTATCGTTCAATCTGCTGCCCGAGCTGGGTGAGACGGCGAAGGTGAAGCTGGGGATAACGGAGCTGCGCATCCGTCGTCACTATGCGGGCTTATCGGAGGGACAGCTGCCGGTACCGGCTTTGCAGATGGTGCAGGCGCCGGTGTTTCATGGATATGTGCTCTCGGTGCTGGTGGATTTTGACAGGGCTGCGAGTGTGACTGAGGTGGAGGCGGCACTGGCCGGCGACCATATCGACCTGGTGAGTGCGGCGTCCGACCCGCCGAGCAATCTAAGTGCGGCTGGGCAGGAAGACATCATGGTGCGGGTGAGGAAAGACTCTGAAGGGGAGATGGGGACGCGCTTCTGGATATGGATGGCCGCGGATAATCTGAAGCTCACGGCGTTGAATGCGATTGCGTGTGCGATTGAGTTGGGCCGGCTGCGTCCGCTGGGGAAGGTGCAGTAGGGGGACTGGCAGAGCGAAACCAGGATTGATAACTGCTGTATTTTTCGCTGCTGGTAACGCCGGTTCGAAAAATTCTGAGAGATGGTTTCTAAGAGTATTCTTGCGGGCGTCGGTGACGAAGCCATACTGCGCGAGGCCATTTATCGCCCCCGGGCTGAACAAAGGTCCATGGGATGTTCAATTTAGTACGTCCAACTACCGAATACGTTTCAGTCTGACTTACACTTCAAACGGGACACTTGTGAGATGGCAAAGGTTCAATGACAAACACAGACATGCGCATCGGGATTGATCTCGGTGGGACAAAGATTGAGGCACTGGCGATTGATGATCAAGGCGTGGAGTTGGTGCGGCATCGTATCGACACACCGCGAGACGACTACGATGCGACGGTCGCGGCGATGGTGGGGCTGGTTCGCCGCCTGGAAGAGGCGACTGGAAGCACCGGTACTGTAGGAGCAGGGATTCCGGGGAGCATTTCAAGAATTACCGGGCTGGTGAAAAATGCGAACTCAACCTGGCTGAATGGCCGTCCGCTCGATCGAGATCTGATCGTCGCGCTAGGCCGTGCTGTGCGCATCGCGAATGATGCGAACTGTTTTGCGGTGTCCGAGGCTACGGATGGCGCTGCGGCCGGCAAGAATGTTGTGTTTGGTGTCATTCTAGGGACTGGATGCGGCGGTGGAGTTGCCATTGACGGGCGCGTTCATGAGGGGCCGAATGGAGTGGCGGGGGAATGGGGGCATAATCCGTTGCCGTGGCCGAGGCCGGAGGAATATCCGGGGCCGGAGTGCTACTGCGGGAAGCGGGGATGTATGGAGATGTGGGTGTCCGGCACGGGCATCGCTCTGGACTATAGAACGGTGACGGGGAAGGCACTGAGGACCCACGAGATCGTATCGCGGTTCGAGGCCGGCGACCCGGAGGCAACGGCTGCGATGGAGCGGTTCGAAGATCGGCTGGCGCGCGGGCTGGCGCAGGTGGTCAACATACTTGACCCGGATGTGATTGTGATTGGCGGCGGGGTATCGAGGGTAAAGCATATTTATCGGGAGCTCCCAAACAAGTTGAAGACGTATGTGTTTGGTGGAGAGGCTTCGACTCCTATTTTGCCGGCGATGTATGGAGATTCAAGCGGTGTTCGGGGGGCGGCGTGGCTGTGGCCGAATCGGCGAGGCTAGGCTGTTGACATGCCGAGGTCGACAGCCGATATCGAGGCAAGGGCTATGCGATACTGGAAGGACGACGAGGCCGCTGGTTTGGGCTGAGTTGACGACTCGCTGATGTGATCTGGTTGGCAAAAGGCTACATGCCAGGTTTGAAATGACGCTTGGTAGGCGAGTGGATTTGTAGAGCCGGGATGGCGGAACTGGCAGACGCAGCGGACTCAAAATCCGTCGGAAGCAATTCCATGGGGGTTCGATTCCCCCTCCCGGCACCATCTAGTTTCCCCCTAAGCCAGTTTTTATTAGTGACTTACGACCGCTTCGAATTCGCCGCAGAGTAATCGCGTGCCGATTTTGGGTACAAACGTAGGTACAGTGCGCATCCCATTCACTTTGAATGATTTACAAGATCAAGAGACTTTCATAGGGTCGCTGGGATGCGTTCAGTTTCTCCTATTTACGCTCGATTACGGAGTACGCAGCGGATAATTTGTCCGCCAGATCGGTTTGCTGATCGGTGGTCCGTCTGATTGCTCACGGTGTGACGCCCCATCGTCACTCCGCTTCAGTGATTCCATTGAAAATACATTTCTGAGAACTTGGGGACACCTCAAGAAACGGAATCGCATGTACGTTTGCGGAGAATTGACGCAGTCTTCGCAATAGTTTGGCTGGGACGCTGACAGCGAATCTTGCTGGACCAAGGTGCCGCAATAGCTACTTGCATCCTGCTGATTAAGAACGGTTATATGGTTGACCTTGTTTCGCATACGTGCGTTCCGTTTTTGAAATGCCTCTATCAGGAGGACTCCGACGAGGAAACCAGCGATATTACGCATCGAACATCGTTCCTCGCGTTATCCAGGTCGGCCGTGTGACAATCCAACGCGAATCCTTACCGAGGGAGTGACCATCGAATCGTTGCGAAGATGAATACTGAGGGAAAAAGTGTATCCCGCATCCTCTCTCATCGCGAGGGTTGCGTGCAGCCGATGTTCGATGCGGCCCCAATCGGGCCTTTATCCCCCTCATCCTCCCTGCTTGTCGAGCGCCGCGACCTCGAACCGATAAGCTGGCAATCGCATCTTCTTAGAGATCAGCTGCTCCATTTTTTTATGAAGCCCGCCGTGATTGGCTTTTCGTTGAAAGACGCAGCCATCGCCAAAATTCCCGTAGCCACTGGCCACGCCGTGTTTTGTCCTCGAGAGGAATGGCACAACATCAGCTGGGACGAGAGGATCAGTGTACTTTCGGTCAGAATGCCGGACTCTGCATTCATGGAAGCGGCACGTGAACGTCTCACGGAGAAATCACTCGAAATCGTCCCGAAGCACGTGGTTACAGACGACCGGCTAACCCATTTGTTGTTTGCCCTGGATGCGGAACGAGCCAGAGGCTATTCGGCAGGAAAACTGTTTGTTGATTGCATTGAAGCGGCCCTGGCCAACATACTCTTAACCTCTTTCAACACCTTCGCTCCGAGATCGATTCCCGGCAAAGGGGGCATGGCTCCTCATGTCCTTCGACGCGTTGTTGAGTTCATGCACGCAAACATGGACAAACAAATCGGCTTGAAAGACCTCGCTGACTGCGCGGGCCTGAGTTTGTCCCATTTCTCATTTCAGTTTCGCGCAAGCACAAACCAGAGTCCCCACCAATACATGCTTCAGCTCCGCATTGAGCGAAGTAAGAAACTGCTTGCAGATTCCCGCCTCTCCGTTCTCGACATCGGATTGGAAGTGGGGTTCCGCAATCAACAGCATTTCGCAACAGTCTTCAGAAACTCTGTGGGCGTCCCGCCTTCCGTGTATCGCACCCAACTATAGTCCCGATCACGTCAGACCTCTCTTCACCCTGACCTCCTTATCGCGGCAGAATTAGGTGAAACGGTTCTCGTCCGACCAGAACGCGTGTCGCTTGGTCACGAAGAGCAGGTCGAGTTTCATCAATTGCATCTGAAGAGCGGCAGCGATTGTGGTGAGAACACGTAGGCTCGGTCGTGTTGGCGATTGTGGCCTTGCGATGGTGCTTAGGGTGTTCCTCTGGAAGAGATCGCACCATCGTCGCAGAAATTTCCAGATGAATTGAAACGTAACAGATGAATGCGAACACGGGATACCGCCAGATGGATTCTGATGCTTTTAGGACGATTGGTCAGCCCAGCAATCGCGTCGAACTGTAAGCAAGATTGGTTGGATGCTGACGAAGTTCAAATTCAATTTGAAGGAAGACCATGTTGCAGGATGTATCGACAATGCCGGCTACCCAATCGAAGAAGGAAGTCCGAACGCTGGGCGCCAGGGAGCACATGTTCTGGCTTATGGATCAGAAACATGCGGTCCACCTCACGGTGACCGCCGAAGTCAAAGGCATTACAAAGGTACAGAGCTGGAGGGATGCGCTTGATGCAGTGCAGAGACGCCACCCCGTCCTCTACACCTCCATCAATAGAAACGAGGAGGGTCAACCGGCTCTGTATCAGGCAGATGCAGCGTCAATACCACTTCGAGTAGTCGATGGAAGTGTCCAGCAACGCTGGGAGTTGGAGTTGGACCGCGAGATGGCGCTTCCGTTTACTCCTGAACAAGCACCTCTTATCAGGAGCGTGCTGATCCATAAGCCGCAGTCTGCTGTTCTCATCATGATCGCTCATCATGCTATCGCTGACGGAATGTCGCTCGTCTTTCTGATTCGCGATCTTCTTCAGGTGCTCTCTGGTGGGCAAATTGAGCCGCTCTCATTCAGTAGCAGCGCCGAAGAGTTGCTAAGCAAGCAGCCAAAAGGGGAGGAGATTGTCCAAGCCGAGGCATTGCAAGCCGGTGCTCCTCAAGCGGAACCCGCACTGTACCGGGAAGGCAATGGTTTGACACCGAGGGTCGCCGCGCGAAAGTTGGACGAAAATCTTACTGCGGCCCTCAAGGAGCGGGCGCGACGCGAAGGGACTACAGTCCAAGGGGCGCTCTGCGCCGCATTAGTTCTTGCAGGTCGAAAGACTTCAAGTACATGGCGTAAACAGCCAGTCCGCGTGATGTCGCCGATCAATGTGCGGGCACCTCTTGGAGCGGGAGAGGCATGCGGCCTTTATCTGACCGGAGGTATGGTTCCTTTTCAACCTAATGATTCAAGGGCTTTTTGGGAGCAGGCGCGCTCTGCAAAGGATGAGCTCTCTCCATCTCGGACCTTTCAATCGCTCTCTACATCGTTGCATGGCCTGGAAGCAATCATGACCAAGGATATGGACGTTGAGACCGCGGCCCAGATTGCCGCTGTGGCGTTCGCTAGAGATCTTATGGTTTCAAATCTCGGGCAGATGCCATATGAATCCGAATTCGGCAAGCTCAAGCTAGAGGCGGTCTGGGGGCCAACCGCTCTGCAGGGACTCGACGGTG
>JAOAPF010000043.1 GCA_025462755.1 Edaphobacter sp.
GAAGCATACTGAATGACCATTCATTCCGTCAAGTGAACACTTAGCCAATCTCGGAAGGCGCTGATTCCCGGCCTGAACCATAGATGCCGCTCCAAGCCGGTATTATGGCCGGAGCGAAATTTGTACGAAAGGGTGACGACACAAGATGGGCATGCTGACCCGGCGGTTTTTTGTGGCATCGGCTGTTGGAAGCGCCAGCTACTTTGCTGTCAGGCCTGCCTGGGCCAAGAATGCAACGACTCCGTATGACCTTGTCGCGGCGACTGACCGAACGCGGATTCTCGCTGCAGCCAACCGGTATCTTTCCGAACAGCCGATCACGGTGACCTCTTCGCACAGCGAACGGAGCAAGGGCGGACCGCACGACTACTTCTCCGAAGGCGACTACTGGTGGCCCGACGAGAAGAATCCGAACGGGCCCCACATTCGACGCGACGGCTTTACCAATCCCGCAAACTTCGACGATCACCGCAAGGCGATGGTGCGGTTGAGCCTGATGGTTCCTGCGCTGGCTGCGGCGTGGGAGCTGACCGGCGAGAAGAAGTACGCCGATCATGCAGGGAAACATCTGCGTGCGTGGTTCGTCGATCCGGCCACGAAGATGAACGCAAACCTCGAGTATGCGCAGGCAATCTTCAATTTGAACAATGGGCGGGGCATCGGAATTATTGACACTCTGCATCTCGTCGAACCTGCTCGTGCTGCGACCGTACTGGCTGATGGCGGGGTACTCGAAGACGCAGCGAGAATCAAGGCGTGGTTTGCCGATTATCTGGACTGGATGCGCAACTCCAAGAATGGCCAGGAGGAGCGTGACGCAAAAAACAATCACGGAAGCTGCTGGGTGATGCAGGCTGCGGAGTTTGCGCGCTTCATTGGCAACGCCGACGTGATGACGTGGTGCCGCGAACGCTTCAAGACGACGCTGGTGCCGGACCAGGTGGCCGCCGACGGCAGCCTGCCCCTGGAGCTGGCGCGCACCAAACCCTACAGCTACTGCCTCTTTGATCTAGATGTGATGGGCACGATCTGCCAGACGCTTTCAGCCCCGGCAGACAATCTGTGGACTTTCACCACGCCGGACGGACGCGGCATGAGCAAGGTCATAGCGTTCCTGTACCCGTTCATCAAGGACAAGAGCGCGTGGCCCTACAAGCATGACGTGGAGCATTGGGACGACTTTCCCAACCGCCAACCAAGCCTGCTCTTTGCCGGCGTGGCTTATGGACAAAACGACTACATCTCCCTGTGGAAGACGCTGAATCCCGACCCCGCGGTGCCCGAGGTCATCCGAAACTTCCCGGTTCGCCAGCCTTTGTTGTGGATGGCGAAGCCGGGAGCCGGCAAGAAAAGCTAGTGCTTTGTTTGGGCGAGACGGTGCATCTCCGAACCTGCGAGAAGAAAGCCGCCGACACCGTAGACGTAGCTGGCTGATGGCTTGAATTTGCCGGGCTGTCCATCGATGGGCTGAATCGAACCGAGTCGGCCATCGGCGTAGATGTGCGTGAGCATTCCCTTCCACGATTTTTCGACGACCGGTAGATACGTCTTGCGGTCGAGAATCTTTTCGTTGATTCCATAGGCAATCCCAAAGGTGAAGAACGCGGAGCCGGAGACCTCGGGCAGATCATATGCATCGGGGTCGAGCAGGCCGGAGCGCCAGAGCCCATCAGGGCTTTGAATCGCAGCGATTTCGGCAGCCATCTCGCGAAACTGCGCGACATACTTCGGCCGTGAGGGATAGTCGGCGGGCAGGAGCCGCAGCACGTTGACGAGCGCGCCCATCACCCAGCCGTTGCCACGCGACCAGAAGATCGGCTTGCCGTTCGCCTGCTTCTGAGTGAAGTAACGGCTGTCGCGGAAGTAAAGATGATTCTCCTGGTTGTACAAGCTGCCCGAGGTAAGCCACCACTCGTGGTCCATGTAGTCGAGATATTTCTTGTCATGCGTGATCTGATACATCCGCAGCAACACAGGCGGCGACATGAAAAGCGCATCACACCACCACCAGAGCAGCTTGTCCGGATCATCAGGACGAACGACAAGACGATTCATAATGGCCTTGGTGTCGGCCAGGCGCACCGGCTTCTTGTCTTCGAGGTAGAGATCGAGATAGGCCTGGCCGAAGGCCTGATCGTCTGCGTGCGGGAAGCGGTCGTTCAGCAGCGTCCAGTCGGAGCGCTCCGCGAAATGCAACACGGCATCGTGGTACTTCGGATCGCCTGTGGTCTTCGAGGCTGCGAGGAGGCCGTCGTAGAGCGCTGCGAAGGTCCACTGTTTGTTAAAGTTCGGCTCGGCAACCTTCACTTGCCAGTCGCCGACCTTCTTCATTACTGCATCGATGGCCTTCGGCTTTATCTCGGCCGAGAGATCTGTGGCGAGCGGACCAGGATCGTCCGGCGCATCGCCAACGTGCGCACGCTCTACTGAGGCAGGCGTAGCAGGAGCAGTTGCTGGGGGCGCGGTCTGCGCGTAGGAACTGAGACAGCTTGCACTGAGAGCCAGACCCAATGCAACGCTTCGAAACGACACTATATTAAACAAAAGCACCCTTATTTTCCTTTTCCTTGTTTTCATTAGACGAGACTTCCGTTCATGACCAATGCGACCGCGCTGCGCAGCCGTGCCGTGTTGCCCTCAAAGGAGGGCCGCAGCCTCGGCTCCTTGGAGAGTGCGTTTTGTTTGAGTTCGGCTTCGATGATCGGCCCGAACATATACCAGGCAGTCGTGATATCCCCAACGATGACGATCTCGCTGGGCGCCAGTGCGGAGGCGATCATGCGCAACCCCCGGCCCAGAAACGACGACATCTTCTGCAGCGCCTTGATGGCGTGGACATCGTCAGCCTGTGCCATCTTGACCAGCGCGGCGAAGCTCTGCGGCGCTGGAGATCCGCTGAACTCTTCGTAGTAGCGCAGGCCGGCACGATTGGAGCTGACGGTCTCCCAGCAGCCACGGCCGCCGCACCCGCACAGCGGGCCGTTGGTCTCCATCTGGACGTGGCCAAACTCTCCAGCCATGCCGTTCGCGCCGCGAAGCAGCTGACCATTGGCGAAGATTCCGGTTCCAATTCCCTCCGAAACGTTGACGACGACGAGGTCGTGCAGGCCGTCGCTATCGCCGAACCATACCTCGGAGAGGGCGCAGGCGTTGGCTACGTTGTCCATCTCGACGTGCAGGCCGGTGGCGCGTTGAATGCGGGACTTGATGCTCGCCACGGGCCAGTTGAGGTTCGGCGCGAAGATAAGTTTTTCGAGCCGCGTGTCGGCACGGCCGGGAAGACTGATGCCGATGCCATCGAACGATTTGTCGCTGTGTGCCGCGATCAGCTTGCGGATTGCCGCGATGATGCTCTGGATCGCCTTCGTTGGATCAGCCGGTAGCGCGACAACATTCTGGGCGACGATCTTGCCGCCAAGGTCGGTGACGGCAACCGTCGTCTGCGAGGGATGAATATCGAGCGCGATCACGGCTCGCTGGTGATTCAGTTCGAGAAAAGTCGGTCTGCGTCCGCGTGGCGGCCGTCCCGTCGATCCTTCAAGGATCCACTTCTCCTTGATCAGATCTTCGACGATCAGCGAAACGGTGCTGCGCTGCAGGCCGGAGACGCGGGCAAGATCGGCGCGCGAGAGAGGCTGGCGGGTTCGCACCAGATTGAAGACGAGGTTCCGATTAATCTGGCGCGGCGTCTTGTTGGACGCACTCTGCCTGCGAGTAAACGTGAACCGCGACGATTGAGAAGTAGGCATGATTTCGCTTTCCGGTTTGAAAGATCGATGCGGTACGACTGACAAAAGGCAGCTGCAACAGGTGACGCCAAAAGTGAACCGTCTTCGTTGGCGTTCGAAGGAAGAACATAGCTACGGCTGACTGACATCTTTGATAACGAGTCTTTATATCACCGGAGTTAGGCATTTTGTCGATACTTTGAATTATTGTCTTCTAAGATGCACGATCGCCGGGCGAGTCGACGCATGAGGCGAACAATATGAGGAGCGGCACCAAATGTATTCCCGACGAAATTTTCTGAAGACCGGCGCCACCGTGGCCGCGGCTTCTCTGCTGCCCTCCTCTACGCTGCGCGCGTCCATTGCGACCCTGGCTGGCAATGTTGATCAATTAGGCAACATCGCGCATGCACGGCGGCTTACAGACGGATGGGAGTTCTTCCAGGGCTCACTGGGCGGGCCGTGGGAAGCATGGCATAGCGAAGAGGTTGCCGTCTGGCAAACGGTCACGATGCCGCACTGTTTTAATGCATACGATGGCTGCGACCCGGATGTTCCCTACTACCGCGGCAACGGTTGGTATCGAACGCACGTGCCGGTTGCCAACCCGTTTCCCAAGGGACGGACTCTGCTGCACTTTGAGGGCGCGGGACAAACCACCGCCGTCTATGTCGGGGAGAAGCTCGCAGGCAAGCACACCGGCGGGTACGACGAGTTCGTCTTCGATATCACCGACCTCCTGATCCCAGACCTCTTGCCGGACCCTGCGCAGGTAACAAAACCGCCCGCAGAAACCGCACCCTCAGCGGCGAAGAATAAAAAGAAAAAGCCGGACGGCGTCCCGATCTCGGTGCTCTGCGACAACTCGCGCGATCTGGACCGGATGCCCTCAGACCTCAGCGACTTCAGCCTCTACGGCGGCATGTACCGGCATGTGAATCTCGTCTACGTTCCAGCCGTCTCGTTCGAGACCGTGCATGTGCGAACGGAATTGCCTTCCCCGAAGAGCCCGGCGAAGATCACGATTGTCGGGACGCTATACAACCCTGCGAGTGCGACCGATTCGGTCGAAGTCTCGGTTGAGATAACCGATGCAAAGGGAACTTCGATTTATCGCTCAAAACAGATGCTGAAGCCCTGGCAGGGCGCGATGGAGATCGCCAGCTTCACGGTCGCCACTCCGCAGTTGTGGAGCCCGGCTGACCCGCATCTCTATCAGTGCCGTGTCACGCTGGGAGCGGACTCAGGTTATGTGGCGCACGAGACCTTTGGCATCCGCCACACTGAATTCGTCGAACATGGGCCGTTCAAGCTAAACGGAGAGCGTCTACTGTTGCGCGGGACGCATCGCCATGAAGACCATGCAGGCTATGCGGCGGCGATGCCGGACGAACTGCTCGAAGAGGAGATGCAGCTCATTAAGAACATGGGCGCAAATTTCATCCGGTTGGCGCACTACCAGCAATCGCGGCGTGTGCTCGAGCACTGCGACCGGCTCGGCATCCTCGTGTGGGAGGAGATTCCCTGGTGCCGCGGCGGCGTTGGCAACGACGTTTTCAAAGAGATGGGCCGCCGCACTCTGCGCAACATGATCGCGCAACACTACAACCATCCCAGCATTCTGCTGTGGGGTCTCGGCAACGAAGACGACTGGCCCACCGAATATCCCGAGATCAACAAGCAAGCCATCCGCGCGTACCTGCAGGAGTTGAACACGCTCTCGCATCAACTCGACCCATCGCGCTTCACCACGATTCGGCGATGCGATTTCGCACGCGATATTCCCGATGTCTATTCGCCCTCCATCTGGGCGGGCTGGTACAGCGGCACCTACCCCGAGTATCAGAAGTCTCTCGAAACCCAGCGCGAGCGCGTCAAGCATCTCTTCCACGCCGAGTGGGGAGCCGACAGCCACGCCGGCCGACACGCCGAGAACCCCGACAAAATTCTCTCGCAGATCGCCACCGGCCATGGCACCGACGAGCGAGGCCTCGCCTACCTCAACACCGGCGGCCAGGCCCGCGTCTCCAAAGACGGCGACTGGTCCGAAACCTACGCCTGCAATCTCTTCGATTGGCACCTCAAGACCCAGGAGGCCTTGCCTTGGTTCACCGGCTCGGCGCAGTGGGTCTTCAAGGACTTCACCACTCCACTGCGCGTGGAAAATCCCATCCCGCGGATCAATCAAAAAGGACTGATCGAGCGCGACATGA
>JAOAPF010000175.1 GCA_025462755.1 Edaphobacter sp.
CGTCGCGGTTGTTGCCGTCGCGCGGCTGACCGGACCATAGGGTGTCTTCGTTGAATTGGAGGAGCTCTTTGTGGAACGCTCCGTCTTCGCCTCCTCCAAAGACCATCGCGCCGAGTCGGCCATTGCCTCCATCCACTTTAACCGACACCACTAGCGAGCGAATAAGACGAATAGGTTGTTATTTATTCATGCGAGGAAAAGTAAGGCCCTCCGAAGAGAGCCAAGCGTGCAGATCATCTCTTCCTGCCCTGACCAGTAGTAAGCAATAGTATCCATCCCACCGTAAACAGTGACTTGGAAAGAGAGATCAACCCATGAGCAAAAACAACGCCAATAATGAACGAATTAAGCGCCAGTATTTCGCTTATTTGAAAGAAGCCAAACGTCACAGCGAAGCCCACCGTGGACGCGGCTGCGAAGGCCCTCAATCGGTTCGAGGTCTATACCGGGTATCGCGACTTCAAGGCATTCCACACGGAACAGGTAATCGCCTTCAAGAAGCACCTCGCTGGACAACGGGGCCTCCAATCTGGCGAGACACTGAGCAAAGCAACCTTGTATGCCACCCTGACGCAACTCAAGCGCTTCTTCCAATGGCTCGCCTGGCAGCCGGGCTACAAGTCACGCTTTGAATATTCCGATGCAGAGTACTTCAATCTTTCCGACAAAGACACCCGGATCGCTACCGCCCAGCGCGAGCAGCAGGTACCGACTCTGGAACAAATCAAACACGTCATCCAAACCATGCCGACGAAGACCGAGATCGACCGCCGCAATCGTGCCCTGATCGCCTTCACGCTCCTGACCGGGGCAAGAGACAGCGCCATTGCCTCAGTGAAGCTGAAACATGTTGACCTGGTCGAGAAATGTGTTCGCCAAGATGCGCGAGAGGTGAGGACAAAATTCAGTAAGACTTTCATCACGTACTTTTTCCCCGTAGGAGATGAGCCCGTCGAAATTGTGGAAGATTGGGTGTCTTTCCTCAGGGAAGAACAGCTCTGGGGCAATGACGACCCACTTTTTCCAGCCACGCGCATTGAGCAAGGAGCTGATTGCCAGTTCGGGGTCGCTGGACTAGATCGAACTCACTGGAGCAGCGCTTCGCCTATTCGGGGGATATTTCACGAGGCTTTCCTCCGTGCCGGACTTCCATATTTCAATCCTCACAGCTTTAGGAACACACTTGTCCGACTTGGCCAAGACCTGTGCCAGTCCCCGGAAGCATTCAAAGCATGGAGTCAGAACCTCGGACATGAAAAGGTTCTGACAACCTTCACCAGCTATGGCGCGGTGGCCTGTGAACGCCAAAGCGAGATCCTTCGATGTTTGGCAACCCCGCAACAGCCGGCTCAGTCAGATTCCAAGGAGATCGCAGCCGAAGTTCTCAGGGGATTGCGGGATTCGGGTTTTGAATTGCAGGGCAAAAGTCGGATGGACTAGGCGCCCTGGCGTATTGGGATTACGTCCGCACCGGCTTTTAGCTTATCTAAGTAGTCGGCCCACTGCTGCATCATCTTCCGGCGCTCGGGCAGATGTCTATTTAGCCCTTTTCAGTAGCGGCTATTCCATTCCGCTGGATGCTGAACGAGCAGGCAGAAGGCAATGAAAAGCGCGGTATTGTCAGCAGCGCGGAAGCCCTGGAACTAGGGTATGCCGCCGACCGTGAACCGAGTCTGGGGTTTGACACTAGCTCGTGGTCATCGATTCCTAATCATGAGGAAGCCATCAGGCCTGAATAGATTTCCGAAGCCGTTCCCCACTCGGGCGCAATGAGCTACGCGGCCCCACTGTCTTTCGCGACGTTGAACCCTTGCTGATGCGCCAACTGCCTTCGGTCCACGCCCTGCCTTCTGTCCACGCCTGCCCTTCGGCCGTCCCCCAAATTGACTACTGAATCGCCTCCTTTTGCCATCGGAGCAAGCACGGGGCGGAGTTGCTTCAAAACATCGTCGGCGAGTTCCTGATCGCAGTGCGCTCCGGAGAGATCAGTGGCCTCCGCATAGGCACCGCACAACTGAGAACCGTCGCAGACGTCAATAAGTTCCATCCGGAGAAACAATGCTCCATCGATTCGAGTAAGCTCGCCCGAAATAACAGCGTCGACGCCAAGAGTCTCTCCCGCCTTTTGCGGGCTCACGTCATCCACTTTGCAGCTCTTCAGAGTAGCCCCAGCTATCACGCGCACCCCGCCAACTGCAGAGAGCGCATCGATCAGTCGCCAAGTGATCCTGTGGCAGTAATGCAGCAGTTCCTCCGGCCGCGTGGTTGTTATTGGCAACACGGCAACCCGCCTAGGCTGAGATCGCATTCCGGTGTCGTGAGATGTTTCCAGCGAATGCGGAATGAACCGGTACCCAGTCGTATTAAGGGTCTCGATATAACGTGCATTTGTTGCCGAGTCGCCGAGCGCTTCACGTAGTGAATGCACCACCTTATTTATGCCTTGTTTGAAATCAACGAATGTGTTCCCTGGCCATAGTCTCCGCTGGATCTCTTCGCGCGTTTGTACGCGCAGCGGAAGCTCGAGCAGCAGACACAGCAACGACATTTCGTGAGGCGTCATCTTGACGCGCAGTCCGCCTCTGCGTAGTTCGCGCCGAATTGGGTTCAGTTCGAACGGCCCAAATTGAATAGGCCGCCCGGGAGATAAAGTAGTCATGCGTCTCCTCCAGGAGATGACGGTGCGAATCTGCAACCCGGGTAACTAACACCCAAAACATGCAGATCCTTTAGCCCGGCAAAAGGGGGAGACGGCGTTCGCCCACGTCGCATCATGTGCAAGGAGCGACAATAATATCACGGTCCGGAGGAATTCGGTCGGGTAATCCCCAGAAATTTGAGAGTTTACGTAGGAACCCATCAGGTATTAAAAAGAATGCGAAGTAACTGGCAATTTCGGCGGCGCCACCTTATTGTGTCCATCTAGCCGCGTCAGCGCTGGTCGCCGGTGTGCCCGTATGGCTAGCTGAAGACCTCACACCCTAATCGATGTGGCAAGGAGTAAACGCTATGGGTTTCATGACACGCCCCAACACTTCAAGCTCTATCTGGTCTCGATCGAATCGCCCTGCCGGCTTTGCCACGCTCGCCTGCTGCTTACTTGTGCCTCCCGCCGTTTCGGCCCAGACCCAAGGCGTCAAGCAAAACGTGCCGGTTGCAACCGTAGATGGCCAAACCATCTATGAAGCCGATCTCCTTCCCTCCATTCAGGGACAACTGATGCCGCTGCGCAAGCAGGAATATGACATCAAGAAGAAAGCCTTGGATGACGTAATTCAACAGAAGCTGCTGGACGCTGCCGCCAAGAAGAAGGGCATAACCACGGACCAGTTGCTCGCCCAGGAAGTGGAGTCGAAAGTATCCGAGCCGAGTGACGCAGAGGTCGAGGGATTCTACCTTGCAACGAAATCCACCCGTCCTTTAAGCGAGGTTCAACCTCAAATAAAGCAAGCCATCAAGCAGGCGAAAATTCAGCAGGCACGGGACCAGTATATGAAGAGCCTGCGACACGACTCTAACGTGATGGTTGAGCTGTCCGCTCCGAGAGTCAATGTCGCCTACGATCCCGCTCGCGTGCGTGGGAATTTGAACGCACCGGTCATGATCGTGGAGTTCTCTGATTACCAATGCCCGTATTGCCACCAGGCGGAGCCAACCGTCGAGGCAATCCTGGCAAAGTATGGCGACAAGGTGAGTCTGTCGTATCGAGACTACCCGCTCCGGGCCATTCACGACCATGCAGAGATCGCCGCTGAGGCCTCGCGCTGCGCACTCGAGCAGGGCAAGTTCTGGGACTATCACGACCAGCTCTTCAAAGCGACGAATCTGGACAAGGAAACGCTGATCGGATACGCCAAGGACGCGAAGCTCGACGACAAGCAGTTCGAGTCCTGCCTGACGAGTGAGAAGTACAAGGCCCAGATCGACAAGGATCTTGATGAAGGCAGGAAGGCTGGGGTCACCGGAACACCGGCATTCTTCATCAACGGTATCGAACTGTCCGGCGCTCAGGGGCAGGATAACTTTATCCGGACGATCGATGATGAGCTGTCGAGGAAGCCTCAGGCTGCAGCTCTAAAGTCGGCAGAGAAATCGAAGTCAGCAACAATTTCGATTTCACGTGCACCGATGAACTAATCCTGATCTAGTTTGTCTAACCGCCGATCCCCTGCGGGGTCGGCGGTTTCGTATATCTTTAACAGATCTGAAGCAGCACCGTGCCAATTCTGCCCTGTTTGTTTTGATCCCACGCATGGACCTGGCGGACCGTAAGCGTACGCTGAGTGACGCTGAGGCCCTCTTGATGGCGACGTAGAGTGTGTCATGAGGTGCCCATTTGTTTTTGGTGGACGCCTGATGAGGGTGTCTAAGCGGCCTGGGAAGAGTGGGCCCGAAGTGACGCGGCGAGGTTCCAGGGCAGGAGATCCTGGATGTGGCTGATGGGGTGATCGGCGATCTGCGCCAGCACGGTGCGGAGAATACAGCTCCGGGTCAATTCCGTTGAGCTTGGCCGTTCCGATGAGAGTGTACATAGCTGCGGCACGCTCGCCGCCGCAGTTGGATCCCGCGAACAGGAAGTTCTTCCGACCAAGAGCAACGGCCCGCGGCGCCCGTTCCGCACTCTGACGCTTCATGGGGTATTAGGGTAGCGTTTGTGTGGAAGGTGCTGAGTGGGGTTTTGGTGCGCCTGCCACATTTAGGGGACACCGGTGGCACTAACGTGCAATGGATACTTCGCCTGGAGTTCGGATACCGTACAAATCAGAAGAGCTGAGACGAGCGTCCACATCTCACCACATTTCCATGGTTCGATGGAGACAGCAGATCGGCACTTCACATGAGGAATCCTACCTTCGGGAGGTGCAAACGAGTGCAATTGACGATCCGCCTCGGTTCTTCGCAAGAGATCACGGGCATTGTTGGGTAATCACTCAGGCCGTGAGGCTTGCACTGCAGTCGGGGAATAACGTTCCCCAACGCGGGAACTTTTTTCGCACTTGTGCGTGAAGAATTCTGTGGGCCACCCACATTTTGAAGAGACTTAGGCTCGATAAAACTTTGGCATTTCGCGTGCTGGCCAGTTTGATGGATGCATTTTTTTGCGCATCCGTTACCAATTCAAAACCCAATTCGGAGGACCTGCGAGCACCAGCGCATGCAACTGTCTTGCGCACCCCACTCAGAGTTTCCCCAGGACAATGTGTAACGACAGTTGTGACGAAATCGAGGCGAAGGTCCCTGCACATCGCAAACCGAATTGACTCAACTGCACAACTTGCACAACAAATTCTGCTGTGATCAACGAGACGAGATCTCAATCACAACAGGAGAGCTGTGTCATTTGTTTACACGAGCTGATCGCAAGATCGCTCCAGTACAAGAACAGGGGAATTTCTGTTGAAACTATCTGGGCCCTATCCACTCCACCGTGATAACAAGCCGTTAGCACGTCGCGCTATCAACATCAAGGTAGCAAACTCCAAAACTCTCCAACGCGGCCTCTCAAAAGCTGTGTTCCTTTCCGCAGTTGCACTGATCAGCCCACTTGCTGTGTTGACCTTCGGTGCCGTGCCAAGTGGATTCGCCCAGACTAACCCAATCTCAACTCAAACTGAAGCCAACTCAAGCCAACATATCCAACTTGAAGGCGAACTCGAGATCCTGAATAAGGATTTCAAGGACCGAGCTGAGGTTTCTTACTCATTGAAACTGGCGAACGGTCAACACGTCCCCATGCGTTTTGCCAAAGAACCTCCAACCCACCTCCTGACTGGCGATCACGTCCAGGCGGAAGGAGACCTCTCCAACAACACCCTTGTTTTGTACTCGGGGTCGAACGTCAAGAGCGGCGGCGCGGGGAGCTCCGGTTCAACCTCAGGCTCATCTGGCTCATCGACAAGTGGCCCATTGCCCAACACCTTCGGACCACAATCCACGCTCGTGATGCTGGTCAATTTCCAAGACGACAGCGTGCAGCCCTACACGGTGACCGATATGCAAACGATGTTCTCCGGCCGGATCAACGATTTCTTCAAGGAGAACTCATACGGTCAGACCTCCATCGCACCAACGGTGGTCGGGTGGTATACGATCCCGGACAGCGTGACGACCTGTAACCTGTCTCAGATTGCCACAGATGCTCAGAAGGCCGCGGTGGCTGCAGGCGTGCAACTGTCGAGCTACACGAGATACGTTTACGCGTTTCCACAAAACAACGCTTGTGGATTTGCAGGCTCATCTTATCTAGGCGGGAGCCCCTCGCAGAGCTGGATCAACGGCAACAATCTGGATTTCCATGTCCTCGACCACGAACTGGGCCACGCCTTCGGCCTTTGGCATGCCCATTCACTTGATTGCGGGACGAGCGCGACTATTTGTTCCAATGGCACCGTGGTTGAGTATGGTGACTTACTCGATACGATGGGTACTCCCCAAACGGCGTCCCCAGATTACCACGCATTTCAGAAGGAACGTCTTGGGTGGCTAAACTCCGGGAACTCGCCCTCCATTACGACGGTTACGAGCAGCGGGACCTATATGATCACTCCCTACGAACAAGGATCTGGGCCCAACGCGCTGAAGATCCTGAAGTCCACCGATTCCACGACGGGCGCCAAAACATGGTATTACATCGAGGCTCGCCAGGCAGTCGGCTTCGACGCTTTTCTGTCGAATTCGATTTACTACAGTCAGAATGAGACGACCGGTGTCCTTTTCCATATCGGTACCGATGGTAATGGGAATAGCAGCCAGTTGCTCGACATGACGCCTGCGACTTCGACGACGAGCGGATGGTGGGATCCATCACTCGTGGCGGGCCAGAGCTTCACGGATTCGACCGCAGGCGTGAACTTTACAGTCGACTCCGCGAGCAGCACCGGTGCCACCGTGCAAATCACGATAAACGGGTCGACAGCCCCTGAGCCGCTGACCACTAGCGTGACCACAAATCAATCCAGCTACCTGCCAGGACAGGCTGTGGGTATCACCGCCACGGTAGCTTCGGGAACATCGCCCGCTGCTGGTGTAAGCGTTACGGCGAGGGTCACGAATGCGAACGGAAACGTGACCACACTCAAGGGGACGACCGGGAGCGCTGGGACGGCATTGCTGAGTTACAACTTGGCAAAACACGCACCCGCTGGAACCTACCAGATCGAAGCCAACCCAACGTCAACAGCTGTAGGTACTGCAGTTGCGAATGCCAGCTTTACCGTCCAGTAGCCCTGCAAAAGCCAAGGAAACGGGCCGGTCATCGACCGGCCCGCAAATTCAAAACAAGTCAAGCTCAGGAAAGTTCGGAGTCGCCCTGAAGCGGGCGACTCCGACTCACGCTTGATTATTGTGGTGTCCCGATGAGGCACTCCTTCAGGTTCAGCGTACCTGGAGTCAGGCTCACGACTTCGCTCTCGTCGCCTGTCAGGGTCGCCGATACTGTGTTGGAGTGCGTGAAGCAGCCGCTGCTGTCGAGCGCACTGCAGAAGTTCCCGTCAAATTGGCATGAGTAAGCGCCGTTGTTCGGGGAAATTGATGCCGGGAGTATGCCTCCGTTGGTAGAGCTGGCGTTGACTCCTGAGAGAGAGCCAAGGCCGGGTTGACCCACCGCAACGCCGCAAGTCGTTCCTAGGACACTGCCTTGCAACGAGGTGATGTTTCCGAAAGCACTGTCGTTGAGCGCCGACAAGGACAGAGTCTCGTCTGTGCCCGCTGCGCTGGTGTTTTTGACCTGCACGTTGTATCTCACGGTAGCGCAGCCAGAGGTGTTACCACCGAAGGTCTTGACGATCGTTCCCGTGGTGGGCGCCTCGTTCGACACAACCTCGACTTGGTTGGAGCTGGTCGGGCCAAACTTTCCGGCCGTGGATCCGTGCCCCGATACAGTCGCGGTATTGTCCACAGTCGTGTGTTCAGCTTGGTTTACGATGAAAGTACAAGTCTCCGAAGCGCCAAACGCAATCGACGACAGACTGTTGCAGGTAGTGCTGAGGATAGTTCCGCCGGTTACGCTTCCCGCAGCACAACCCTGTCCCGTGAACGAACCTGCCTGGAAGACGGTGCCGTACGCGCTGTCGCAGATCTGGTCGATCACGACGCTGCCGAAGTTCGACTTGTCGTTGACCATGTCCACCGTGTAGGTCACCTGTCCGCCCTCGGGGCTCAGCGTGCACGAACTGGGATTGGGCATGCTGAGGTTAGTGAAGTCAGGCGGGTTTGGACTGTTGGTAGTCGCCGTGTTGCACCCCTTTGCCACGTTAATGCTCGGCGACTGAATGCTGATGGGGAGCTGGATAACAGAGCAGTTGCACTTGGAGGGAGACCCCGGGATGGCGGTTGGGGTACCTCCCGGACCGTTAAGCGGATACGGAAAGTCCGGCGCCGGTGACACGCACTGAATCGTTCCGCCGGGGATTTGCCAGCTTGTGCAGTTCGGGAGCACTGCGTTGTTTTGACCGGCCGGAGCTTCGCAGAGGAAGTTGTCGATCTCGAGGGTGACCTTTTCCGCCCCAGCGCCAAAAGTCGGGCTGGAGTCATTGCTGCTGGTGTCGCCGCAGTTGTCTGGCGCGGGATCGGTTGAGTGATAGTTGTCCGATCCGCACGAGATGCTGCTGTTAGAGGGGCACGGGTGCTTAGGTTGGACGATGTTATCCACGCAGCTCCCGGTCAGTGCTTGTGTCGTGCTGTTTGTGGCAATGTAAAGACCAATGTTTTCGCGTGCCTGAGACGAGGAGGTCACGATCTCGAAGTCGGCGAGAAAGTTGAACGTTTGGCCTGCGATGCAGCTCGTCAGCGTGGCACCGGTGAGGGGGTCGCGTATGTTCGTGACTGCCGCGATTCTCACGTCATTGGCCGTGCAGTTCAGTTTCTGTTTCTGCACCTTGTTGTACTCTTCCTGCAAGCAGGTTTGTGCCGATGTTGTTTGTGGTAGTCCAAAAAGCAGGCAGCCGGTGATGCCCCCTAACCCGACGAGCTTGCCAAGACAGCGTGTCTTTATTGTGCCTATCATATTTCGACTCCTTTTGTTGGCGCGAGATTGCAGTGGTCTGCAGGCCTGGGGGGAGGTAGCTAGAACCACACACATCACGGATACTCTGCTGGTTGTAGCTGAAACAGTAAGCAACAAAGATCATTAGGACTCAAGTAACTTCTGAGTACTTCAGATAACTTTGTGATTCCTGAGCAACTGCTAACACGCATAAGTTTGCGTGGCAGGATTACCGCGTATTCGCCTATCGGAAGGCACTTAACAATGTGTTGACGGGGTATTGCGTCCGACAGGTAAGGAAGCGGGCGACAGATCTGTCCATCCTTGAACCGGCCGAGATTGCGGCTATCCTCAAACAGCTTGAGGAAGTCGAGCCGGTAACCAAGAGGCCGATCTTCGGACAGATTAGATCTCAAATGCTGGGCAGTTTCGAAAACATCGGCGGAATCTTGGTCGATGGCAGCGCGTTTTTCCAGATTAAGGGTTCTTGGCCGGTCGCCTTCACGATGTGGCGATACAAAGGGCGCGATGCGAGATTGGAATCTGAGCGTACAATTCCTCTTCTCGACCTAACGTGGCTCACTAAGAAACAACTAACCTCGATAAATTGGAATGATGAGACTGAGGTCGAACGAGAGTGCAAAACTCTATATCGCGACCCGCGAGCGGTGACAGTCGCCCTTGGAGAAGATCGAGTCAGTCTTCGAGAGTGGACTGGAGAAACTATGCTCGACTTCAAGCGAAGTCGACGCAGGAACGAGATAAATCAAACTTGCGTAGGCGGTCTTCCCAGCGGTGATCATCGCTTAGGGAATAAAAAAGCTTACGGCGAGACGGACGGCAAGTTCATCGGTTTCATGGACGAACTCACGCCGTGTCGAGTAAAACGATCAACACCAGATAGGCCCTGGTTTTATCTCGACACTCGCTTTATGAGTACAAAAAAAGCACGCTGCTTGTCGGGACCACCGACCCACCTTGGCTATTGTGCTAAGGATCTAGAGTCTGCAAAGAAATTTTTCTTTTGGTATTCGCTTGCGCGAACATTTCTTCAACACCCATACCCTATGTGGGCGGATTCGGACAATATGTGGCAGCCGATGATCCCGCCAGCGTTGGAAGCACAGGTATGCCAAGCGGCATTCGCTATTGGCTATGCTGAAAATGAGTGTGTGACAACCACGTTCCCATCTTACAATCCCGTCAAGGGATTACCCGAACTCACAATACGGAATCCGCTAACACCGCTCGATAATCAATCCTTTTGGTCTACTACCCTGAGGCCATTCTGTGAACCGACGGCATCTTCTGGAATCCGTGACCTTATTTGTTCAGTAGACGACCTGTTCACAGAGTGGCGAAAAGTCTTTAGGAATTGTTCTGAAGTCCCGATTTCAAAGAAACCATATTTGATTGGCACACATGGCTTGACCATCGGCGCTGGGATTGTCCAGATAAGGGACTACATGCGGGAAGAGAGTAGTCCTGCTTTGCAGCAACGGCTTGGCGAGGTCCAAGCGAAACTCAGAATCGTGAAGTCCGAATTCTTTGGCCTCGCAACGTCTAGTGCAGGATTTGACTACTTCGGACCGCAGAAGAAGGCTCCCTCGTCGGTCAGGGTGTCAAATATTGACAGATCGGTTGCCACTTATCCTTGAGGGAGGGATTGGAATGATCATTTCGGGGATCGCTTCGTAATCCGCTTGTCGAATGAGCGTTTGACCGCATCCTTCCAATCGCCTTTGATCTTGAGGCGTTGGGGTTCGGGTCCGCGAGTTGCTTTTGCCTTTGCAGGCTGCTTCGTTTCGCTCATAAAACTCCCTAAAACGGTACGACGGGAGGGCGGTACATTATGCGCTTGCCTTCGGCACAGCGGATCGCTAGGACGGTGCGCTCTCCATCATTGAGTTTACGTCCATTCCACATGAAATCAAACTGCCAAATGTAGCGGTGCAGATATTGCTTGGAGACGTTGTGGTAAACGCCGACGATGCCGCGCTTTATGAGGGCGAAGGAACTCTCAGCCGTGTTCGTGTGGTACGGGCCACGGACATACTCCCCAGCGCTGTGACGGACGGTGTGGTGCCCGCCTTCGAAGTGTTCCCCGATTCCGCGATAGCCGAGATGCTCATCCGTGATGATGTAGGACTTGGGATGTACGTCTTCTCTGATTGCGGCTCTCAGCGTCTCGCCGGTCACATTCGCAACTACCCGCCGACGAATCTTGCCGTCTCGCGCTACGGCTGCGAAAACTGGAGTCTTTGAGGTTCCGCGTCCCTTCTTGTGAGTCTTGCCATCGCCCTTGCGCGGCTTGCCGCCGACATAGGTTTCGTCGCACTCGACGATTCCGTTAAGTTTCGGTTCGTTCGGGTCGGGAGACATTGCAAACCGGATTCGGTTCATGAGGAAGAGGGCCGACTTATAGGAAATCTGGCAGTGCCGCTTGATCTCCAGAGCCGAGACGCCTTTCTTCGAGGTTGCGCCTCTCCAGAACGCATAGGCCCAGTGCTTCATCGGCAACCTGGACTCCTCATAAACCGTGCCGATCCTCACCGTGTATTGCTCTTTGCAGTCCCGGCAGCGCCACAGGAACCGCTTGTTGCGTTCGCCAGTCGCGGCATCCTTCATCTGATAAACGTCCACAGAGCCGCACTTCACACAGCAGGGAGTATCGCCCCAGCGCTGGAATTCAAAGAACTCGACGGCCGCCGTCTCGTCGCTGCACGCCAAGGGAATGTCTTCAATAACCGTCGATTTCGAGAGATTGTGCCTCTTGTTGTTCATGAAACAACTTTATACCTAACGCAAACCTTGCGTCAAGTAAAAAGTTTATTTGCAAGCGTCATAGGCTGCTATTCTTGCCCCACAAGGGGAAAATCTTAATGAACAATGAAGAACTGGAACGTCTTAATGGAATTAATCGCGACTTGGGGCTTCACCTAAACGACGAGTTGAAGGTAATTCGTGATATTCGCCTGAAGATTCTTGCCATTGAACGGCTAATCGAACGCACTCCTCAATTGAAGGGACAGTTTGAGGCCAGTCTTGCATCCGTAAAAGCCGACGAGTCTCTTCAGCCCAACTCTCACTGGCTGGCTGGCGCGTCTCGATTGTTTGGAAGGATGAATCAATCGTAAATTTCTCTTGCATTTCCAGGCGCACCTCCACGGTTACAGGCCGATTCCTATCATGTGATTGCGGGGGTGTCTACTAAGCAGATATTCTGCGAAACAGTCACAATAATGCACTTTCCCTTGATCTGCTTACTAGGGGCAAAGAAAGCAAAAATCCAAGCGTAGAGGCTACTACCAAGATGTTCGGCCACGTACCTGTTTTCTCGCACCGCCACAACCCTGACGGCTCCTTCGATTCCATTTGCCAACTCTGTTTCGCGACCATTGCCTCTAGCAATCTCGAAGAGGAGTTGGCTATAGCGGAGGCAAAGCATGAATGTAATTGGAGGGCATTCTTTGAGAATACAAAGTCGCAAACTCAGGCGTGAGACGGTTACGTTTCCCTGACGATCCCCGAAATCCGACTATCCGGCACTCAGGT
>JAOAPF010000097.1 GCA_025462755.1 Edaphobacter sp.
GCCCTCACCCTGCTCTCCCTCCAGACCCTCGCCCAACCCGATCTCCACCACTCCATAGAACAACGCCAGACCGAAGCCGACGACGAAGAAGAAAACGGCGATCCCGACGATCCCGCCGCCCAACTGAGCCGTCAACTCAAGCGCATCCGCAACGGAGAGCGAATAGACACCCTCAAAGTCCGCCTCCCAGCGAAACGAGGGGGGAGGCCGGTGCCCCATTCATCGCGCCTCTGCGATGGGTAGGATGAGAGACCTTCGCCCAGCCACAACGCCGTTGTCGTTGTACGTTTGTGCCGTCATCCTGAGCGGAGCGAAGGATCCCGAGGGTCTCCACCATCCATCGAAGTCCGACCCTTTCTACCCAGGCGTCTCCACCGTTTTTGCTCTCCCCCGCACCAAAAATCGATCAACCCAAACCCATCATTCTATTGGCCTTATCCGGGACATATTTTATTTTCCTCATTTTCCGCCCAAAAATCGCATGTCAAGCCCCAAAACCATCTAACCCATTACCCCACAGCAACATCCGCTTGGCATGTTAGTTACCCTCAAACCGCTATACTGGATATATAGATCAAAAAAAAACAGCCCGGAACATCGCCCACCTAACTCCATGAAAAGAAGTATTTTAGGCGCAACCCATTTGTTATGAATATTTTGCAGCCGCAACCCCTCTGCAAACCATTGAATACAAGTAATTTACGCCCAAGATACCCCGGGGGGGAGGGGGGTACCCCCGAGCCACGAAAGAAGAACGAATGCTAATACCTTCAATTGATCTCATGGGCGGCCGCATCGTCCAGCTAGTCCAGGGAGAAAAGCTGAAGCTAGCCTTCGACGACTTCGAGTACTGGATCGAACGCTTCTCAAAGTACCCAGTCGTCCAATTGATCGACCTCGACGCCGCCATGCGCCAGGGCGAGAACCGCAGCCTGATCGAGATGATCTGCAAGCGCCTCCCCTGCCAGGTAGGCGGCGGCCTCAAAACCGCCGAAGACGGACGAATCCTCCTCGAAGCCGGCGCGAAGCGAGTCATCTACGGCTCCAACCTCTTCGGCGCCGCCGAACCCGGCGAACCCCGCCGCCACAAGCTAATCCGCCTCGAGTTCGCAGAAGAATTAAAGAACACCCTCGGCGAAGAAGCCCTGGTCTTCAGCGTCGACACCAAAGCCGGCAAAGTCGCCATCAAGGGCTGGAAGGACTCCGTCGACCTCACCCCCGAGGAAGCCATCACCTGGCTCGAAGACTCCTGCGCCGCCTTCCTCTACACCCACGTCGACACCGAAGGCACCATGCAGGGCTTCCCCATCAACGTAGCCGCCATCCTCCGAGCCTGCACCGCAAAGCAACTGATCGTAGCCGGAGGCATCAAGCAGCAAAGCGAAATCGAAGCCCTCGACGCCATGGGCGTGGACGCCGTAGCCGGCATGGCCGTATACTCCGGCGCCATGGAAGCCTGAGCCGTTTCGTTTTTCTAGTTGTCATCCCGAAGGGATCTGCTTTCGTTTTTGCCGTTGCTTCCAGGTAGCCCAAGGCTTTAGCCCCTGGGGTATGCTTTCTTCACCGGATCGCGCCCATCAATTCGAATGGTTGCCAATCAGCACGGAAGCCGAACAGACACCCCAGCCCGCTGCAACTCCGCCTTCAACTCCCGCGAATCCGTCACGCCAAAGTGAAAGATACTAGCCGCCAAAGCAGCATCCGCCCTGCCCCGCCCAAACACCTCAACAAAATGCCCCGCCGTCCCAGCCCCACCTGAAGCAATCACCGGAATCTGCACCGCCGCACTCACCATCGCAGTCAGCTCACAATCAAAACCCGCCCGCATCCCATCGGTATCCATCGAAGTCAGCAGAATCTCTCCCGCCCCCCGCTCTTCGGCCTCACGAGCCCACTCCACCGCCCGCAACCCCGTCGCCTTCCGTCCTCCACTCACAAAAACCTCAGCCTTCTCAACGCCAGCACCTTCCGCCCTCCGAGCATCGATGGCCACAATCACCGCCTGCGCCCCGAAGCTCCCGCCAATCTCCCCAATCAACTCCGGCCGAGCAATCGCCGACGAATTGATACTCACCTTATCCGCCCCCGCATCGAACACCGCCGCCGCATCCTCCGCACTCCGAATCCCGCCCCCCACAGTAAACGGCACAAACAACTCCGCCGCCGTCCGCTTCACAGTATCGAGCAGCGTCCCGCGCCCCTCATGGGTCGCCGTAATATCCAGCAGCACAATCTCATCCGCCCCTCCCGCCGCATGACGATGCGCCAGTTCCGCAGGATCGCCCGCATCCACGATGTCCACGAACTGCACGCCCTTCACCACGCGCCCATCCCGAACATCCAGGCACGCAATAATCCGCTTCGTCAGCATCTATCCCAGCCTCTCCGGCACAACCGCCGGCACCGCAACCTCACTACCCTCGCACACAATTCGCGCGAGCGAATCCCCATTTTCGAGCACCGCCCCATGCTCCACGAGCCACTCCACCAGCAACCCTTGCCTTGGCGCAGGCACATGGAACTCCATCGTCCCATCCGTCAACGTACAAACCGCCTGTCCCGTGCCAACGAGCGAACCTGCCGGCACCAACTGCTGCACAAACGTGTACGACGGCTCCTCGGCTGCAATCTTCAGCTCATAGATAAAAGGCATCGCTACAACTCCACAAAGTTCTTCAAAACCTGAAGGCCTACAGCACTCGACTTTTCCGGATGAAACTGCACACCCATCACATTCTCCCGCTCAACCACTGCCGTAAAGGCCCCGCCATACTCCGTCACCGCCGCAGTCGCTTCCACAACCGGCGCCCGCCACGAGTGAGTGTAGTAAACAAACCCGCCATCCCTGACCCCGCGAAGCAACCTCGAATCCGCTCGCACCCCCTCAAGCGAATTCCACCCTACATGCGGCGACTTCAACTCCGCTCCTTCAGACAGAGCAGGGAAGCGCTCGCACATCCCCGCAAAGTGCCCCAATCCCGCGACTCGCGGAGCCTCAGTCGACCCCTCAAACAACCACTGTAACCCAACACAAATCCCCAGGAAGCAAGCCCCCTTTGCCACACTCTCCCGCACCGCCTCCGTCAGCTCAAGCTCTTGCAACAGAGACGTAGCCTGAAAATGCCCCACCCCCGGTAGAACCAACTTCGCCCCCCGCCGCACCACTTCCGGGTTCTGCGTCACTACGATCTCACGAGCGCCAAGAAAATTCAGCGCCTTCACCACGCTGGTAAGATTCCCCGCCTTGTAATCAATCACCGCAATCATCAGAATCCAGCCTTTACGCCTACAACAAACCCTTGGTACTCGGCAGCATCTCCCGCATCCGTTCATCCCGCGAGCAGGCCCCACGCAGCGCCCGGGCAAACGCCTTGAAGATCGCCTCGATCTTGTGATGGTTGCTCCGCCCATACATCGTCTTCACATGCACATTCGCTTTTGCCCCGCGCGCAAATCCATCGAAGAAGTCCGCCAGCAACTCGCTCTGAAAGTCGCCTACCAGTCGCACCTTCACCTTGTCATCGACGACATAAGCAACTCGCCCACTCAGATCCACTGCAGCCACCGCCAGCGTCTCATCCATCGCCATCACGAAATATCCAGCACGCATGATGCCCTTCTTATCGCCCAGCGCCTTCCCAAACGCCTCTCCAAGTGCAATCCCGACGTCCTCAACAGTGTGATGTTGATCGACATCCAGATCCCCGGTGCACTTCAACGTCAGATCGAACCCACCGTGCCGCGTAAACAATTCCAGCATGTGATCGAAGAACCGAATCCCCGTCGACACCTTATAAATACCCTGCCCATCGACGATAAGCTTCAACGCAATCTGCGTCTCTGTCGTGTCCCGCTTGATCGTCGCCGCTCTCACACCTTTTGCCATTACTCGAACTCCCTCACGCCATCGCCCACCTGCTGATTCGGCGATTCGTCAACTTCCTGCTTTGTCCAACCAATCTCATCGAGACAAGCCCTCAACGCAGCAAGCCCCCGCGTCACATGCTCCTCCACTCCAATCGTGATGCGCACAAAGCCATCGCATCCCGGGTCGGTCGACCGGTCCCGCAGCAGGACTCCATTCGCCCGCATCGCTTGCACAAGCTCTTTGTGCTTTGGCCCAATATTCATCAGGACGAAGTTTGCGTGGCTCGGAAAGAAGGGCACTTCCAACTCGCGCAACCCATCCGTCATCCGCTCGCGCCCCACCCTTACCTGCTCCGAATACCAGGCAACATACTCCTCATCCGCAAGCGCCACTGGCAAACAATCCAGCGCCGCACCATTCACGTTGTATGGCGAACTCACCTTCCGCACATACTTCAACAGCTCCGTATTCCCCGCCAGCATCCCGATCCGCAGATTCGCCAGACCATAAGCCTTCGAAAACGTTCGCGCCACAATCAGATTTGGCACCGTCGCAAGATCGTCCATCACCGACGCCCCATCAAAGTGGTAGTAGGCCTCGTCCACCATCAGCACCGCCTGGGGAGCCGCCGCCGCAATCGCCAGCAGATGTTCCCTGCCTACCACCGCCCCAGTGGGATTGTTCGGCGAGGCCACGATAATCAACTTCGTCCGCTCCGTAATCCCGGCCATAAACCGTTCGAATGGAAACTCCAGCGTCGCATCCGCCTGAACCTTTCGCAAATGCGGGCTCATCATCTGCACACTCACGTCATACATAAAAAAGGAAGGCGTCGCGATCAACGCTTCATCTTCTGCTTCGAGAAACGCACAACATATGAGGTGAATCGCCTCATCCACACCGTTGGTCAGCAGTACCTGTTCCGCCCGCAATCCAAAATGCTTCGCAACAATTCGTTCTACCGGCTCCCGCTCCGGATATTTCGACAGCCCCTCTGCAGTCACCGCACGTAGCCTCTCCATCACTCGCGGCGAAGAGCCAAAGGTGTTCTCATTGAAGTCCAGCCGCAACGCAGTACGTCCTGCCAGTGGAGGATGATACTCCGGCATCGCCAACACTGCCTTACGCGGCTTCACCGCCCCCAAATGTGTAGCAGTATCAGTCACAATCATTGCATCCTCACTCGCACGCTCTCGGCGTGTCCTGTCAATCCCTCGGCCTCAGCCATTGCAATCGCATGCGGGCCCATCTGCTTCAGCCCTTGGCGCGCGTACTGTTGCACCGTAATCACCTTCACAAAATCCATCACGCTCAACCCTCCCCGGACTCGGCCGAACCGGCCCGTGGGCAGCACATGATTCGGTCCGGAGACGTAGTCTCCCATTGATTGCGGTGAATGATCTCCGACAAACACCGACCCTGCATTGCGAACCCACTTTAGATCGTTCGCCGTATCCACCGTCAGATGCTCCGGGGCCAGCCGATTCGTCAGCTCCTGCGCCTCGCGAACCGTAGAAGTTACAAATATGCAACCTTGGGCGTCAAGCGCCTGCTTCGCAATTGCATTTCC
>JAOAPF010000168.1 GCA_025462755.1 Edaphobacter sp.
GGAGTGGGAGAGTATCTGGCGGCAGTACGACGATCGCTTTTGATCATCGGGCTCGCACCGGTTTGGCTGCTGCTGGCGGTTCTGTTTCTTCTTCATTGGCCCACCTGGCCGGTGGCTGGTCATCTTGCCGTGCTTGGATTGGTAGGCGTGATTGTGGTTGAGCTTTGTTTGCATGGCTTCCACAAATTTCCCTTCGCTTGTTCTTACCTGCCTGGTCAATCGAAGGTTCATGTGGTTTTCTGGGGCTTGTTTCTGGTGCTGGCGCCGTTGAGCGCGGCTCGAACGGAGAGGGGACTGTTGAACCGGCCAATCAGTTGCTTATGCATGGTTGCGCTGCTCGCAGCGATTGCGGCTGCCGCTCGATGGCGTACGGACGCTTCCGCGAAGTCGGCGGAAGGGTTGGTGTTCGAGGAGGAGTATCCTCCTGACCTCTTAGCTTTGGGGTTGGATGGAAGACAGGCAGTCCGCCGCGCAGCCTGACCAGTGGCAGGTCATGCGGCGTTGTTTGCGCTGTCTCCGGCGGTCACGTCGTAAGTGGCTCCCGAGACCATACGGGCAGCATCGGAGGCAAGAAACACCACTACCGGCGCCACATCTGCGGGCTCGATCCAGGGCACGCCCAGCGGGGATTTTGCTTTGAGCGCCTCTTTCGCGGCTTCTTCATCCTTGTGGACATCGCCACTGGGGGTCTTCGCGCCAACTTCGAGAGCCTGGGCGTACCGTTCCTCATGCCGCGTCAGCGGCGTATCAATCAGTCCCGGCACCAGGGCATTGACTGTGATCCCGTATTTGCCCAGTTCGAGCGCGGCGGACTTCATGAGTCCGATGATGCCCCACTTTGAAGCGGAATATGCCGCGCCAAACAGCGTTCCGTGCTGCCCCTGCGTCGACGTCGTCACAATGATCCGGCCCTTGCGGCGTTTCACCATCGCGGGACCGAATGCACGGATCGCATTCGCGGTGCCGGTCAGGTTCACGTCGATGGTGATGTTCCAGTCTGGATCTTCCAGCTCGAGCAGAGGTTTGAACTGCTGGATCCCGGCATTGGCGAAGAGAATGTCGATGGCACCGAACTCCCGTTCGATCTCCGCCGCGGCACCGCGCAAGGCGGGGAGATCGCGTTGGTCGATCACAAGGCTGCGCCAACGGACGCCCGCAGCTTTGACGAGCGCGCCGGTCTCTTCAAGGTTCTGACGCGTTGAAGGCGTCACACCGGAGTGCGGGTCGACCGTGGCACAGATGTCGATGCCAGCGACATGCGCTCCGCTGCGCGCCAACGCGATCGCTGCGGCGCGCCCGATGCCGCGTGCTGCGCCGGTGACGACCGCCACCTTGCCGTCAAGAATATGTGCCCAACCGGAGACCTGCTGACCCATCTGCTTATCCTCTCGCTCTTGTCCCTTTGCTGCAAATGCACCGAATGCCGCGGCGGCGATTGCGGCCGAACCCGCTCCTAGAAAGCTCCGTCGCGATGCGCTCTCTACGGGGCCGGTTTTGTTCTCTCGACCACTCATCTTGTTCTTACCTCGATTTCCTGCCGCGCCGAGAATCTCTTCTGGGCAGTGCCTTTGCCTATCTGGATGCAATTGAAAGTCCTTTCTGCATAGGCTCAGCACGACGCAGGATCGCGGCAGTTCAAGCTGTTTCGCTGCCGGTACTTGCCGGTTGGAAACTTCTAATCTTGCAAGTTTGCTCAAGGCAAGATACAAACCGTTTCATCGTTGTCTCTGTCGAGAGAGTGAGGATATCTGTCGAGATAGTGACACTTGTTGGGTTGGGGAGACTTTCGTTGGTGCCGCTCGTTTGTGGGCGGCGGAACAGACAAGTGCGATTTTTTTTACTCTGCTCTTAGGGCTTGCATGGGTTCGACGGAGGCGGCGCGGCGGGCGGGGACGAAGCAGGCTATGATCGCGGCGACGAGCAGCAGGAGGGCGACGGAGGCGAAGACGGAGAGGTCGAGCTTGCCGATTCCGTAGAGTGTGCTCTGCATGCCGCGGCCGACAAAATAGGCTCCGATGAGACCAACGGCGAGGCCGACGCAGGCGAGAACCAAGCCTTCCCGGACGACAAGGGCGACGACGCGGCCTCGGTTTGCGCCGAGCGCCATGCGGAGGGCGATTTCGTGCGAGCGCTGCGCCACGGAGAAGGACATGACGCCGTAGACGCCTAGTGCGGCGAGAAGAAGCGCGACGGCGGCGAAGCTGACGAAGAGGACGAGGGTGAAGCGGTCGTTGGAGAGAACCAGCTCGCGGATCTCCTCCATGGAGCGGGGCTGGGCGAGGGCAATCTCGGGGTCGACGGTGTGGACGGCTGCGGCGATGCTTTTGACCATGGTGGCGGGGTCGTTGACGGTTCGAACGCCAATGCCGGCGCTGGACCAGGGGATCTGCCAGAAGGGGATCTCCATCTCGGGGCGGTAGTCGCGAAAGCCGCGGCTATGGACGTTGTGATAGACGCCGACGATCTGCCACTCGACGGGTGGACCGAGTTTGGCGACGCCGGGGATGAGCTGCTCGACCGAAACGCGCTGCTGGAGCGGGTCGACGTCTTTGAAGTACTTCTTCACGAAGTCTTCGTTGACGACGGCTACTTTGACGCTCGAGGCGGTGTCCTGGTCGGTGAAGGAGCGGCCGTTGACCATGCGAACGCCGAAGGTTTTGAAGAAGTCGGGCGTGACCATGCCGAAGCCGGTGTTGGGGCGCATGGAGGGGTCGTTGAAGG
>JAOAPF010000170.1 GCA_025462755.1 Edaphobacter sp.
GGCACACCTGTTTACATTGGAAGCCAGCCGACCAAGATGGCGATCTCCGACGACGGCAACATCATGTACGTTTTGCTCGGCGGCGCGAATAGCTTCGTCCGCTTCAACCTGATGACGCAGCAGTCCGAGTTCAGCGTCACACCGACGTTCACCAACTACGGCACACCCACAAACGGATTCCGCGACGTCGCCGTCCAGACCGGTTCAGAGAACACGGTCGCCGTAGACTTTGGCTATACCAGCGGCATGGGCCTCTTCGATATCGATCCTGTCGCAAAGACCGGAACGCAACGGGGTACCGGAACTGGGCTCTATACGGGTACCAGCCTCCACTTCTACAACCCGCAGTCGCTGTATCTGTTCAACTCCGACACCTGGGGTACTCTGGATCTGTACCCGATTACGAGCACAGGGTTCAGCTTCAACTCGTCTCACACGAGTTCAACTCTCCTGCACTTCGGCCCCTTCAAGCTCGTCGGGAAAATTGGATATGCTGACGCGGGTGGAGTTGCCGACATCACCACCTCGCCGGCCACCCAACTCGGCTACTACGCTCCGCTGAAACAGTACGGAGCCAATGCGAAGGTGGAACCGGACACGTCGTTGCAGCGTACCTTCTTCCTCGGCAACAGCGTCCCGACCTCAAACTACTACGGGCCGCCGGACGGCATTATTGCCTACGACCAGAACACGTTCCTTCCCACCGCCACTCTCCCGCTGAACATGCTCAGCATTGAAGGCAACACCAGCTTCACCGGAGTTGACCTCGTCCGCTGGGGACAGGATGGCCTCGCAGCTCTCACCAGCAGCGGCCACCTTTACCTGTTGCGAGGCGCCGCGGTGGTTCCTCAGTTGATGAATCAGAACTCCGCAGCGGTCCTCTCCTCAAGCTCCGTGACGACAGTCGCACACGGCTCTGGCAACACGCTGATTACGCTCACCGGAAGCAACTTCGTTCCGGGGGTCGCAGTCTTGTGGAATGGAAGCTATCGGACCACGACGATCGTGGATGCAACCCATGTTACCGTTGCTATCCCTGCATCCGATCTTGCAACCGCCGGCACGGCATCGCTCACCGCCATGAATCCCGGAGCTGCAAGTTCTTCGGCGCACACAATCACCATCCAATAGGCATAGCCCCTCTGTACTCATTCAAGATGTAGAGTTCAGAGGGCTGTGCTACAAAAGTTCTAAAATCGTCACTGGCGACGACCATCCTTTAAACGAGCCCTTCAAAGATCCCTGTCGAAGGGCTTGCTGTGGGGCATAGTACACGGCGTTCATAGAACGTGTCGAAAACATAAATCTGAGTCATTTTCGACCGGCCTATCAGAGTGACTCGTGAGCCTCGGTATGCCAGTCTGAGCGAGAGTTATACCCTAGATATGTGACGGGGGTTCGATTTGAAGAGTTTCAAGCTGCTAACTTCCAGCGTCTTGAAGCGATTCGAGGCGTGCGCTATCTGCCTTCAGGAAGAAAGCGGCTTGATCGCCAAGCTGCTGCCGATTGAGTTTCGAGGAACGCGTCCTCATCTGTCGCATCGCAGCGGTGCCGAGCCGCGGTATTTGCGAGCCCACTTGCGTCAGCGGAATATCCCGTTCATATAACTCGCTTGCATAGAATTGAAAGGGGCCTGAGTCGAATGTTATGTGCGATGCGCGGAAGCCCGCCGCTTCGAAGGTCAAACGAAAGCTCTGGGGAGTATGAATAATAAAATGCCGTGGCGCATCGAGCTGCACCCAGTTCTCTCTATAGTTTTTCCAGGCCCAGTTAGCGACTGGAATTCGCACAAGGCAAGTTCCTCCGGGTGTCAGCTTCTCTCGTGCCAAGCGCAGTACGTCGGTGTGGCGACCCATATGTTCCAGCGAATGATGGAACATGATTAGATCCCACTCCTTCGCTGTAGTGTCCTGCAAATAGGCTCGGCGTACGTATGCGGTTTCGGTTTTAACAAAAGGATCAATTCCATGCGCGTCATAACCAAGACGACGCAGGATATTGACAAGCTTGCCGCCGCCGCATCCCACGTCGAGTATCCGCGCGCCCGGGTTAGGCTTGGCTTCAATGATGGATTGAAACGCCTCGGGCGCTGGCCGGATGAATCGTACGAGACTTGGCGCTTTGTGATAAGCGCGGTAGAGCCATGGTTCGAGAGCGCCGAAACGCGGAGAAGATGTGTAAAAGTCATCTCGGTAGTAGGCACCCATGTTAGCTGGAATCTCTACAACCTGCAGACAGCCGCAGCCAAGGCACTCCCAATAATTAAAGTTATCGCGCGTACCGTACTTCATCTCGCGGAAAACATGCTCTGTCCCGGTTGTACCGCCGCAAATTGCGCAATTCATACGACCATTATATGTGGTTGGGAGTGTGACAAATGATTTGGGGCGATAGACAGACAAGCTAAAGAATGTCTGTCCGCTGCCGAACCCGGCGATCGGCGATCGGCGGCACTCAGCGTTTTGGCCGCAGACGTATAATGACTTTGGTGTCGAATTTAACGTCACCTGTTTTCTCCCTAAAATTGGGGAGTTGGAGACGACGGAGCCGGCCGGCATCGAGCCGGTAGATAAGGCTGCATGCAGACGAACCATCGAATGACACGGCAGAAGCCTCTGCTTACGCTCACTATCCCCACCTACAATCGGGGTGTATTTCTGCGCCAATTTCTTGACTCGGTCAGGGATCAACTAGGTTCGAATTCGGAGGTGGAGGTGATTGTCTCGGACAATGCCTCAACCGACGAGACCCCCGAGATCATGGAACAAGAGTTGCAGCGAGGAACCCGCCTGACCTATATTCGCAATCCGGAGAATATCGGTTCCGATGCCAACTTCCTTCAGTGCTATGAGCGGGCTAGCGGCAAGTATGTCTGGGTTATGGGAGATGATGACATTCTAGCTCCCTATGCGCTTGGGCGAATTGTCGAATGCTTGTCTGGCGATGAGTTTGAGTTGGTTTACTTGGCTCCATTTGGTTTCAAGGGTTCTGACGCCCCGCAGAACCCATCCCCAAGTCAAAGGAACGTACGTATCTTCGCTGACCCTGAGCCTTTCGTAAGGAGGGTTCACCTCTTTTTTACAATGATCAGCGCCAACATCGTCAACAAAGACCGCGTAGAGTCCATTGGCCATGAGCCATTTTCAAAGCTGGTTGGCTCAAATTTGATTCACTTGGGCTGGATCTTTACTGCGCTGCGAGGACACCGTAAGAGCCTGCTGTTAGATGAAAAGCTCTTTGGATATCGACGCGACAACGGTGGTGGATTCGGTATTTGTCGAGTATTCGGACCGGCTCTCTCTGAAGTGGCAGCGCAGTGGCTGAACGTTCCAAGACTAAGCAAGCTGATTTCCAACGGTGCTCTCCAGCGCCACATTCCGCCTCATTTATTGATCGCCAAGCAACAGACCGGTCAGCCATTTGTGCGGGAGGATGCGCACGCGATCCTCTCTAAGGCATTTGGAAAGAATATAAGATACTGGATTTGCGACTATCCGCTTATTGTCCTTCCAGAGAGGCCGGCATGGGTATGGTTCCAGATGGTCCGGATTGTGAACAGGATAGACAGAGCCTTGGGGTTTCCGTTACTTGGGTGGTGACCTAGGGTTTCCGTCGGACAAAGAGCAATGGAGCACGCAAGACCGCGGCGCGCCTATAGGGCAGTTCGGAAACAGTCGTTCGAAAACTGAACTTGATACTTATTTCTGCAGAAATACGTTCGCGAGACGGAAGGGCTTCTGGCCGAAATTTTCTATCTCGAGTTCGTTTTTCTTGTTGAACTTGATCTTGCATACCGGAGCCAACGTGCCGGTGCCTTTGCCGGTCTTGTCAACGTTCAATACGACGATGCCAAACTGATAGTCGAGGGAGCGGCCGCCTCGATACAGCTCGCCAAATGACATGGGACGGTTCGTGACCATTACGATGTGCAGGCCGCCGTCTGCTGTTGGTCTGTACCGCGCGAAGCGAAAGCCGGTGCCCACAAATCCAGTCGGAGAGAGCCGACCTACATCGGGGGTCTTCTCCATCGCTTTCACGAGCCCGTCCGGTCCCTTCTCCCTCAGGACGCTGATAAAGTCCTGGACCTGTTGGTCGGTTGTCCACGCGTTGATGTAGATATTGACCCCGAAGCTCTTGCCGGCCATGGAGCCGGCTTGGCCGAATGCGGTCGCCGCGTACTGCCGCGGCAACTCGGTAAGAGGCTTGTTCTCGCCGTTTTGCGCAAATGCATCGGACAGCGTGCATCCTGAGAGAACGAACAGGACAGTCATGACTCGAAAGCTTTTCAATCGCATACTTTATTCTCCTGGATCGAGGCGCAAACGATCCCTATAGATCTGATCTACGGCGCAGACTCGGCTCGGACAAGACTAGAGTTGATATCTTGGGCTGTCCAGCTAGCATTTTTAATAGGAAACCGCACGTTGATCCGCAATTAAGGCTGAAATACCATCCGCGTGCCTTCTTCTGCGTGGTTCCAGAGTGTTTCAACTTCGGCTAGAGGGGCAGCCTTCGTTTGGAATTGGAAGGGCTCTTTAGCAGCCACCTGGAAGAATTCTGCCAGCGCCTGCCGGATTTGATTGAGAGACGCGCTGCCGAAGCCGCTTCCCAGAAGCTCGAGCCCTGAACTTCGCAGAGTAGCCGCAGGCAGCGAGATTGTCTTTCCTGCGCTTTCGCCTATTTGAATAAATCGAATTCGCGCACCGGCCTTTCGCAGGCCTTTTTGTGAGATGGCCTGAAGCACAAGCTCTGCGGGCTGACCCCAGAGATAGTCGAGCACGACATCGACTCCTCCTTCAATTTCAGTGCGGAAGGCAGAGACCAGAGGCGCCTGCTCCTGATCGAGTGAGATGACCACGTCGGCGCCAAGCGATTTGAGCTTCTCCAATGCATGGGGATTGCGGCCGGCCGCGATTACGCGCCGCGCACCAAGGCGCCTTGCCACCTGTACCGCGAGCTGACCGGCGACGCCGGTGGCACCGAGGATCAGGACGCTTTCGCCGGAGACGAACTTCGCTCGTGCTGTAAGTGCGGCCCAGGAGGACATGGCTGGATTTGCGATTCCTGCTGCGGTGACGTCGTCGAGCCCCTGGGGTAGCGGCAGGCACATCCAACTGGCGGCCAGCGAGCGTTCGGAGAAAGTGCCGAAGGGACTTCGCGCGATCCCGAAGTAGACCCGCGTCCCATCCTCCAGCTTGCCGACTCCGTCTACGCCGACGATAAAGGGGAGCTCTCCGGAACTGCCGTAGTGGGTTCCCTTCGCCAGCGCTCTTACGATCGGATGCAGACCGGCAGCGCTCACGCTTACGAGTTTTTCTCCTTCGGCGGCCATGGGTTCGGCGAAGGTGGTGTAGTGGGGCGGGGCATCGAAGGCGTGGACAACGGCAGCGTACATGGTTGGCTCCTGAGGGCTATTTGCTTGATTTATTTTGAAAAGCATCTGGAAGCGGAGTGCCGGAAAGAATATCTGCTCTAGTGCGGGGCGCTGCCGGGGGAAGATGGGAATTTAGTGCCTGTGAGATCTTCGCAGATCTGCCATAGGCGAGTGGCGGTGGAGGCGTCCCGCGCTTGTGGTGCGACGATCGCGCGATCGACCTCGTCCCCGCGCATCTCCTGAAAGCCCTGAGGGCCGTAGTAGCCGCCGTGTTCTGCGCCGGGGGCGGTGGCGGCGTAGAGCGTGGGAAGAGCTCCCTCGGAGTCACTGTTCAAGAAGATGCCGATGGCGTGGCCGAAAAGGTTCCGGACGGCCTTCTCGAAGGGGGAATGGTCGCCTACCTGGAAGAGATTGGTGTTGGCCACGCCGGGATGAGCGGCTACCGACATTACGCGCGAGTTTGCGGCGCGCAGGCGGCGGTCGAGTTCGAAGGCGAGGATCAGATTGGCGAGCTTGGATTGCTGATAGGCCTTCATCGGCGAATAAATTTTGGTGGATTGCAGATCGTCAAAGTTGAGCCGGCCCCGCTTGTGCGCGATGGAGGCGATTGTGACGATGCGTGATTTCTGATCAGATTCGGCGGCCGCGTGCTCAAGCGCAGAGATCAACAGGGCGGTCAGGGCGAAGTGGCCGAGGACATTGGTGCCGAACTGGAGTTCGAAACCGTCTGCCGTCTGCAGACGCCTGGGCGGGGCCATGACGCCGGCGTTGTTGATCAGGATGTGGAGCGGGCGATGTTGGGCGAGCTCCTTCTTCGCGAAGTCGCGCACGGAGCTGAGGGACGCGAGGTCGAGAATGGCCAGCTCGACGTGGGTTCCGGGAGAGTCAGCGTGCAGGCGCGCGAGAGCGTCTTCGCCCCTCTGATGGTCACGGCAGGCGAGCACGACCTGGGCACCCTTGCGGGCAAGCTTCAAGGCAGCGTGGTAACCGATACCGCTGTTCGCACCAGTGATGATGACTCGCTTGCCGGCCAGTGAGGGGATGTCGGCTGCTTTCCACTTCTCGCTCATATCGGTATTGGACGTTGCAGCCTAGAGATTAAGATGCGAACTATTTCCGTTGTCCCGGCGTGTGCAAGCCGCTTCATCTTACAGGCTGCTGAGAAATTCCTGGAATCCTTGCGCGTATTCGTCGGGTTCTTCGCAGGAGGGCAGAATGCCTGCTCCTTTCAAAGACGACGAGCTTTGCTCCGGTAACGGTTTCTGACGTTCTAAGGGGGTCGGCGGGCGTGACATTGATATCACCCTTGGGAAGTTGAGTGTTTTCTGCGGCTGTTTGATCTGCGCGGCGAACCTGCTACCCTTAACAGGTGCTTATTACCCCCATACAACTCGTTGATGAGCCGCTTGAGTTCGATGAGACGATTGCCCCCGGTGTGCTGGACTATGCCGCTGATATCCGGCAGGTGAGCCCTCTTCCTGTGAAGGGCGTAGCCGATCTTCTGGTCGAGCATCGCAGCTCCAGTTCGCACGTGAACGATATCCGTCTGCGGGCACATTACAGCTCGAACTTTGAGGTTTTGTGTGCCAGGTGCGTGGATCCGGTTGCGGTCCCGCTGGAGGGCGATTTCGATCTCATTTTTCGCCCGGAAACCGCCGATGCGGACGCCGGGGAGCGGTCAATTACCCCGGATGAGACCGAAATCGGGTATTATCAAGAGAGCGGTCTTTTGCTGGAGGATGTGGTGCGCGAGCAGGTGTTACTCTCCCTGCCGAGTCGCACTCTCTGTACAGCGGACTGCAAAGGGCTTTGCCCGCGCTGTGGTCAGAATCTGAATCAAGCAAAATGTTCCTGCGAGGAGGCTCCGGCTGATTTGCGTTGGAATGCGCTTGCGGGTCTGGCGGACAAGCTCGAGTTGAAGCACTGAAATCAAGTTTTTGCCTCGCCGGTCGCATGGTTTCGCCTGCGTGTTTCGCTTGCGTCACCGCCGCGGCCGATTGAAAGGGATACTGCAATGCCTAATCCAAAACGGCGCCACTCCAAGCAACGGACGGCCAAGCGCCGCAGCCACGACTTCCTGACCCCCACCGGCCTCTCCGAGTGCCCGAACTGCCACGAACGCAAGCTTCCGCATCGTGCATGCAAGAAATGCGGCACGTATAAGGGTCGCGACATTCTCGTGACCAAAGAAGCAAGCTAGTTCCTCTCAATTTAGCCCCTGCTGATCCCTGCTGATGCCGACTGACATCGTTGTAGACGCGATGGGTTCCGACAAAGCCCCCGAGCCAGAGGTTCGCGGGGCTGTCCTTGCTGCGCGTCAGTTCGACGTGCGTGTCCATCTGGTCGGGCCGGAGGACAGACTGCGCCCGATCCTGCGGCATGCGTTACGCGGGCAGCGGCTGCCGGTGTTTATCGCGCCGGCCACCGAGTGGATCACGATGGACGACAAGGCCGCGCAGGCCGTACGGGCCAAGCGCGACTCCACAATGCGGGTTGGCCTGAAGATGGTCAAAGATGGCCGCGCCGCGGGGTTCTTTACTGCTGGAAACACGGGCGCGGCTATGGCAACGGCGAAGATGGTTCTGGGGATGCTCTCTGGTGTTGACCGCCCAGCGCTCGCGCAGATTCTGCCGACGGTCAATCGCGTTCCTTCGCTGTTGCTCGATGTGGGGGCCAATGTGGATTGCGATCCGGACAACCTGGTTCAGTTCGCAATGATGGGCCATATGTACGCGAAGAATATTCTGCGGATTCACAATCCCCGCGTCGGCCTGCTCTCTATCGGGGAGGAAGATTCGAAGGGGAATTCGTTGACTCGCGATACGCTGCCGCTGCTGCGCGCGCTGAAGGGGATCAACTTCAAGGGCAATGTGGAAGGGCGAGATCTTTTCAATGGGCAGAGCGATGTGGCAGTCTGCGACGGCTTTGTGGGCAACGTGGCGCTGAAGGCGATTGAGGGAACGGCGCAGCTGTTGAGTGCATCGCTGCGTGAGTCGCTGAAGTCGACGGTGACCTCGCAAGTGGGAGCGCTGTTGTCGCGCAGGGCCTTTGCCGAGTTCAAGAAGCGGCTGGATTATTCCGAGTATGGCGGGGCGGTGCTGCTGGGGGTGCGGGGTGTGTGCATCGTCGGGCACGGGTCGTCGAACGAGAAGGCGATTATGAATGGGGTTCGCGTAGCGGCGGAGTTTGCGCAGGCTGACGTGAATTCGAGTATCGAGGCGGCGCTACGGTCGTCGTAAGGACTTCGCGGCTCCGGGATCCGCCTCGGTGGTACCCGCTTTCTCGCGCGGGCTTCGACGATGAGGAATGGCTTGACTTCCTAACCATCGAACATTATTGTCGAACTCATCTTTTCCATTTCAAAAAAGCATTGAGCCGTTGGCAGATAAACTGCTCAACCGGCCGAATCCATTGATCTGGGCCGGTCGAACTCTTTTTCTGCAGCAGGAGATTCCCTTCGCTAAATTTCTAACCCAGACCGCGGCCGATTCGGGTCTTCACGTAGGAACAACATCAATTTTGCTAGATGGAAAGTGAGCTCTTGCAACCATGCGCAGGAAGATTCTGTTAGTTGCCATACTGGCGGCACTTCCGCTGACGGCCCAGCAGTCCGCGCAAGAGAATGTCGACCTTGGCGTCCTCAACCAGATTAAATGGCAAGCCTTCAACAACTCACAGGTGATGGATCATCTCTTCTATCTCTCCGAGGTCTACGGTCCGCGTGTTACAAGCTCTCCCAATCATCGCGCGGCGGCGGAGTGGATTGTGAAACGTCTGGAATCATACGGACTGCAGAACGTTCATCTCGAACCGTGGGGCCCTTTCGGTAATTCCTGGCAGTACAAGAAATTTTATGGTGCGCTCGTCGAGCCGAACTATGCTCCTTTCATCGGCTTTCCGTTGGCATGGACTCCATCGACTCACGGCGCCGTCACCGCAGACATTATTTACGCTCCGCTGCATGGTCCGGAAGACTTCGCGAAGTATAAAGGCAAGCTGCGCGGCAAGATCGTGCTGATGGCCGACGTGCGCGTGCTTGAGATGCACACGGAGTCCGAGGCGCATCGCCTCACCGCAGAGGAGATTCAGGCGCGTACGCTAACGCCGGATCCTTCAAGGGCGGGGGGCTTCGCGGGTGCAAGGATGCCTGCCGCTCCTTCGCCGGTGCCAACGACTGCCGTCTCCGCGGTGGAATTGAGAAACCAAATCAACAAGTTTCTCTCTGACGAAGGAGCAGCCGCAGCGCTGACCCCTGGCGTGAACGGAGACGGTGGAACAGTTTTCGCGACCTGGGGAGGCTCGCAAGATCCCTCTGCTCCCGTACCGCCGCCGATGGCGGCTATTACCCCCGAACACTACAACCGCCTCGTGCGCCTGCTGCAGCATGGCCTCACGCCGAAGGTCACGCTCGACATCGAAGCCGAGACGTACAAGAACGACCAGATGGGATTCAACGTTGTTGGCGAGATACCCGGCACTACAAAAAAGGATGAGATTGTGATGCTCGGCGGCCACCTCGACTCCTGGCAGGGCGGCACTGGCGCCACCGACAACGGCACCGGCTCGTCAGTCGCTATTGAAGCCATCCGTATTCTTACGACACTGCGCAAGCCCATGGATCGCACCGTTCGCATCGCGTTGTGGGGAGGAGAAGAAGAGGGCCTGCTCGGATCGAAGTTCTATGTGCAGCAACATTTCGCCCCGCGCGACACGATGAAGCTGACTCCGGAGTTCACCAAACTCGATGCTTACTTCAACGACGATTCTGGCAGCGGACGTTTCCGCGGTGTCTCCGCCAACGGCAACCTGCTTACCAAAGCCATCTTTGAGCAGTGGATCGCGCCGGTCAAAGACCTCGAGATCACCGCTGTTATCGGAGCCACCGCTCCACCCACTCGCGAGCCCGGCGGAACAGACTCTACCTCCTTCAGTTGGATCGGCCTCAACGGATATGGTTTCATGCAGGATCCGCTGGAGTACGGCAGCCGAACCCACCACTCCAACATGGATCTCTACGACCGCGTTCAAGTCGGAGATGTGATGCAGGGTGCGGCCCTCGAGGCGTGGTTCGTCTTCAACACGGCGACGCGGCCGGAGATGCTGCCGCGCAACCCGGTGCCTACTCCGACTGCCAAATAGTTGGGGTGTGGTGTGGTGGCTGGTCTAGACGCGACCCTTTAATCAGTCAATGAAGAATCTAGTGAATTCAACGACAGGTGAGGCAGGAGGATCTCTACCTGGAGACCCCGCGGCGTGACGTTCTCTGCGCGAATCGTTCCGCCGTGAACCCGAATCACCCGCTCCGCTATCGCCAAGCCGAGACCGGCACCCCCAGACTGGCGATCACGAGCATCCGACACGCGATAGAAGGGTTGAAAGATTCTAGCGAGCTCTGACTCGGGAACTCCCGGCCCATAATCGCGAACAGTAAGGCGGGCGAACGATGCATTCGATCTGCGTTCAAACTGCAGCAGGACGTCGACCGACGTGCCTGGATCAGTGTAGGCAATCGCATTGCGAACAAGATTTTCAATAGCGCTATGCAGCAGCTTCGCATCGCCCTGTACGAAGAATTGCTCATGCACAGTTAGCTTTACATTGCCGTTTCGTTCGCGCGATTCGAAGTCGGCATCGCGAACAATCTGAGAAACAATCTCGGTCAGATTCACTGACGCCATTGGCACCAGCGGAGCGGACGAGTCGAGTCTGGCAACCACAAGCAGACGCCCAATCATCTCGTTGAGGAGCCCGATGTCCTTCTCCATGCGATCGAAGGCAGGATCGTCGCCTTTTCTCTCGCGCGCTAGATCGAGCGCCACATACAGCCGAGCCAGTGGCGAACGCAGTTCATGGGAGACGTCGGAGATAAGCTGACGTTGTCGGGAGACAAGCTCTTCGATCCGGGAAGCCATGGCGTTGAAGTCGCGCACAAGGTCTCCCAGTTCATCATGGCGGCGCTCTATTCCTGCAGCGGCTCGAGTGCTCAGATCGCCAGCCGCGAGCTGCTGCGACGCCGTGCGCAGCAGCAGGATCGGCGCGGTGAGATAACGTGTAAGCAGGTAGCAGATGAAACCTGAGACCAGAAGAGCTATTCCCCACTTCAACGCAATCGAGGCTCGATTGATGCCGAGCGCGGCGCGAGGTCCGGCCGGGAGCTCAGTAGCAAAGACGTACTCGCGGCCGCTGCTGCCCTGCAACATCAAGGCCACGCGGGCGATGCCGTATCTCATGCTGAAACTTGATGGACTCGAAACCGTTACATGCGAAACCATGTTCTGAAAACTCCCGCAATCGCTGCCGGCGATCAGGCCTCCTGCCGAATCGAACAGGCAGGCCCGCAGGCGCGTCTCACGCTCGATCCGCTCGTTGTAGGCTGATGCCGCAGGGATGCCCCCTCGCTCAGCTTCCTCGACGGCGATCGCCCCGGAATAACGTGCTGTGTCCAGTAAAGTTGCATGCCACCGCGAAGGCACGCTGCCCGGCTCGAGAAGGAATGTGAGGATCAACGCAATACCGGTGGCGATGACCGTAGCCCAGAACCAGAGGAAGATTTTGAGGAAGAGGCTGCGGATCGTCAGCCTCATTTCGCCTCCGACCGCGCTACAAAAAGATAGCCGCTTCCGCGCACAGCCTTGATCCGCTCACCACCCTGCGCTGGCCCCAGCTTTCTGCGCACGTTGCTGACGTGAACGTCGATCACTCGATCGAAGGGCCCAAGCTTCCGGCCGAGGACGCTTTCGGTGAGTTGCTCGCGTGTGAGAATTCGTCCCGCAGCGCGCAGGAGGGTCTCCAGCAACGCGAACTCCACACTGGTCAGATCCAGCAGTGTGTCGTTCAGCCAGACCTCACGCGCTACAGGATCGAGGCGAAGATCGCCTGCAATCAGTGGGACCGCCGAGGTGGCAACTTGGGCACTCCGGCGCAGGATGGCGCGAATTCGGGCAATGAGCTCACGTGGGTTGAACGGCTTCGGCAAGTAATCGTCCGCTCCGATCTCCAGACCCAGGATTCGCTCGACATCTTCTCCACGCGCGGTCAGAATCAGCACCGGAACCGCAGACTGAGTGCGCAGCCTTCGCAGAATATCTAGACCTCCCATACCCGGCAGCATGAGATCGAGGACGACAAGAGCATGTTCTCCGGAGAGCGCACGTTCAAGCCCGCGCGGTCCGCCGTGCACGGCTTCGATCGCGAACCCCTCAGTGCTAAGGCGCTCCGCGAGCAGTTTGCACAGCTCGACATCATCATCGACGATGAGAACGCGATCCATTCTCTGCCGCCAGCCGCCTCCGACTCGATACTAGATCATCCCTCAACTGACAAAGCAGCCTTTACAAAACTTTACCTCGCTTAACCAATCTTTATCGCACGCTGCGGTCTCCGATGCTGAAATTGAGATGCAGTCAAGAAGAGGTTGTTATGAAGCGAATCATGATCTGGTCGGGTGTGGCGTTGCTATTAATTGCGACAGGCATAATCGTTGCGCGGGCTGACGGCTCAGGACGGCGTGGTTGGGGAAGATGGGGTGGGAGGCATCATGGTCCTCTCGGCTACGTTGCGCACGAACTAAATCTCAGTAATGCGCAGAAGTCGCAGGTCAAGTCGATGTGGAAGGCAGAGCGGCCGACGGTTGCATCGCTCCTTCGGGAGTTGGCTTCGGAAGGCAAAGAGATGGTCTCCGTGACGGCGCAAGGGAGCTTTGATGATGGCAAGGTTCAGGCGATTGCAGCCCGTCAGGGCGCAACCATTGCAAAGCTGCTGGTCGAGAAGGAGCGGTTGAAGTCGAAGATCTACACCACTGTTCTGAATCCCGAGCAGCGCACCAAAGCCGATGAACTCCAAATGAAGTGGCACTCGGGGCTGGATCATGTTGCCGCCAGGATCGAAAGCGGTGGCGAATGACAGACAACTGATTTCTGGGGAGGTCCCCGCAGGCACGAACCCCAAGCAGTTTAGTCGGGAAACACAGGGTAACCCTATGCAGACTTCAGTCACCAGCAACGACAGCAAGCCTCTCGCCGGCAGGGCTGCAGCTCCGCTCTGGCTGCTGACAGGATTCTGGATCAGCATTGCAATTTCGGTTGCCGTCGTCGTGCGTAGGCTGGTCGCGATCATCCATCCGTCCCAGTCTGCGCCACCACAGCTGGCTGCGCTGGACGAGGCATTTGCATCGCACGCTGCCCTGACGATTGCCCACATTGTGCCTGCGATGGCGTTTGTTCTGCTGACTCCATTTGTGTTTCTCCGCCGTACCGAAGCTTTATGGGCAGAACGGTTGCTGTTTCCGCTTGGAGCAGTGGTCAGCGTCACCGCCTACGCCATGAACACCTACTCAATTGGCGGGTGGGTAGAACGCTCCGCAGTGCTTCTCTTCAATACCCTGTTTCTGCTTTCGCTGGCGCGTGCCTATAGATATATGCGCCGCGGCGAGCATCTGCTGAAGCGGCGTTGGATAACACGAGCTGTTGGGATACTGCTCGGCATTGCCACAACGCGGCCGGTGATGGGCATTTTTTTTGCTACCAGTCGATTGACACACCTAGAACCGCGGCAGTTCTTCGGCGTCGCATTTTGGATTGGCTTTTCCATTAACACCATCGCAGTAGAACTCTGGCTGCATTCCAGAGGGCGTCAATCTCAAAGGGAAAGGATGGCTGTGCGTTCGGCGAGGCAGTTGTGAACCGATGCAAGCCTGAGAACTGTCATGAACGCGAAATTCGACCTACGTCCACGAGTCTTGTTGGTGATTCTAGTCTTGCTTACTGCTTGGCCACTGTTGGCGCAGATAGACCCGGCGAAACGGCTTACCTCGGCGTTTGCGCTGGTGAAAGAAGGCAAACCCTCTCCTGCCGTCGTTGAACTCCGCGCGCTTTTGGACTCCAACTCTCTGGATTTACTTGGCTCCGGTAAGATCTGGAACATTCTGGGGCTCGCTTATGAAGACCTGGGAGAGTTTGCGCTTTCACAACACGCCTATGAGGAATCGCTTCGCATTTTGGAGGGCTTGCCGAATAACATCCCGGACTATGCGATGGCGCTGAATGACTTTGGCGCGCTCTACGTGGCGACCGGTCAGTTAGACGTCGCGGAAAAGCTGCGGACGAAGGCTCTTGGTCTATACGAGAGGATTGATGACCATGGAGGTATTACACGATCATCCGGCGATCTTGCAGGAATCGCGTTCAGCCAGAAGAAGGTTGCCATGGGCAGCAAATACCTGGAGCGGGCGGTGAAAGAGGCGAAGTTGGCGAACGACCTGGATGACGATGATCGGATAGCGATCGCTTCGCTGCAAGGATGGAAGGCGCAGCTCGATGGCGACCTGGCAATGAGCGCGATGAGATATCGGCAAGCGCTCGATCTGTCGAGGAGGTTCCACGGGGAAGAACATCCCTTTACAGGATGGGACTATCTACTTCTGGGAACGGTCCATGCTGAAGCAGGCCAGTTAACGTCGGCGCTGGAAGAGATGAGGCGTGGTGTTGCAGTCCTCAATCGTACACTAAGCCGCGAGAACCCGCGGTACCTTGTAGCCGAGCTAGCGTATTCGCGCGTGCTTGAAGCGACAGGCTCCCATGCGGAAGCAGCCAGGATAAAGGCCACGGCGGAGTCCCTCTTGAAGGATGTCAACCGGAAGCAGTGTGCTGGATGCACGATTAGCGTAGCAGCGCTTCGCTGACGTCCTCAAAAATCCGGGCTGGAAGATAGGAGTAGCAGTTTGGCACCGATACGTGAGAGTCTGGTCTTCGCCAACCATAGTTACGCGTGGCGATGGCCGAAAGAAGGCTTTGATCATGTTTCGGTATGTTCGCTTTCCATCTTTTCACCGTGTCTTGCGTTGCCGCTGCCGGTCACTAGCGGGTGCCTTGCTAACGCTCGCAATGAGTTCAACCTTGGCAGTCCCGCAGATGAACATGTCGGGACACGACATGGGAAATTCCATGAAGGAGATTCCTCCTCCCGAGAAGCTGCCGGCGCCGTTGAAGTTGACGGGAATCGGAAACAGTCATCTGGCGATTACAGCAACTCCTGAAGCGCAGATGTGGTTCGACCAAGGGTTAAATCTGCTGCACGACTTCTGGGACTATGAGTCGGAGCGGGCATTTGAGCAATCTATCCGCGCCGATCCGACTTGTGCGATGTGCTACTGGGGCCTCTATCAGGCCTTGATCTTCCGGCACAGCATGGGGACCGCGTACTCTGACGACGCGCTGGCAAGTGCTGTGAAGCTGAAGGATCATGCGGGTAAGGCAGAGCAGCTTTACATTGAGGCGGCAGTCGCCGGGAGCGATGCAGCAAAGACGGCGGGCGACGAAGACCGATCGGACAACCAGAAAGAGATTGTCGTATGGCGGCAGCTGGTGAAAGAGTACCCAGCGGATCTGCAGGCAAAGATCTTCCTGTCGAACAGTCTTCGCGACGGGTACGACGATGCAGGGAAGCCGAAGAAGGGCACAACAGAGTCGATCGCAATCCTGCAGGAGGTCCTGAAAGTTGCCCCTAACGATTCTGCGGCGAATCACTACTGGATTCATGCGGTGGAGGCCAGCTCACAGCCCGAACAAGCGCTTGAGAGCGCGACCGTGCTTGCCAGTCTGGCGCCGGTCGCCGGGCATATGGTTCACATGCCGGGCCACATCTTCTATCGTGTGGGTGACTATGCGCAGGCGGAGCACTGGTTTGCCGAGTCGACTGCGGTGGACGAAAAGTACATGCGAGATCAGCGGGTGGGTGTTGACGATGATTGGAACTATGTTCACAACCTGATGTATGGGATCGCAAATTTGATGGAAGAGGGAAAGCTCGAACAAGCGACGAAGCTTTCCGGCAAACTATCTGGTGCACGCGGGGAGTTGACGGAAACGCTGTACATAGGGTCACCGCGAGATGGCTACGCCCGACTGGACCCAGGGCTTCCGGTAGCACTGCGGACTGGCAACTGGGCGGCAGTGCTAAAGATGCTCGAGACGGCCAAACCGGCTGACAAACTGGAAAATCTGAAGTTCCTGGCTGGGCAATTGACGGAGTTCGCGGTCGGAATGCAGGCGGTCCAGATGGGCGATCTCACTGCAGCGCAAAATGCTTCGGTGAAATTGGACGTCGAGCTCTGGCACATGTCGCAGCGAGTGAAGGATGCGCCCAAAAAGAAGAAAGAAGCACCAAAGACGCCGGTGATGAGCCCGGTGTTGCCGGATGCACAGGCTGCCCCTTTGCTCTCGAGTCTTTCGATCATGTCCTTGGAGTTGAGGGCAGCAATTCTCGCAGAGCAGAAACACCTGCCGGAAGCAAAATCCCTGTTTGCCCAGGCAGCACAAGAAGAAAAGGCCTTGGGCTATCGCGAGCCGCCGACTTACATTCGCCCGGTCGGCGAGACTGAAGGCTCAGCATTAATGCGCGCCGGCGACTATTCGGACGCCCATAAAGCATACGAGGCAGCGCTGACCGAAAGACCGAAGTCTGGATTTCCCCTGTTCGGGATGGCCCGGAGCAGCGAAGCTGCAGGGAATGAAGCAACAGCTGCCAAGGAATATGCGCAGTTTGTCGATGCCTGGAAGCAAGGAAATCCGGATCTGCCGCAGATGACTCATGCGCGAGAGTTTTTGACCGCACAAAAGGTTGGATTGACCGCTACGAAGTAGAAGACAAGACTTGGTGGCCGGGAAATAAGAACCGTCGACTAACTCTACTCTGCCTTATCGCAGCTTTCCCAGCAAGGTCGCCCTTCCTGGCAAATCGAACGATGGACGTAGTGGTCGTCTGGGCCTGCCTTACTCATGGTTTTGAGACACCAGTAGGTAGTGGTGGCACCCATCAGGTCGGCATGCTCCTCATGAAAGTCGCCAAAGGCGGCGTAGGCGGACTTGCTGCGAAGTGAGGCGCAATGGAGCTGCACAAGGGAAGTCGTCATATCGAATCTCCTTAGCCGATGGAGCTTGGATCGCGCTTCATCTGCCCGGCTGCGAGCAACACGGTGCGATAGATCGCGGTCTGGAAAAGTTGAGTCTTGAATCCATTTTGCGAGAGCGGCGTTGCGCCCTGCATGGCGGCACTTGCGGCTGCACGAGCGGTAGCCTCATCGATTGTTTTGCCCGTCAACACAGCCTCAGCCGCAGCGGAACGAATAGGCGTAGGAGCGGCGACGCCAAGGGCGATCCATGCCTTGCGGCAGTGCGTGCCGTCCATAACGAGTACGACGCCGGCATCTGCAAGTGGCCAATCGAAGCTCTCCTTCTCCCCATATTTCTGATAGGCGGACCGTGTGCCAGGCTCCGGCGTGGGCACGAACACACCAGTGATAAGTTCGCCCGGCTGGACAACGGTTTCGTTGATGAGACTCTTCTCGGGTGGTACGTAGAAGTCGCTCATGGCTACGGTGCGCTTGCCTCGCTTCGATGTGAGTTCCACCTGCGCATTCATCGCGAGCAACGGCACGGCGGTGGAAGAGGGATGCACCATCGCACAGGTACTATTGTTCATAATGGCGTGATACTGATTCTCGCCAGTATGCGCGTGACAATCATCACTGCCGCCGCTCTTCTTCTTGCAATCGAAGTCGCTCGATCGAAAGTACCAGCAGCGTGGGCGCTGCATGATGTTTCCGCCCAGCGTTGCCATATTGCGCACCTGTGGAGTCGCCGCATGACCAGCCGCATCCGCCAACGCCGTGTAGCTCTTCTGAATCTCCGGATGCGCAGCAATCTCGCTCAGGGTCGACAGCGGTCCGAGATGCAAACCATCCGCACCTGCGGTGATCCCGTGAAGGCTGCTGACGTTTCGGATATTAACAAGCTTTGGCGGCGTAACAATGCCATCCTTCATCAAGTCGAGCAGATCGATGCCGCCTGCCTTGACGGTGGCGCCGTTGTCGAGCTGGCCAAGAGCTTCGTCCACCGTCTTGCAATCGACGAACGCAAACTTGTTCATGCCTGCACCTCCTGCACTTTTCCTAGCGCGCTGAGTACGTTTGCCGGAGTCATCGGAATCTTGCGCATGCGGACTCCAGTGGCGTTGTAGAAGGCATTCCCGATGGCCGCCGCAAGTGTGATGATGCCCGCAGATTCGCCAATGCCTGCAGCATCGGTTGAGCTTTGCGCAATGTAGTTTTCCACCAGAACGACTTCGATCTCCGGCACTTCCCGGGCACCCAGAATCTTGTAGTTTTCAAGATTTGCATTCAACATGTAGCCAGCGTTCCGGTCCATAATGCGCTGCTCAAAGAGCGCGTAAGAGATCCCCTGCAGAATGCCGCCATTGATCTGGCTGATGACTCCGGTCGGGTTAATGGGACGCCCGCAATCGTGAGCGCCAAAGACCTTCTCGATATGCACGCGTCCCGTCTCAGTATCGACGGCGAGTTCCACATAATCGACTCCGCCGTAAGTGATCCGCTCCTTCGCGTATTCGGCGACACGAGTTGACTGTGCAGAAATCTGGTCCGTGGGCAGCTTCGCAGTTGCCTGTTTGAGCGAAAATGAACGAGAAGCATCGTTCTTAAAGACGACGCGGCCGTTTCGCAGAGTAAGGTTGTCGGAAGTAGTACCCAGCTGCGGAGCAACCGCGACGAATAGCTTCTGTTTTGCCTGATACGCTGCGTTGCGGGCCGCAGGCGTGATCGAACCAGCAGTAACGCTGCCGCCCGAATCAGGTCCGATCGGGAAACGAGTGTCGCCGATCCGAATGCCAACGCTGGCAGGAGGAATGCCGAATTCTTCCGCAACGATCACAGCGAGCATGGTCTTGGTGCCGGTCCCCAGATCCTGCACTGCCGACATCAGTTCAACAGAGCCATCGCGCGACACACGCACTTCGCACGACGAATTCATATTGACGAAGCGATACCAGACAGACTGCGCAATGCCCATACCGCGCTTGACTGGTCCCGTATCAGAGCCGGCAGGTTTGCGATTGCGCCAGTTGGTGCGCTCGAGAATGAGCTGCCGCTCGACCTTGCGAGCCGGATTCTCGTCGATCTTTTCGCGCAGCGTCAGCGGATCCATGTTGAGCTTAGCCGCGAGATCGTCGATAGTCTGTTCAAACGCGAAGCAGCCCTGCGGATGGCCAGGCGCACGAAACGCAGCCCCCGGGCCCGCGTTGACAAAGACGTCGTACTCCTCGGTCAGCAGGTTCGGGCACTTATACATGTTGGTCGCAGGCCCAGCCGTGCCGGCTCCCGTACCTACCCCCGCCGTACCGTAGCTCGTCAGCGCGATCGCAGTCAGCGTCCCATCCTGTTTCGCCCCGATCTTCAGCTTCTGATGCGAATCCGGCCGGTTGCAGACAATATGCTCTTGCCGCCGGTCGAGCATCAGTTTGACTGGAGCATTCGCCTTGCGCGACAGGTTCGCTGCCACCACGCCTTCATTGCCTGCCCCGAACTTCGCTCCGAAGCCGCCGCCCATGTACTCTGTGATCACACGAACCTTGCTCTTGGGCAGCTTGAAGACGTCGGCAAACTCGTTGCGAACGCTCGACGTGCCTTGAGTTGAGGCGTAAACCGTCACCTCGTCCGGCTTCCAATCCACAACGAAACCATGGGTTTCAAGCGCGGAGTGTGTCTGCACCTGGGTGAAGTACTCACCCTCAACGATCACATCCGCTTCAGAAAATCCTTTGTCGGTATCGCCGATCTTCTTTTGCTGCGGTCCGTGGACATTGCCCTTCTGTGGAACGCCCTTCGGTCCTCCTCCGCCACCTGCGCTGCCAGCGGCATCAGCCGGTCCAGGGAAGACCATGGGAGCATCGTCACTGCGCGCGTCGGAGCGGTCGACGACAAATGGCATCGTGTCGTACTGCACCTTCACCAGAGCGGCCGCGTCATTTGCGATCTGTTGCGAGATAGCAGCCACGCCCGCAACCGGCTGCCCGGCGTAGCGAACCATCGGATACCGCGAAGGCGTCTCCATCTTGGGGTCGCGAAGCTCCGCGACGCCATAGACATGCTCGATAACATGCACCGCACGGACGCCAGGCACCTTTTCGGCCGCGCTCGTGTCGATCGAGACAATGCGGCCGTGGGGAATCGTCGCATCAACCAGCCGCGCATACAGCATGCCGGGTAAATTGACGTCCGCCGTATATTTGCCTTTGCCCATCGCCTTAGCCGGCCCGTCGTATCGTTCCGTGGGCTTGCCGATGTAGGTCAATTCTGCGTTTGCAGGCAGCGGAGGCGGCTCATCCTGCGCAACCTGCCGCTCTTTGTGTTGCAGTCCATTTTGAGGGATGCCCCACACGAAACTTTCCGTGCGAGTGGCGGTCTCCGGCTTCGCGCTATCTGAGTTGAACGCCATCCTATGCCTCCCTTTCCGCGACAAGCGCGACCAGACCGGCGGCTTGTCGGCGTTGTTGCGCAACGTCAAGCGTCGCAGCGAAGATCTTCGGGTAGGTTCCGCAGCGGCACAGATTCCCGCTGACAGCATGCTTCACGTCGTCCAGCTTCGGGTTTGAATTGCGATCCAGCAACGCCGCGCAGCTCATCACCATGCCCGGTGTGCAAAAACCGCATTGCATCGCATCGTGCTTCACGAAAGCAGCTTGGACCGCGTGCATCGTATCGCCGTGCGACAGGCCTTCAATTGTCGTAATGCGGCGACCGATCGTATCGATAGCCAGGGTCATGCACGCAAGCGCCGGGGTCTTGTCGATCCACACCGTACACGCTGAACACGACCCACGGTCGCAGACAACCTTGGTTCCAGTCAGGTTCAGGTTGTCGCGCAGTGTTTCGGCCAGCGTATAACGCGGCTCGATCGTAACCGAATGCTCATGCCCGTTGATATCCAGTTTCACCGTGACAGCGTCCGGGCCAACCGTCCGATCGTGATGCAAGGCGTCTTTCGTCTCGCGGGCCAGTGCATTTGCGGACTCGATGACGGTCGTAGCGGCAGTGACACCAGCGCCCTTCAGAAATCCGCGACGGGAAAACGTAGTCTTGGGACCATCTGTCATGGGAACGGCCTTTCAGATGTTTGAATTACGAAGTCGGTTGATCAAAAGGCTGCGAATCGCAGCCGTACTCAATATCCCCACTTTACATCCAGCAGCACGCATTGCGCCACTCAGAGTCCGCGACCCCAGCAAATCGACTTTGTTTTCAGACGACCAATCCGTCACTCGGACAATTCCATTCCACGCGTTTCAGGTAACAGCAAAACACCGAGACCCATCAGTAGATAAGCAGATACCGCAAAGACAGCGATCGCTTTCCCGAGCTGCATATGTGCGCTGAAGTAGCCGACCAGCGCCGGAAACAAGGCTCCTACCCCACGTCCGAGGTTGTACGCGAACCCCTGTCCCGAGCCACGCACCGAGGTCGGAAAAAGCTCTGTAAAAAAAGCCCCCATCGGACTGAACGCGCCGGAAGGAAAAAATCCAAGAGGAAAGCCGAGAAACAACAGTACGTGATCACTAATGGGCAGTACGGTGTAGAGCAAAACCGTCGTAAACGATAGGACTGCGAAGAGGATAAGCGTCAACTTGCGCCCGATTCTGTCGGCCAGGTGTGCTGCTGTCAGATATCCGGCGAACGACCCTGCAATCACCACCAATAAATATCCACCCGTGTGGGTCACGGAAAGGCCTCGCGCATTCAAATAGAGCGGCAGCCAAGTGGTAATTGCATGATAGCCACCCTGCGCACCCAGGGCCACGAGTGACGTAAGCAGCGTTGTCCTGAGTAGAACAGGGGAGAATATTCGAAGAAAATGAGTGGAAGATTTTGCCTTCTTCGCCGCAAGATTGCGCTCAAACACGTCAGATTCCGAGACATGGCTGCGAATCCACACAGCCAGCAAAGCTGGCAGAAGGCCCACCCAGAACATGGCGCGCCACGCCAGCCATGGCGGCAATACGGCGAAAAAAAGCGTATAGAACAAAGCAGAGATTCCCCACCCTATCGCCCAACCGCCCTGCACTGTTCCGACAGCCCGGCCGCGGTATTGGCCGCGAATCGTTTCGCCAATCAGCACCGAACCCACCGCCCACTCCCCACCAAATCCCAGACCCTGCAAGCCCCGGCAGATCAGGAGCTGCGTAAAGCCGTTTGCAAATCCGCTAAGAAACGTAAAGAACGCGAACCAGAGGATCGTGAGTTGCAGAACCTTCACCCGCCCATATCGATCCGCGGCAAGTCCCGCGAGCCAACCTCCCAACGACGACAATAGAAGCGCAGAAGTTCCCAGCAATCCAGCCTCGCCCTTGCTGATGTGCCAAAGAGAGATCAGCGTCGGCAGCACCAGGCTGTAGACCATGACGTCCATCCCGTCCAGCATCCAACCCGCGAACGTTGCAGCCAAGGTGGATCGCTCATTGACATTGAGCTGAGTGATCCAGGCCTTGTTAACCGTTTCTACTCCGTGTTGAAGTTCTGAACCACTCATTCATCCCGCAACTTTCTCTCTTCTACTTCTTTGTTGCTGGCACGCCCCATCCACCGCCACCCGGCGTCTCCATGCGAATCAAATCATTCTTGCCGACATGCAGGGTGCCCTTGGCCGGCAGTTCCGTTGCGCCTCCATACGAATGGATAAGCATCGATCTTCCTGTCGCTCCATTCTCCCCACCTGCAAGCCCGTAAGGAGAGAACTTCCTCCGATCGCAAAGAAAAGTTACCTGCGCGGGCACGAGGAGTTCGATTTCACGCAACAGGCCGTCTCCACCGCGAAACGCTCCTCTTCCACCCGATCCTCGCCGATACCCATACGACCGCACACGGAACGGATACGCATACTCCAGCGCTTCGATTGGAGTGTTCAGCGAGTTGGTCATGTGGCAGTGTATGCCATCGATCCCATTCATGTTGGGGCGAGCGCCCATGCCGCCTGCAGTGGTTTCATAGTAAGTGAAGGGAGCGTTGGTGCGATGGTCTACTCCGCCTACCGTCAGATTGCTCATCGTCCCGTAGCTTGCGGCAGGGACGCGGTCCGGCGCCGCCCGTGCCAGCGCGCGCAGCAATGTATCCACGATGCGTTGGCTCGTCTCCACGTTGCCACCTGCCACAGGCGCAGGCAGTTGCGCGTTCACGATTGTTCCCTTGGGCGCGAAAACCTTGACCGAATTCATCAATCCCGCAGTGGCCGGGGCATCTTCTCCCAGCAGACAACGCAGCATATAGAAGCAAGCGGAGTAGGTAATCGGAAAGACGGCATTCACACTTCCCCTCACCTGCGGCGACGATCCTGCGAAGTCAATCTCCGCTGACCCCTCCGACGGATTGAACCTGATCGCAACTGCAATGCGAATCGGATCGTCTGTGACTCCATCGCCATCGAGATAGTCTTCCCCCTCAAACACCCCTGCAGGCATCTTGCGCAGCTCCGCGCGCATCAGTCGTTCCGAGTAAGCCAGCAGTTCCTCAACCAGGCCATTCACTTTCGTCAGACCAAACTTCGCGACAACTTCCTTGATCCTGCGCTCGCCCACGCGACATGCGCCGATCTGCGCCGCCAGATCTCCCTCGCGCTCCACCGGCGTTCTCACATTGGCCAAAAACAGCGCCAGAATGTCTCCGCACATCTCGCCTTTGCGAATCAAGTGAATCGGGGGAATACGAATGCCTTCCTGATATATCTCTTGTGCTGGGCCCATCGACCCTGCATACATTCCCCCGACATCTGCATGGTGGGCGCGCGATGCCGCATAGAACGCAGGCTTGCTGCCGGCGCCAATAAAGATCGGGAGCACCAGAGTGATATCCGGCAGATGCGTTCCTCCCGCGTACGGATCATTCAAAATCGCAACATCGCCTTCTTCCAGCACCATGGAATCCACCACCGCCTTTACCGACATGGGCATCGCGCCCAAATGAACCGGCATGTGGTCCCCCATCGCGATCACGCGCTCTAGGCCATCAAAGAGCGCGCAGGAATAGTCGCGCCTCTCCTTTATGTTTGGCGAGATAGATGTGCGCCGCAGCGCTGCACCCATCTCTTCGGCAATCGAATGGATGCTGCTTTGAAAGATCGCCAGTTCGATGGGGTCTTGAATATCGTTCGGAACATCTTTGATCCGCTCCATCAATGCACCTCGATAACCAGATTGCTCATGCCATCCACGCGCAGAACGTCTCCCGGAGGCAATATCGTCGCAGAGCTATATTCGGAGACAATCGCAGGCCCAGCAAATGTGTCTCCCGGACGAAGCAGTTCGCGATCATAGACACGTGTCTCCTGAAATGCACCGTCAAAGTAAACCGGCCGCGTTCCAGTCAGCGCATGCATCCCATCGCCCTCTTGCAGAGGCTGCGCGACAGGCTCGAAGGCTTCGGCAGCGCTCACCATTCGCACACGCACATTCACCACTTCAAGAGCTCGCGTCTCGTTCCCAAATCCATAGCGGCGCTGATGCAGGTCATGAAATTGAACCGCCATCTCGGGACCAAACGGCACATTCAACTCATACCCCTGGCCCCTGTAGCGCAAATCCACCGATCGAAATGATTGCCCGGTCAGGTTCTCCACTCGAAACTCTTCCGCTCCCAACTCCTCCAATTCGGCAAAGACTCCCTCAAACGACGCATCGATCGGAAGCATCACCGTACGCGAATATTCCCGCATCGTATCGGCCAAGAGAATTCCCACCGCCGACAGTGCCCCGGGCAAAGCGGGGACAAGAACGCGCGGCACCCGCAAAACATGCGCCAGCGAACACGCATGCAGTGGTCCTCCTCCGCCGAAGGCCACCAGCGTGAAGTCGCGCGGATCGTAGCCGCGTTCCACTGAAATAACGCGTATCGCTTTGGCCATGGAAGTCTCAATCACCTGCAGAATGCCCGCGGCAAAATCCTCCACCGTCGCAATCGAGCCCTTCGCCTTCTCCATCCACTGCATCATGCGCTCATAATCCAACCTCACCGACCCACCGAGAAAACGCTCTGTGTCCAATCGCCCCAGCGCGAGGTTTGCGTCGGTTACCGTCGGCTGCTCCCCTCGACCGAAGCAGATTGGCCCCGGCATCGACCCCGCGGACTCCGGACCCACACGCAGCATACCCCCCGCATCAAAGCGTGCAATCGATCCACCTCCCGCGCCAGCGGTGTGGATATCCAGCATCGGAACGCCAATCGGAATCCCCGACACCACCGACTCATTGCTGATGTGCAACCCACCTGCGCTCACATCGACAAGACATACATCCGTAGAAGTACCACCCATGTCGAAGCCTATGATGCGATCAAAACCAGCAAGTGTCGCCAGCTTGTAGGCCCCGATCACGCCACCCGCGGGTCCCGAGAGAACAGTCCTCACCGGCTCGGCGGCCGCCAGCTTCGCAGAAATAATGCCTCCCGACGATTGCATCACCTCCAGGCGCGACCTCTCATATTCGCTCTCCACGCTCTGCGCCAGGCTCGCCAAATACGTTCCCATCTTCGGAGCAAGATACGCATTGACCACCACAGTAGATGCCCGTTCATACTCACGGAACTCAGGAAGGATGCGGTGCGAAATCGACAACGGCAGCCCTAGCCGCGCCAGCGCGGCAGCCACCTCTCTCTCATTTTTGGAGTTCGCAAAAGAGAACAAAAGCGAGATCGCCACTGCATCGACGTCAGCTTTCTGAATCACGGATACCAGCTCATCCAACTCCGTCGCGTCGACCTCGCGGACCACATCGCCCTCCGCGCTGGTCCGTTCCGTTATTCCAAATCGAAGCCCCTCCCGCACCAGGCACTCCGGAGCAGGCTGGAACCAGTCATAAAGCTTCGGTCGCGCCTGTCGGCCAATGGCAATCGTATCCTCGAAACCCTTCGTCGTCACGAAGGCGACACGCGCCCCTTTGCGTTCCAGCATCGTATTTGTCGCCACCGTTGTTCCGTGGCGAACCATAACCTCCGGGCCTGCGGCGATCTGCCGCAACCCATTCAGAACCGCCATGGCGGGGTCTTGGGGCGTAGAGAAAACTTTCAACACGACAAACTTCCCGTCCCGCAGATACACACAGTCCGTGAAAGTGCCGCCAGTATCAATTGCAACGAGCATCATCGTAGGCCTAATTGAAGTCGGTAAGGCTGCCCTGCGGCGACCAGAGAATCAAACCCGTAAAAACAGACAAACTCATCCCCGCAACCGGCTCTACCATCCATCACCACTTCCAGGAATTGGTCTGCCTTGGAATTTCCCGAGCGCGCGTAACCTCTCAGCTCAGACACTTTAGAGAATAGCAGGGACGTTTACCCCGCAATTCGTCGAAAACGTTTAGATTGAAAGCCAGAGCAGGCAACGCAGGCGACCGCAGCGAGTCGCCAATCCAACACCTGATCGCATTCATGCATCCATTACTCGAGAGCACATAAAGCGCATTCCATGTGACCTCCCTTTCTCCTTGCAGTCTCAACTTCGATTAAAAACTTCTGCCCATCGATATAAATGGAACGATTCGCATTGCTCTTCGCCAACTGTACATTCCAACAGGCAAACGCCACCGATACCACGGTACCAACCGCAGACACGATCGGGCCGACGACGTCCTTTGGACCCAGACCATAGGGC
>JAOAPF010000200.1 GCA_025462755.1 Edaphobacter sp.
AGCTCGCGAGTAAAGTTGTGTCGCATGTAGATGAAAAAACACGACGCTGATAGGCAGAGGCAGCGCCCGTGATCAATACCTTGTGGCTCATACGTTGCCTTCCTGGGCTCGACGATATGCCGAACAATCTGGTTCGTTGAAGTTAATTGCGCGCGACCTCATGGTGAGCGCTTCTCGGCATGGCCATTTTTGAACCTCCTGGCTATATGAGTGAAATGGCTCTTGCGCCGATCGTCTAACAGGTCCGACTCAAGATTGCATACCGAGCTACACTCCATATCACACTGTTCAACCGTTTGGGGTTGCTTGAAATCGGAGACGAGCAGGGATTGCACGGTATTCGGGAGGCATACATGAATCGAGAACTGGCTTTGAAGATCGTGTTAGCGCTAGTGGGATTGCTCTTCTTGGCTTTAGTTTTTCCTTTGGCGATGTTTATGCGGCGAGAGCCTGCGTTGTCTATGATGCTCAGCCTTTACGTCACGCTCGGCGTCTTTTTGCTTCTCGCAATGCGCAACCCGTTGGCGAGTCGCAGCCTGATCGCCTTCATGGCGTGGTCCAGCTTCGCTCACGCCGCCGTTATGGGTACTCAGGCATTGTGTAATCCTGGGAGTCCTCATCTGCAGGGTAGTAGGTGCCGCTCAAGAGAACTCCGGTTTCGTTTTGAAAGTTTTACGGGAAGCGGAAACTTTCAAGCAAGCGGCAAGTATTCCCGGTCCCCGTAAGACCGACCTCGAATTGCAGGTAGGAACGGTTCTGAACGGTTTGCGGGCTGCGATCTCTAAAGGTAAGACCAGCGTGGTGAATCGCGACTACGCCGATTCGATCTCCCAAGGTGCGAACGGGCTCGGGCAACTTATCGAAGTGCCAGGGGCAACGGGCAAGGATGAATGGGCGGTTTTATGTGTTGACATCGCGACTCTGGTTTTGGACTCAGGCACCCATAGAGGGTTCTATTGTCCCAACGCGGCACCAATATTCGCAAAAAATCTTCGGCAGGCTGGTAGCTCAGCCTAAGATTCCCTGGCCCGATATTACCGAACCGGCCCGATCTTATGCCGCGGACCGAACAGTCTTCCACCGAATGCACCTGACTTTCTTGCTTCGAGCATTGTAGGACATGTCTACTCAGACAAACGGAAAAACGTCGCTGACGACGAAATAACGCGGAACTACATTGGCTCAGCGTTAAGCAAAATCTTGAATGCGTGCCAGCAATTCGATAGCGCACATGTGGAGGTTACGATTCTGGCCTATTGGGCCTACTATGAGAACAAAAGTCGCGAAAAGATCAATGAACGAGCTTTTTCAAGCGATGCGACCGGAATGCTCCGATCGATGATGTCAGCACCTATAACGGTGGACGCCCACGGGGACCAACTCGGGATTGACGACGGCGAGTTGATTGTCAAGCGCTACGGTTGTAACGGAGCTGGAACCCGCCAGCTATTTTCAAACATACTGCATCTTGCTGAGGACCGGAACTTCCTTCCCCCGGACGTTCCCAACGACGAATTCTATCGCGCACAGTTAGGATCGGGCGTGAAGGTCGAGTTTGTCAGCAGTGATCAGGATGCTGCGACAATGCGGTTACATCGGAAATCGTGTGAGAACCAATATCAGGATGTTATGCGCTACCAAGAATCTTTCTGCCGCTGTCAGGCACGAATGCTAGTCAGGTCAGGAGTTCCACGGGCTGAGTTGGTCGGGCTCCAATCGAAATTTAACACCAGCGATTTGGATTCGCTGGCTTCGCGTCACTCGTCGTACGCTCAGCTTCGACGGGAGTGTTACAACTACTAAAACAGTCGGCTGGTCGAAGGTTTAATGCAATCTGGCAGATTCATGAACGACGTCTTACGCCATGACGCGAGCGGATGGCATTCCATCCCCGTTCGGTTTCGGGTTCACGAACCGAGCAGAGCATGGATCCTGAGAGTAGCAGCAGTCAATGCCAAGGAAAAAGCACGTTGCCAGAAGCAAGATCGCGGTGGTAGTGGTCATGCGCATCTCGTCTCCTTACCTGACTGAAGTACGGGAGTGCAGTTGCACCCATAGAGCATATCGCGAAGACCCGCTTCCCGAAAAGTCGGATTTTCGGCAAGTTCGGTTGAAGTTTCCGATAACCCCGTAAGACGCCAAGTTCGAATCGTCGGTCGGCAGGATTGTTTCCGAGTTGCCGACCATCCAGGAGTTGGCCGTTCACTGACAGACCAGGTTGAACTCCTCAGGACGTGCGAAGTCCTGTTTTAGTCAACTGAGAATCAATATCTTGATTGACCGTCACTCGGAACAATGCAGAAGCTGTGCGACGACTCGATGCTTCTTGCCAGTTATCGCGCCGAGATCGGCGAAGCCCCGGGCCGGGTTCGTGTTGCTTGCTAGATGTGCGGCCCGATGGTTCGATTGAGCAATGCGGCGAAGGCGTGCCAGGCGGGCGTCATTCCCATGGGGACGGCGAGGGCTACGGACGCGAAGACAAACGGCCCGGCCCACATGGTGGAGTGGTGGATGCGGCGGATAGAGATGAGTTCGTAGACGATGAGAATGAGAAGCAGGATGCCGAGGCCGGTGACGGCTCCAGCGGCGGGCGGAAGGCCGATGCGGTCCCAAGGAAAGCGGCCGAAGGCTGCGGCAACGAGACCCATGGTGGCGATCAGGATGAGACGCTTGTGCGCATCGGGCCTGCGCCGGGCGCGCCAGGAAGCGCAGATGACGATGGTGAAGCCGACGATGCCGATCAGTGGGATGGCAGCGGAGACAGCGGGGTCGAGCGGGCCGATCTTCACTCCACGATGAAGCGCGTCGATGGCAGCGATTACGCCCAGCACGATCATGATGGGCGGAAGGCAGAATGCGACGGTGCCGAAGGAACGATGCCATTTGACGCGGCGAGCGGAGATGAGAGCGGCCTGGACGACGAATAGCAGCATCCAGAGGGTGAAGACCGCGCCATGGATGTGAAGGATAGGGCTGGGAAGCGGCGCGCGGATCATGCCGGCCCGGAAGTAAGTTGGCGAGAAGCCGATGAAAACGCAGACGCAGAGCAGGATCGCCATGCCGCTGTAAAAGACGCGTTCGAGAGTTCGATTGACAGGTCTGTACGTGGGCTGTTGGCCGGATGCTGGCGCAAAGATGGCCTCTGTTGCCATGTCCTTCTCCGTTTGCAGGGTTGGGTGCTGCGGGGCCGCCGGAGATGGATTTACCGGAATGCGTGGAAGATATCACGCAACGGGCGTTTCACAAAGGTATTTCGCCGGGAAGTCTCTCAGGCTTCCTGCGCCATCCGCACCGCTATCATCGATTTGTCCAGTCTGGGAGGTTTCGCCGAGCTGATCGTGCCCGAGTGACGGCAATCCGGAAGTGACGAATCATTTCCTGTTTGCCGACGACTCCCGCGGAAATTGTCGACCGTCTTCGATATAAAAAGAGGCTTCCTTAAACCGTTGATGAATGGGTACGATGATTCAAGGGACGCGTAGAAAGCATAGAATTCTCTTCGCTTTCGAAATCACGAGCAACATAGTCTCTAAGGTCTCTAAGTCGGTTTGGGCGGAGGTCCAGATGGGCAAATCCAACTAGTTGCCCCTCTCCGGTCACTACAATGGCAACTACGAGAATTTTCAAACGGAACTGTACGCACAGATCCGTCGCGAAGCTTTTGGCGAGGATATTGGCCAAAACAGTTGGCTCACTTCAGACGAGTAGGACGGGTTTCTGGAGTGGCTCGACCTTTCCCCTGGGAAGATCCTGCTCGATGTTGCTTGTGGAGCAGGAGGCCCGGCGCTGCGGAGCGCCGCTATCACCGGCTGTTCTGTTGTCGGCATTGACGTTCACGAACAGGCGGTTACGACGGCGACTTCCCTTGCAGCTCAGCGCGGCTTGGCCGAACGTGCCGAATTTCGGTCTACAGATGCTACCGTGCCGTTGCCATTTTCTGGCGCCAGCTTCGACGCCATCACCTGTATTGACGCGATCAACCACTTTTCCGACCGGCCACGGGTCATTGCGGAGTGGGCCCGGTTGCTGAAGGTGGGCGGACGCCTGTTGTTCACCGAGCCCATCACCCTGACCGGGCCGCTAGCAGAGCACGAGGCTTCCATGATCTCAGGCCGCACCAAGGCGGCCCTTGCCGCCGCTAAGACCCGCGGCGTGAGGTTGGGCGGGCAGCGAGGAAGCCTAGACCGTATGGGGCGCATGGCGCAGAAGGGCAACGTTGTCAGCGCCGCAGTGCGCCGTGCAGCCACCGCTAAGCGCAATGACGATCTCCTTCCCGTTATCGACGACATTCGCGCGGCCGGCCTTACCAGCCCACAACAGATCGCAGATGGTCTCAATCAGCGAGGCATCGCAGCGGCGCGCGGAGGAGCATGGTCGGCCGTCCAAGTGCGCCGTGTCCTTTCTGCATCTCTAACGAGTGCTAGCAGCGGTTGTGAAGTTATCCGTTGAATGGGATATTCAGTGGTTCGCCTCGTGAGTATCCTTACTTGGGGCTCTATGGGGAATTCTTCCCATCGTTCGATGGCCGTCCGGTCATCCCCCGCGAGCTAAGCACGAAGCAGATACCAAATGAGTCTTAAGTACAGAAAAACGCCGATGTCGCCAATTGAGGCCGCCGACGGGAGCCCCCTTGTAAGGACTAGCCCAAGCGGATTCTGTCGCGATAGGAATCTGGTTTTTGCTGGGACTTGTTATCACGGCCACAAGCATTACGCTTCACGCAGATGGCAATGTCAAATTCCATGTTCTCCGTATAGGAGCGATACCCCCTGAAGTCTCCTGCGCACTCAACGAAGGCCGTCTTAGGTTGGCGGTTGCTCGCCGCGTAACGTCGATGACATGTTCGTCGTGCTCCAGTAATTACCTTGATTGTTCGTGTAGTTGGCTGTTTGACCAGATCAATCAACCAAGCACCGACTCAAACCACGGATACGTCTACTGGAGCACCTGAACGTCGACGAGCAGTACCCACTCTCCGGTGTCGGGATCTTTCTTCATTTGCTTGTAAAGCTCTGATTGCCGCCATCGCCGGCGTCGAGCGTCAGGCTGACCAGCCCTCGATCTCTTTGGCGTCGACCTGAGCCCCGGTAATTCTTCTAAGCTTCGTCTTGCCCCGGATGTAACCGTGCATTCCGCCCACAAGAGCATTCTACGGAGTCTGCGCGAGGCACTACGTCGGTCGCCACCTGCGGAATCTGGAAACTCACGGTCGGCTTAGTCAGAGCTTCATCTTCAGCTCGTGGTTCATCCGGAACAAGGTGCGATACTCAACGCCGAAGTGAGCGCAGACCGTTGGTATCCTGACCAATTTCTTCTCGCTCTCCTGTGTTACCACAGCGCCGCCGTCTAACGCCGCACGGGCAATGAGAAACATATCTGCTCCCTTCGTGAACTCAACCGTCTTGGCGGAGCCGAACTTCTGATAGGAATACTGGCACAGCTCTCCAACAAGCTTCTGACACTCTTCGCTATCCGGCGTCGGTTCAACGAGCTTGCTCTTGCGAGTTTTGACCCAAGATACGATCTGTTCTTGGTGTTGGCCCTTGCCTTCGCCATCTGTGACTTCCTTGATCGCCTTCCAATGGGAGATGATCTTGTCTTTATCCACCATCGACTCGAACCAAGTCCAGTACGCCATTGCACCTGGAATTGGGTAAGGGTCACGGCTTCCCCAGATAAACGAATTGGCGTCCACCCAATATCGTCCGGTCATTCCGCTCCGACACGTCGAAGGTAGCGAAGGGTGGAACCGATTGTGACGCCAAGTAGAGCAGACGCCTCGGTAAACGTCGTACGTTGGTTCTTGATCGCATCAACTACGGCATTGTTGAGAGCGGCGCTGTTACGAATTTCGAACGATGCCCAGAAGTTGCCTCCGGTCTTTTCCTTCTTTTTTTGCTTATCGCGCTTTTTTCGGTCGATCTCACGAAAGCGGGCGTACTCTGCGTCAACAGCCTCAATGAATGTGTCGAACTGGATTCGTCCCAAATCCTTGGCCCGGCGCAAAGCTACAAGAGTACTAACGCGGAAGTGCGTAGCGGCAGAGCGGGCGCTACTCATTACCGGGCCAGGCCGCCAAACGGTATTGAACTCGGTCTCCGGGACGAGCAGCTCGGCAGCAACCTTGTCGCAGAACAGCTCAATGGCGTTAAGGCTGTCTTCCTTCTGATTTGGTCGTCGATCAGACACCCCATCCGCGCCGATCCAGATGTGCGCCAGTTCGTGGGCGAGAGTGAACACCTGGGCTGCCTTTGCATCTTCATCGTTAATAAAGATGACGGGCGCGAAAGCATCGCTAATGGCAAAACCCCTAAATTCCTTTACATCTAGCTTGCGGTGAGTATCGTGTCCGACAATCGCGCTCCTCATCACCAAAGCCCCAACCGACTCGGCACGGTTCACAAGATGCCGTAAGAATGCATCGAAGCCAAGGCACTCGGCACGATCCGCGCTTTCTAGCTGGAGGACATGGCGCATATCCGCTGCCACAGTCTTTGGGTCGTCCGCGGTAGAAAACCTCCCGACGTAATCAAGCGGGAGAGCGCCTTGCTCGATCCGCTCATCACGAATCCACTCCTGCCGGATAACCGTATCGTTCAGGACATTCCTGAAAGCTAGCGAAGGATTCGTGAGTTGCTGCCCGCTGATCGTGCGAAGATCTGGGATGTTGGGATTGTCGGGAGGAGGCACCTCCGGCATGAAAAGCATGGCATAGGAGACACCAAGTTTCTCTGCGAGTGCGATTGCTTGTGTCTGACTAGGTTTTTCGAGGCCCTTTTCCCAAGCGGCTAGCTTCTCGACAGTGACAGAGCCTTTAGCAAGGCTTTCGACTTGGAGACCCGCACGGTTGCGCGCCCAAGTCAGCAACTTCCCGTTAATGTGAGCTATGACCATCACGCGACCGCTCGACTGAGGATTGCGACAAGTTATGGACCTGCCGCTTACGACGTTGTTGGTACTGCAACTACTGATGGCTGATAGATTAGAACAGAGAAACCTGGATTTCCTTCACTTTCTTCATAAACGCGCTGGGCGATCCCCAAGGTATATGAAAGAACAGGTGGAATTCCTAACGAGAAACGCCGCAGGATCCACGAATATTTGAGGTTTCCTAGCGGCGGTCAAGACAGACGCGGGCACGGCTGCAGCAGCCCACACTGACGAGAGTAAGGTGCGGATTGCCCGTGATTCGGGAACCGGGTGTGCTTTGGAGTCGGGCACGGCATAGGATTGAGACTGGAGGTACAACATGCTATACAAAAAGATCAATGTCGAACTGACCGTCGTTGCTGACGAGGCGGACGCAGTTGTTGCGGAGTTGAACGCCGCGCTCGACAGCCTGGAGCAGAAGCACGCACTCTTCGGCGGTGGGATCGAGACCGTCGCTGTGGAGCACCCGGGACCACGTAAGCGATCCGCCCTCGCGCATACGCTGGCCGCAGGCGAGATCGCCGCCGTTGCTCTCAGGGCTGCACGCGACAGCGTGACTGTTGCCCTCCGCGCCGTCATCTGATGTGACCGCCTTAGAGGATCGCCTTGCTATGGCGATTGCCGTTTTCGGCAGCAAACACTTACCCGTAAGCATTCATCATAGGAAGCATGAAAGGCCCTCCGGCAGACCGTCTCCGATGCTGGTCATGTATCGCCTTATTGATCTGTGCCTTGCAACCGGGTATGCCAGCAGAGCCCATACCCGTGCGGCACCTGGAGGGAACCGTCCACGGCTTTCTCGCGCTGCGGTCGAAAGAGGGCCGGGTGCTTGCCGTAGGTGACCTCTTCCAGGTGGTCCACGGCGATCGGGTTACTTCCCGCTTGCTCTTCCGTTTCAAGGATGGCTCGGTCGATGATGAAACCACAGTCTTCTCTCAACGCGGTAACTTCCAGCTCATCACCGACCACCACATACAGAAAGGGCCTTCCTTCCCGCAACCGATGGATACCTCGATCGATGTTCCCAACGGCCAGGTCACAGTCCGCTCCACCGGAAAGGATGGGAAGGAGGAGGTCAAGAATGAACACCTTGATCTACCGGCGGACCTCGTCAACGGCTTGATTCTCTCGATAGCGAAGAACATCCAGCCTAAAACAGCGGAGACAAAAGTGTCCATGGTTGTGACTACCCCCAAGCCGCGGCTCGTGAAAGTAGCGATCTCGCCCCACGGCGAAGAGCCTTTCTCACTCGTTGGCTCCCCCCGCAAAGCGATGCGTTTCCTGTTGAAGATCGAGCTTGGAGGCGTCGCCGGAGTGATAGCGCCGCTGATCGGCAAGGCGCCGCCGGAGATTCAGATTTGGATAATCGGCGGGCAAGCTCCGGCGTTCGTGAGAGAAGAAGGCCCGCTCTATCAGGGTGGCCCCGTCTGGACCATCCAACTGACAAGCCCCGCCTGGCCAGATTTACCGCAATCCGGCTTTTAGAATTGCCAGTGTTTTGGCTGACTCCCGGTTGGTCGGCAAACCGCACCTTACGCTCGGGGAGAGATTCCCGTGATCCGCCAGGGACCATGTGACGGACCCGAGAAACCTTGCCATAAGCCCGTCATCCACCAAGAGCAATGCCGATTCCTTGGGAAAAACCGAAAAACCTTGCCGCAGTATCAACCCAGTTCTCGCGCTCTTTCAGTCGGTGAACCGTCCATACCAGTTTGCTGCCTGTAGAACTTCGTCTACGAATGCAAGCATTGCCGTATTGAACTGCTCGGGACGCTGCAACGGAGCGAAGCGGCTCACACTATCAAGAAAGATGAATGATGCACTTGGAATGGTCCGGGCCAAATATTCTGCATGCTCGCGTTTGATGAATTCGTCCCTCTCGCTTTGCACGATCCTAACGGGCACACTGATCTTCGCAAGATCTTGCGTGGAGTAATTCGGTTGCGTCCGCTGCATCAGGCCGACATCTTCCACGAAGTGCTTGAACTGCTCCGGCGTAGCTGAAAGCCGCTTGTAGTCCTCAGTGTGGCGCGAGAAACAACGGTTCAGTGCTGGAGTGGGTTCAAACGGTCTAACGCCGGTCGGGTCCATGTTGCAGGCGAAGAAGAAGACACCCGCGACGCGTGATGGGTATTTCGCTGCAAGAATCAATGCGGTGCACGCGCCGTCACTCCAGCCCACCAGGGCGACCCGGTCGAAATGCAAGGCGTTCATCACGGCCAGCACGTCGGATACCATCAGTTCATAGGAGTACGGCCGTTCATCGCGAGTGCTGCGACCGTGGCCACGGCTGTCTATCACAACGGCACGATAGCCGTTCGCGATTAGAGCTGGAACCTGGTATCCCCAATTGCCGCTGTGGCACAGACCGCCATGCAGCAGGATCACAGGTGCGCAAACGCCGTAAGCGCTATACCAGATGCGGGCTCCATCATTTTCGATATAGCCCAGATCGTCCGTGACCGGAAGTGGCGTGGCGCCGCTCGCTTCAAATCTCCTTAACTCGTCATCGTGAGCTTCCATATAGGTAATGTTAAACGCCGCAGTGCCCAGGATTAGGGTTGTGCCTGGATGGTGGGCGATACTTCCCTTTGCCGGGTTTTCGCCTCGAATCCGTACGGGCCTCCCCAAAAAACGAGTAAGGGAAGGATTGCCGGCAACCGCCCGCAATCTACCCGAAGCACGTCCACCTGGAATTCGTCGGAATCTCGCTCGACACGCGTATGCCCCCAGGCGTATACCTTGCCCACAACGAGGCCCGAAACTCGGACCCCGGTGAAAGAGGAGGTTAATTGAATGCAGTACATGATCACTTGGAACGAGCGTCAGCAGGGTTCGCCCATCGAGTACGAAAATGCACAAAAGCGAATCCTAGAAGTCTTCAGCCCGTGGAAGGCACCAGCCAATTTCAAGATCCACTCGTTCGTCATCCGCGTCGGTGATTGGGGCGGCTATATGTTGATGGAATGTGACGACCCGCTCGAAGTGCACAAGTTCTGTTCGATGTTGCCTGCCTTCACGTTCGAAGTTCGCCCCGTCGTCCCCGTCGCCGACGCCATTCGCGTGGAACTCGAAGCGATGGCCTACCGCGATGGACTGAAAAGTAAGTAAAGCCAGCTCGGGCGCTGGCCCTGACATTCGTCCGAACGCGCCGACCATTCTAGTGATCGTGGCCAAGGAGCAGTCTGGTCTCTTTAGCAACGGTGCGTGGTACTTCCGACCCGGACCGAAAGAGTGTTGTCAGTTGGGCTTGTAGGCAATTCGGACATAACCCCGTTTTCGGGTTATGTCCGGTT
>JAOAPF010000184.1 GCA_025462755.1 Edaphobacter sp.
ACCAAATTCGGGTTCGAGCCCGATCCCGGCAACGTCGGCAAGTGGACAGCGACCAATAGCCGCCCCGATCATATCAAGCAGGCTCTTGAAGGGTCGTTGAAGCGTCTACAGACCGATACGATCGACCTCCTCTACCACCGGTACTACTTCTTTTGGCTGGACGGATATCCGTGGCCGGGAGATGAGATTACTCGCCGATCATCAGTTTAGAGTCGAGCAGCCATGAGCGACGGTTGAAACGCGACCGCAATCACTCTGGAAAGCTGGAAAAACGACAAAGGCGAGTACGAAACCCGCACCGAATGGCATCGCGTCTTTGCCTGGAGCAATCTCTCGAAGTTCGCCAAGACGCTCCAGAAGGGGCAGCTCATCACCCTTGAAGGCATTCTCCGGTATCGCGAGGTAGAGGATGACGTCAAAGGGACTACTTTCAAACACCGGATCGCAGAGATCCACGCCATCAGCATGAAGCGGCTCTCGAAGCTCGAGGCCTCCGATGATCCTTCAGATGGAGCCGACGACGAATAGTCGCCGGCTTTCAGGTGGATGAGACAGAGAAAGTCTCATTCACCTTTTGTTGTCAAGATAGAGGCTGGCTGTGATATCGAGGAGACTCAGATCGTCTCGGTTGTCAGCGTTGTGGGTTTGCCCATTGCATTCAACCGAGAATTCGTTCCTGGCGACATCGACGTTTGTCGTTACTCCATCTTTGGATCACCTGCTGCTCAGCGCCCCAACTCTCGATCAAAGAAGTTCGCCATATAGCCCCAGGCCTCGCGCGACTCCGGCAACGCATTGTTATTCCAGAAACAATGCGGTAATCCCTCAAACACTATCAATTGCGATTGGTTTCCTGCCCGCACGAACGCACGGCTCAACGAACTCGTCGCACTCAGCAAGAGGTCGCGCTCACTCGTGATGAACAGCGTCGGCGGCATATTGAGCAGGTCCGCGTTGATCGGCGACAAGACCGGATCACGCGGATCTGTCTTCCCGACATATTCCGGATCAAGAACCCCATCCGGGATCGGCACATACCCACGCAGCCCATCCGTGTTGTACAGCGACCGCGAATCGCCTCCGTCGGCCATGCTCGCCGGTGCCGAAAACGGCCCAAGCGCCCCAGGCATCGGCATCTTCAACTGCTTTATCTTCACCGCAGCCTGCAACGTAAGTCCAGCGCCCGCACTGCTGCCAAAGATGCCAATGCGATTCGGCTTGTACGTCTTCAACAACGCCTTGTAGACCGCGATCACATCCTCCACGCCAGCGGGAAACGGATGTTCGGGCGCCAGCCGGTACAACACGCTCACGACGCGCACACCCGTCAGCGCTGCCACCGGAATCGACTCCGAGTAAGACCCCGAATCCGCATTGAACCCACCACCATGCAGACAGATCAGCACGCGATCCTTGTGCTTTATCGTCGTCGGCACTACCTCGCGCACCGGCACGCCTGCCACCGCACTGTCCTTCACCGTTACCGGAAACATCTTCAACAACTCATCGCGATGCTTGGCCTGCGAAACATCCAATCCGGCGCGCCGCTGCTCAATCGTTTGCGGCACATCTGCATCCGTCGTCAGCGGACGGCTCAGCCAAGCCTTCGCCTCCGGACTAAGCCCCTGCGGCAGCGGCACCACGCGCTGCATCCGCACCCTGCCGTCGGCCTCCGTTACCGCATGGTTCGCGGTAATCTTCGCCGCGGGATTCTCCTGCGCAACGGCCACTAATCCCATCAACAACATAGCTACAGCAACACAACGCATTATCGGTCCAGTCTCCACCCACCACTATCGCAGGTTCCATCCAAATCGCACGCGCCTTTTTTTATGGCAACGTCATCTGCGCTCGCCGACCCACAAATGAAGAGTAACGGGGGGGTGCCAGGTAACATAGACCCGAAAGCGAAAATGGAGCGACGATGAGAACGGAATTGCTGCGATTCAACGGTGCTGTCGAACGCGATCCCGCCATTGATGCGTGGATAAATGAGCATGGAGGTGAGATTGGGAACCATCGGGCAACAGCATAAAGGGCTTCGTCAGCGGCACTGAAGTTTTCCGGGATCCTACCTACGATGAGATCGGGCCAATTGATATTCGATCCCCACGGTAAGGGCATTCGCATTGAGGTAGCCGGAGGGCACGACGGGGGCGGCGTAGCGCTGGTGTTGGTAGTCGAGCTTGATCGACCAGGGGGAGGAAAGCGCGAAATCAATACCGGCGCCGGGCGAAAGTACGTTGTCGTGGGAGGCGGTGTAGAAGATGAACTTGCCAGGAACCTGATAACCCCCGTTGAGGTAGGTAATCTCTCCGCGGCCGAAGAGAATGTCGGCATATGGGTGGAAACGGCTCAGTTGAGTGGCGACCTGGAGACCCCCCAGCACGTTCTTCTGTCCGTCGACCGACCCCTGATCGATCGGCAGAGTTCCGCGGACCTCGAGTCCCGGAGTGAGGTGGAAAAAGGGATGAAATCCTAGGGTGGCACCGGCGGTTAGGCCAGCATTACGACCAGAACCAAGACCGGTACTAATACCGGTCGTTCCAAGGAAGACGTCTAGCGTAAAGGTACTGGAGGCACCAGGGGCAGCCTGCGCGGTGGCAGCAACATTGAATAGCAGCAGAGCAGCTAGAGTTGCGAAACCTCGAAGAAGATTCAATTCCTGCTCCGGAATGCATTGGCTGCTGGTGCCTTGCTTTCCCGCAGGCGAGTAAGCGGTTGGCAAGTTAAGCGTGACCATGAAGCGGCGATCGTCATTGAGAAACAATGATCGTAAGCGCGGCAGTCTTGGTGTTGTGGTTTATGTCGGTCGCGGTGACGGGTAACTGATATGTGCCGGGGACGACAACGTTGAAATAGCTGTTGGTGCAAGCGGTAAGGCCTCCGAGCGGAATTGCGGCCAGCGTAAGGACAATAAGTCTGGAGAAACGGCGGCGTCCTGTGCCGCAGATTGGAAGCAGAAGCAGACCAACCGCTGCGAAGACGAGCGGGCCTGCATGTGAGCTCGGGCGCGTAGGGACGGCGTTAGCGGCGCTCGTTCTGGTGGTGAGTGTCAGCGTAGACGTGCCGCTGCCGCCAATGACAAGAGTCACCGAGGCTGGGTTGATGGAAGCGGACGCGTAAGTTGGCAACGTGCCATAGGTGAGGGCAAGCGGGCCAGAGAAGTTACCGAGGCTGGTAAGTTGTACCGTTACCGAGCCCGTTTGATCAGGTAGAAGACTGGTCGTGGAGGGCGAGAGTGCCAGGTTAAAGGTGCTTGGCAGGATGACTTCAAGATAAATGGGAGATGTGGAGGCGGTGAAATACGGAGTGGGATTGTAGACGGCAGTGAGAGCATGGGTGCCGATGGCGAGAGTTGAGGTAGTGACGCTGGCGCGACCGGTCGCATCCAGAGTTTGCGTGCCGACTGGATTCGTGCCGTCGAAGACGGTGACGGTGCCACCGGGGCTAGCACTGGTGGAAGAGGTGATCGTGACGTGGAGGGTAATCACCTGTCCCTGATAGCCAGGGTTGGGGTTCGAGGTGAGTGCAGTGTCAGTCGAATTGACTGTGACGACCTGCGTCATTGAGGAGGTGCTGCCGATGTAATTCTGGGTAGCTGCGAAGGTCGCAGTGATGGGATAGGTGCCAGGCAGCAGAGCAGTGGCTGAGTAACTGGCAACGCCGGCCGAGTCAGTTAGAACGGTGATCGGGTTCCCGTTACCAACGATCAGCTGGATCAGCTGGCCGGCAGGGGGCGGGCCGCCATTGGACGTCAAGCGGACAGTGAGAATGACAGGGGTGAGCGCGGGCGCAGGATTGAGATTTGATGTGAGGCTGAGCGTGGTTAGAGCGGCAGTAATCGTGATCGGGATTGAGTTGCACGTGCTTGGCGCGTATGTGGAATCGCCGGAGTAATTGCAGCTGAGCGAATCGGTTCCGGCGTTAAGTGTCGCTGTTGGGACGCTGGCAACTCCTGAAGTAAGAGTTGCGGTCGCGATCACCGCCGACCCGCTAAGAAAGCTGACCGTGCCGGTCGGCGTTCCGTGTCCTGGCGGATTCGCCGGAGATACTTTCGCGGCGAGAGCTACGGGTGAACCGAACACCGCAGCCGTTGGGGCTACCGCAAGCACCGAAAGCGACGGGAGAGCCGTGACTGTTTCAGAGCAAAATCCGGAGCTGGAACCGAAGCTGTTAGAAGAAAGATAGCTTGTTGTGATGACGTGAGATCCAACTGTGTGGGCGGTGTAAGTGTAGGTTGCAAAGCCATTATTGAGGGCTGCCAGGGCCAGAAGGGCACCGTTATCGGTGAACTGGACGCTGCCGGCAGGTGTACCGTATGAAGAACTTACCATCGCCGAAAGAGATGCGGTCGAAAAGATACTGATGGCGGCGGGAGAACAAGTAGGCGTCGTTGTTGAGGGATAGCCATCTACTGTCTGTGCCAGGGTGGCCATAGTCGCGTTGAAGCTTCCGGTCGGCTGATAGACCGCAGAGATCGAATGCGACCCGATGCTCAACGCGTTAAGCGTGATAAGTGCGGCACCGGTGCCGGAGACGGCCGCGGTGCCCAGAACGACGCTTCCATCGGTGAACTGAACTGTTCCGGTCGGCACCCCCTGGGAGGATGTGAGTTGGGCAGTAAACACGATGTTTTGCCCATAGATGGAGGGGTTGAGGGAACTCTGCAGGGTGAGTTTGGCACAATCGGCCTGAGCGCCGGCATACTCGAAGGCACCCATATCAACAATGGCACACGGCTTACCGGTAGCGTTGAGTGCTCGGGGATGACCGTCGAAGTCAGTCGGCACGGTGATGTTGTAGGAAGACAACAGCGTGAGCGCGCTGTTGTCGCCGGCATCAATAGCCCGAGAACCTGAGGTCAGGTGAAAGTCTCCCGCACTGGCGTCTTTGAAACCGGGGTCGAGAGAGATGTTGTTACCGACTTGGTTGTCGCAACCACTGCCATAGGCAGCTCCGGACGGATTGAAGACGTCATTGTCATCCAGTTCCATGGGTGTAGGGGCCAGGTAGGAATAGGAACCAATGCACACAACAGAGGGCAATGAACTGGAGCCGCCATAGACGATGTTATTGGCGAAATGCAGCTTACTAACGTCCCCGTCGAAGTAGACTTGCGTTGCAGCGTATTCGACTGAGGTTGCCGAGTTGTTGTAGAAGACATTGTTTGCGATCAGGCCATAATAACGATCGGCTGGAGCGCCAGACGGGATCAAAACGGTGAGGCCTGCCGCTCCCTGCGGAGACTGGGATACGCCGCCGGCTGAATTACCGTAAATGAGATTTTGGATGAATACGAAACTGTAGTCGTTCGCAACGTAAACGCCACCCTCCACCCCGACATTATTACGGATAATGTTGTTGCGAAGGACAGTGCCGTCCGCCGACCACAGCTCAATACCGCCGCTATTTTCAATGATGTTTCCGATCACATCAACATGCTGGGTGGGATCGGAACTTACGAGGCCGCCAAGGAAAAGTCCAACGCCGCGGAATGAACAATAATCGCTATAGGAAGCCGTATTGGTGGCCCCGATGATGTTTCCCTGGAGGAGCGTTTGTGAACCACGAATTTCGACATTGTTGCAAGCGTTGTTGAGGATTGTGTTGTTCAGAATGGAAGGGGCTGCTTGACCGACGAAAATACCTCCGCTCGCGTAGCCGCTGAAGGTTTTATCGCCTCCATTCTGGATCGTGAAGTTTGACAGAACACTGCTGCGGGATTCTTTGGAGACAAAGGTAACTACGGCCGAGCCGGGGGTCGCTCCGCCATCGATGATTGTGGCCGCGGCGCCATTAGAGCTGGTGACAGTAATTGCCTTACCATTGAAATTAATTGTTTCTCGATAGGTGCCTGGGCCGACAAGAACGGTATCGCCGTCTTTAGCTGCATTGATACCGGACTGGATGCTCGGCTGGTCCACGGGGACGTGGATCGTAGTCTGTGCACGGAGGCACCCCGATACCATGAAGTAGCAGATTGCAACCTTACTCAGTCGCATCGTGCGACCGACAACACACTTGGAGTGATGACAGCGTATCTCAGCTTTTCCTCATTCAATACGAGTAGAGTGGGCGGTCGATGAATTTACGCGCAAGTTCCGTATCGTCATTTATAGCTAAGTCACTGCAAGCGCGTTTCTCCGTACTCTACGTCGTAATTTATGAAGGAAGTTGCGTCCGCATCACTCCCACAATAGTGGTATCGAATTTTTGTTGCCTTTCAGATGGATTGCCCATTACTTTGACACGAGGGAATAGGCCCTGGTGCAAGGGCGCGGGACGCTCTGGATCGCCGAGCTCAGTCCGAGGTACGAATTGTCATTGTCAGTCTTCGAGGAGTCTGTTTCACTGGTTGCATAATGAAAAATTTTGCCCGTTTGATCGGCCCGTTCACGGTTGCTTTGGTGTGCTTTCTACTTGGTTGTTCCTCTTCTCCCAGCACAGAGGCTGGTTCTCAAGGATCGAAGGCCCTGCTGTCCATAAGCAGCATCTCCCCAACCTCACTTCCAGCAGGCATGGCAGCAACGCTGACGGTGACTGGAACGGGCTTCACGGCAAACACCATTGTTGCGGTAAACGGGATCTCGTTGCCCACGACTTATATCAGCGCGAGCCAAGTCACGGCGGCAATAGCCGCGGGGCAGTTTGCCACTGTCGCCACGCTAAGTATCACAGTAAGCGACTCCGGCTCTACAGTGTCCAACTCGACGGTCACGCTCGCAGTGGAAAATCCCCTGCCGACCATCGCTGGGATAAATCCTTCCACGGCGGTTGTGGAATCTGCCGCAACGAACGTTAACGTTGCCGGAACAGGATTCATGAGCGGCACGGTTGTGCGAGTGAACGGCGCGGCGCGGTCGACAACCTTTACCAGCGCGATCCTGGCGACCGTGTCTCTGACCATGGAAGACCTTGCAACCGTCGGCTCACTTGCGGTTACGGCGTTCAATCCGACGCCAGGTGGTGGCACCTCATCAGCAGCAACGTTTTCGGTGGTGAATCCTGCGCCAGGGGCGATCACAGTCTCGCCTTCCACCGTGACCAGCGGAGGCACGGACAAATTGACAATTACGGTGACTGGCAGCAGGTTCGTGGCTTCTTCGGTGATCCAACTCGACGGTGTGGCGCGGGCGACCACGTTTGTAAGCAGTACCCAGTTGACTACCTCTCTTTCGCTAGCCGACCAGGCGAGCGGGCACGTCTTCCAGGCATCGGTCGTTACCCCTGCCCCGGGAGGGGGCGCTTCCAGCGCTGCTACTTTGACGATTACCAATGCTGCACCTGCGCTCACCTCCATATCTCCGGGTGCAATTTACGTGACAGCGACGAGCACGGTCATCAACCTACAGGGGACCGGTTTCCAGCCGAACTCCACGGTGCTCTGGAACGGCGCTCCCTACGCAACCACCTTCATCAGCAGCACGCAGCTATCGATTCAGGTGTTGAAGGCGGATGTCCCCTCCACTGAAAACTCCTCCACCATACAGGTATCTAACCCTGCGCCAGCCGGTGGCACAAGCGGAACATTGCGTCTCCCGATCTATGCCGCGAAGCCGACCATCGCGTCGATACAGGAGACTGTAATTGGAACCTCCTGCCAGCAGATCCGGCTTATCATCACCGGACAAAATTTCCCGACGAGCGGGGTCGTGCTGACACTGGGAGATAAAAAGTTGACCGGCATCAATGGCTCCACGACCAGCATTATCGCAACGCTGCCTGCGAATCTGGGCGTCATCAGCAGTCCGCAGCTCAACATCGGCTCTACTTACTTTCTTGGCCTGGCTTCTGACCCTTTCACGTTATCGCCCAAGGGCTCAGTCTGCTTTTCACCGAGTTCGATTGCATCGTACCCCGGAACGACTCTGGGAATCGATGCCGTGACCACAACCCTAGGTCAGGGAGTGGTAACAGTGGCTGGACTTACTCTGCCAGCGGGCTTCACCACGACTTCGGCGTTGCCTTACACGTTGCCGTCCCGCATCTTCGTTGCCACAGGCGCTTCGGTCGCTGGGGGTACGTACTCCATCGGGCTGACAGCCACTGGAGCAGCCACCGCGAACGCAACGCTCCCAGTGACTGTTATTAGCGGCACACCGTCGTTCTACTTCGCCAGTCCGTTGACGAATACTCTGGCGGTACCGACCGGCGGCAGCACTGGTTTTACCCTCACCTCACTCGCGAACTCCGTCAGCGGCGGAACCGTGGACTTTAAGATCACGCTAAGCGCCAATGGCCTGCCACAAGGTGTCGCCGCGAGCTTTGAGCCCGCGAGTATCCTCCCCGGCAACAGCGTTGTCGTTACACTCACAGCTGCTGCGAATGCGCCGATACGTCAGAATGTTCCGATCTCTATCGTTGGTACAGTAGATGGATCGTCTGTCTCGGCAAGCGTTGCGCTCGTGCTGAACGTAGCGCCAACGCCCGGAAACATCCCCAACAATCGCACCGCGTTCACCTCAACCCAGGCGACGCCTAGCAGCGTGGTCTACGACCACGTACATAACCTGGTCTATGCCGCCAATCAGGTCTGGAACAGGATCGATGTCATCAGTAATGTGTCACACGCCATTTTGCGCAGTATTCCTGTTTCGTCACCGACCGTGATCGATCTCTCGCAGGATAGCGGCACACTGTGGATCGCAGGACTGTCGGAGCAGATCTTCGCCATGGATACGACGGCCTTCACGATGAAGCAATATGCGTTGCCCGCGATCACCGCCTTGGGATCTGTACAGTCAAGCACCTGGACGGTAAGCGAGATCTACCCGCTTGCGGATGGCAAACTCCTTCTGGTCGCCATGGGTAGTTCGGGCAATGCGCTGGGAGACTACGTCTGGTCACCGGGCTCCGCGACAACCACCTCGGTGAATATGGGAGGTAGCGGGTTACTGCGCAGCCCCGACGGCACCAAGGTGTTCGGACTGGTAACTGCATTCACTAACGGGTGCGTGTTGAATGTCTACTCTACAACTACAAATTCGGCGACCACTTACACCGTCGACCCAGGCTTCACGGGGAGTAGCTACTGCGGAACGCTGTATACCTCCAACGCGGATGGCTCGATGATCGTCGCTAGCGTCAACGGGTCCTCAGTGCGAGGCGTTCAGTTCCTGAGCGGGACCGGACAGGCGCTGAGAGCCTTCACCCCGGCACTGAGTTCCGGCGTACTGAGCACAATTGAATCGGTTTCCTTCTTTCCGAGGACCTTCCTTTTCAGTCAGGATGGACGCACCCTCTACCAGACCGGATCAAAAGCCAACGCGCAGCTGGTTGCCACCTATGACGCCTCAAGCGGCAATTTGTCGGGGCTGGCGCCCGCGATCTCATCGCCGACACCGCCTCTCTCGAGCGGGTATGGCGGTAACACAATTCTTGCCGGTTCGGACTCCAGCGGCACGCTGATTGGCATCCAGAGCGGTGGCGTCGCCTTTGAGGACAGCACCTACTTCCAGGACTACGGCACTACAAGCTCACTCGCGGGAGGAACTCAGTCATTCTTCAGTCCTCTGGCAGGACCATTGAGCGGAGGCACCACGTTTTCCGCCTACGGCTACGTTGCACTCCAGCCGGATGCCTGGTTCGGTGATGTAAGGGGCACAACGGCACTGTCGAGCAACAATCTGACGCTTACCTCTCCCGCGGGCGAAGCTGCCGGACCGGTGAACCTCAAAATGATCTTCCCGAATGGCGTGCTGGGATATGCAGCGCAGGGTTTCTCCTACGGACCGTATGCCCAGACAATGTTATACAACGGCTCAGCGCCCACAGGTGGTGCCACCTCTGCTCTGACAGGCTTTGGCTTGCCGGCCGACAGTTCCGGCGGCTCCATCAATGTAGATGGAAGCGACGCCACCATCACAAGCACGGTGGGCCAGTATCCGGCATGGACAGGCGAAGCTGTCCCCAGCACCTACGTGAAATTCACGCTACCTGCGGGGAAGCCCGGATATGCTGATCTTCAGGTGCAGACCCCTAACGGAACCATCAAGCTTCCCAAAGCTGTGTTCTACGCTTCCAACGTGACGGACTACGGTTTTACCGGGACGGCGTCTTCGGTGATCTACGACAAGTTCCGCAAAAAAGCGTACGTCATCCTGAAGAACTCTGTGCTGGTCTTTGCCACAGATAGCGGCAGCCTTCAGTCACCGATCACAGTTCCAACAGTGAATAACGTCCTTGATCTGCGTGATGGCGCGCTAAGCACCGATGGCACCTACCTCACTGTCGGCAACCCTTCTGACGGCTCGGTGGCTGTTCTCAACCTTGACACTCCGGCCTCGAGCTACGCGATCGCGGTCCCATCGGTGTCCCGTACCTCGAACAACTGCACTGCCGGACCTGGCGTGATTGCGGCCCTCCCGAACAACCGCGCTCTGGTGCTGCCGTCACTGTCGAACCTGCAGCAATGCGGCACATTCACCGCGGCGGCCATCGTCGATCTGCAGGCGCATACACAAGCCGCCTATACGGTAGGTTATGGCTGCTACCCGTACTTCTGGAATGTGCAAGCGCAGAGTAATGCCGATGGCTCGCTGGCTGTGGTAAACGTCGGAAACGGTGAAGTATGCCTCTACTCTCCAAGCACCGGATTTACCGGCGCTGGCGGTATCTCCGGTTACTCTAACAGCATCTCCGCTGACGGGAATTTGATCTCCGCAGACACGCGCTTCACAGACGTGACCGGCAGACCACTCGGTCGGTTGGCGCAACCTCCAGCGCTCTACGGAACAGCGTTGACACAATCAAGCAGCCGTACGCAGCAACTTCAGGGAGTGCACCTCAATGCGTCGGGAGGCCTTTACTACGTACCGCACGCCGGATACTTCGAGATCATCGAAACGGCAACGGCCACGCTCCGGATGCGTTTCTCTCTTACGCAGACAGTACAGAATGTCGTTGAATCGATGGCGATCGACGAGGGCGGCAGGAAAATCTTCTTGCTCACCGATGCCGGTCTGACCGTAGTGGATCTGGGCCAGGCGCCGCTTTCGGTAGGGCACTTGGGTACGGTACAGCCCGTTTCAGGGGGAGCGATCCAGCTCCGCGGCAGCGGCTTCGACAGCACCACGACGGTCAGCGTGGACTCGATCCCTGCTAGCGCAAAATTGGTGGACGAAAACACGCTGACGCTATCACTGCCTGCGCTGAATAGCGGGGCGCACGACCTGATTCTCAGCAGAGATGATGGCAGCACGCTTACGGTAAAAGGGCTGATCACAATCCCATAACGCATCCTAATGCCACAAATGACAAGGATTTGGCACGCAACTGTGCCAATCCTCTTGTCTCTATCTGCAGCTGACGACAAAGCGGAATAATGGCACTCGCTAAATAGCAGGCGCCACGATGCATCTCTTGGGCTTCTAAGGCGTACAAGTTTGTGTACCGTTAGCGAGGTCGTTTCGAGGGAAGATTCCTTCGAATAGGTTCGCCAGTGATCTGCGTATAGCTGGTTATTGAGGAATTCAGTTTCCGCACAAGTCTTTCGGCAGGGACTCCTTAGTACCAATAAATGGGATGAACAGGCCTCTCGGGATGAGCGACTGTATCCCATGAAGAAGCCGACGCAACACCTCTTCGCGGAAGTTCCACGCAAGCATTCCAGGACCGAGCTGACGATTGGTGTCGATCTTGGATCTGCCGCCGACACGCGTAGCGATGCAGGCTGGCGTCCATTCGATCTGGAGGAGCGAGCAACTGCAGGGAGCTCGGTCACGAAGTGATCGTAACCAACCTCTGCGAACTTCGAGCGATTTCGCACAGTGATCGCAAGAGCGACCAGGTCGACGCCGAGAAGCTGGCCCGGTACGCGCGTCTCGATCCGGAGATCCTGCGTCCGATTTCACATCGCACCGTCGTGCAGCTTACCTTGATCCGTGCGCGCGAGCTTCTTGTCCGACTTCGCACCGCACTGTGAACGCCGTGCGCGGACTGACGAAGGCCTGCGGCTACCGCATGCCGGCTTCGGCCACGAAGTAATTTGCCCAACGTGGCCAAGCTGCGATCCGCTAGGGCTGAAGCTGGGCTAGGTTTTGAGCTGCCGATACACTGCAAAACTATCTCAAAAATTGCGCAATGGTGTGTCAAAAAGTGCCCCTCTCATCTCGCTTAGAGGGTAGATACCAAGATTCGCCCCACGCAAAAGGCGGCCGGCGGGGCCTTCCCTCCCCTTCCCTCCCCCGAAAAGGTATCTGGAAGGAGACATCGATGGACAAGACCGAATCCACAGTTCGCAACATGCTCACTGCGATCGAGGCGCCGCTCACGATGTCGGTGTCCTCAGTGAGCGTGGAATGCTTCCGGGACTCGATGGCATCTCGGCCGCGGCGGTCCTCGACAGGCTTTCTCTGCTCAAGTACCGCAATGCCTACGGCTCGCGCATCTACATTCGCCGATTCGGGGAGCATCGTTTCACCACGCTCGACGATCTCAGCGAGACCTCGCTTGCCAGGCTCTCGGCCGAAGAACGTCTTCCTCGTTAGAGCGGAATACGTAGTGGCTCGCATGCGGGACGCGAACTACGTGCGCAGCGGGGACCTGTGTCTCGAATGCTTTCGCCTGGTACTCGGTTATGCGCAGATCGCGTG
>JAOAPF010000229.1 GCA_025462755.1 Edaphobacter sp.
TGTTGGGCGGGTTGGCGGGGAGCCAGTAGGCTTTGCCTGCTTCCCAGATGTGGGCTTCTTTCGCACCGCTCTGATCGACGATGTTCATGGTGCCGCCCTGAAGCGGGATGATGACTCGGCCATGATCATGCCGGTGCATGGCGAGAGGCGCGTTGGGAAGGACCAAAGACCGCCAGACTTTGACTTCGTCGTTCTGAAGGAGCTGAATTCGCTGGGTCTGGGTTTGGGTTTGCGCATACGCGTGATACCGGTGCGGCATCCCCAGATATCCCAGAATGAACTGCGGAAGGAACGTGCGAATGGCGGCGAAGAGTGCCAGGGCGAGCGCGGTAACCGCCATTGCGCGGTTCAAGGAAACTTTCATTCAACTCCTCCGGTGTGGCGGAAGTGTAGCATCGAGCGAGAGAAACACTAACTGCTTTCTGACCGGCTGAATGAACGGCGGAATCAGCGCTCCCCCCACTTTAGTTTGGAGCGGAGGACGCTGAAGAGGCCGTTGGGGCGGCTGCGCAGGAGACGAACGCTCGAGTCGGAGCGCTGGCAGTGGACGTAGTCGTCGAGGCGAAGCGGAACTGCCTCCTGGCCGTCGACGGTGAGATAGATTTCGTTGGGTACGCCGACGACGTGGACGCTGACGGTGGCTTCGCCGGGGGTGACGATGGGGCGGATGGTCAGCAGGTGGGGACAGATGGGGGTGACCAGCAGGGCGTTGACGCTGGGCATAACGATGGGGCCGTCGGCGGCGAGGTTGTAGGCGGTGGAACCGGTGGGGGTGGAGACGATGACGCCGTCCGCGCGGAAGGTGGCGACGAGCTGGCGGTCGATCTCGACGGAGAAGTCGCCCATGCGGGCGATGGTGCCCTTGGCGATGACGACGTCGTTGAGTGCGTCCCACTCCTGGACGATCTTGCCGTCGCGGATGTGCTCGGCGTGCATCATGCTGCGGACCTCGATCTCGGCGCGGTTTTCGCACCAGGCTTCGAGGGTGGTGTAGAGATCGGATACGGGAATCTCGGTGAGGAAGCCGAGGGACCCGAGGTTCACGCTGAGGATGGGTGTGGTGGTGCGGGCGAAGGCGCGGGCTGCTGCGAGGAGAGTGCCGTCACCGCCGAGGACGATGACGAGGTTTGGTTTGAACTTCGGCAGGTCGACGCGTTCGATTGGGTTAGGGGCGCCGATGTAGGCCGCGCTGTCCGGGTCGAGCAGATAATTGTAGTGGCGTGCTTCGAGCCATGCGATGAGATCGCGCAGGATGCCGGCGACTTCCGGCTTTTGCGGCTTGGAGATGATGGCGGCCTGGAGCATTGATGCTTAGTGTAAACGCATGCGTGCCGCGCTTCGTGGCTGGAGCCTGATGGCTCCGTTTATTTAATGTGCTGTTACGGTTTGGGCCTCTTGGGATAGAGCAGCGCGATCTGAAGGCGCATGCCCCAGGATGAGGCGCCTGGAGGATGCACGGCGTTGCCATAGAAGTTCAGCGAGAGATTGACGGGCTGATACCCGAGACGCATGACTCGTCCAACACCACCGCCAAAGGGAACCGTCCACACGCTTCCGCCGGTTGTGTCGTTTCCGGTAGACGCTTCACCGCTACCCTTGCTTCTCCAGTTCGCGGTGATGATGGGTCCTGTGTTAATGTTCCAACCTTTCTTCAGGTTGTATGTGATGAAGTATTGCAACAGCATTTGATTTACATAAGGCCGATGTGGGGAGCCGGCGACGGAGAAGACGTTATTGACCAAGGCTCCGATGGTCCAATGTCCCGGTTGGACCAGCCCGACTGCCGAGGGGCCGAAGCTTAACTTGCCCTGGCCGAGAGCCGTGCTGGTGGCGGTCGGGAGGACAATGGCCGGCCCGAAGCCCCAGATCAACTTGCCTGGTTTTGCAGGCGAGAGAAAGAGGGTTGGGTTCATGTCCCCGAACCCGTACTGTCCGCCAGCGTTCGCGGCTGGGGCTGGTTGCCACACAATCGGTTGAATGGTCCGCGAGATCAGCATCCATTTTTCGCTGAGACGAACGGGGATTACGGGTTGAACATTGAGTACGTCTTGTGTTCGGTTGTAAGGCCCGACGCCAAAATTCGTATTGTTCTGAAAAGGAACGCTGATCAGACTGGCGACGGGGTTCTGTGTCGCTTTGGCCAGGTCAGCTGTCTCGTTTGCTGCTGCGGCCGGCTTGGTTCCTCCCTGCGCCTCCTCCGGGGCGAAGTTTACGGCGGCGTCCTGTGCGGACAGAGTGGCGGTGTACAGCAAGATTCCGGCCCACAGGAGCGTCCGGCGGCATGGTTTCGTCATGAGATCCCTCCGTCTTCGACCTTAGCCAGCGCGGAGAAGATCTTCCACTAGTAGAAGTGGCAGTGTGGAGCAGGAAAATATGAAGCGACCAGCTTCTGTAATGCCCGTCATTTGGGCGCGTTCGTCGATCGCGTTCCCATGCTGGAGGTGATGGCGGCCTGGAGCATTGCAGTCTGGTTTGACGGCAAGAAGAGGGTGTCGCGCCGATTGCACACCCTCTTTGTTTGCCTGGCACAAGGAACGCTGACGCGCCTCAATATCATTATCTGGTGACGTTCAGAGTTACCGCAGCGGTCTGGGTCTTGCCTCCGCCTGTTGCTTTGATGGTAATGGTGTGATTTCCAATCGAGGCATTTCTTCCGACCTTTACCGTCATGGTTGATGTGCCCGATCCCGGCGCGGCTATGGAGCTTGGGCTGAAGGTTACGGTCTGGGCGTTTCCCTGTCCGGAAGCAGACAAGGTAATCGCCGAGTTGAAACTGCCTGTGACGGCGGTTGTAATTGCGGCACTGCCAGATGCCCTTCTGGCCACAGTGATTGCGGTGGGCGAAGCAGAGATGTTAAAGCGAGCGGGGGCGGTTGCGGTGACAATGAGTGAAACAGTCGCCGTCTGTGTGAGATTACCGTCCGTGCCGGTGATGGTGATGCTGTAAGTACCGGGCGCCGTAGTGGAGGAGACGGCGAATGTGACGGTGGACGTGCCCGAACCAGGCGCAGCGATAGAGGCCGGGCTGAACCCAACAGTCACGCCAGCCGGCACACCCGATGCGGCGAGAGCGACGGTTGAGTTGAATCCACCGGAGACTGTGGTGGTGATGGTGGAAGCTCCGTTGCTACCCGTTGTGACCGAGACTGCCGCGGGCGAACCGGAGAGAGTAAACGCGGGAGTCTGGGTTGTGGATCCAGTAAGCGCATTGATGAGTCCGGTGTTCGGACTTCCCCATCCGGTCACCAGATCGTATCCGGGCACCGCCGAGAAGCTGCCGGAGGTGCCGCTGGTGATGTCGTGGAAGTCCGGGTCATAACTGGAGGTCACATTCTGCGAGTAGATGGTTGGGTTGATGAAGCCAATGGGCGAACTGCCATTGTTCGCCAACTGCTGGTTGACCAGCGCGATATAGCCGGCCCATATGGGAGCGCCGAAGCTGGTTCCCCCGAATTGGTTTGCCAGGCAGTCGGTCTGGTTGGCACAGGTGTAGAAGGTGAAGTCTGCGTTTGCCGATACGTCGGGGCCGTTGCGCAGGGTCGTCGAACCCCCATTGTTCGCATTGATCACGCCCGGGAGCTGCTGCCACGAGGGGATCGCGATAGCGTCCGGAGAGATGCCTCCGCCGCTATAGACCCAGGCGGTTTCAGACTGCCAGGGGCCAGCCGGGCCGGCGGTGATCAGGTCGGTGCCGCCGACTGAAGTGACATACGCATCATCCGCCGGCCAAGGCTCGTTTCCGGACGCCCAGGTTGAGTTGTCGCCAGATGCCGCAAAGAAGCTCTGGCCCTGGACTGCCATCTTCTGGAAGTATGGGTCGAGGGTGTCCGGGTCTACCGGGGTCCAGCCCCAGGAACAGCTGATGGTGGTGGGCAGAGGGTCGTGCGTCGTCATGGCGCTGATGATTGCGGTATCGGTGGACCCGATGTACACCACCAGACTGGATAACCCGGGAGCCATGCCGATCGCCTGGGTTATATCGAGGGTCTGTTCGGTGTCGTCACAGTTACCACCGGCTGGGGTGTGCAGGCAGGATGTGCTGGTTCCATCCGTGGAGAGAAGGGTGATCGGCACATTGTTGGTTTGGCCAGCGTTATTGAAATACGTATTCACGTCGTCCAGATCGGTGCCGAAATACTCGAGCACTCCGAGGTTCTGACCGGCACCGGTGAGGTCTGTTCCTCCGTAATAGGCGGCTCGCATATCGCTGCTTAAGAAAGAAGTTGAAGGGCCGGAGCCGGTGGTGGCGTGCGAGACGACGCTCTCGGCCTCGATCCCGTTGGCCTTTGCGTGGGCGCTTCTCTTGACCAGCATGGGATGCGGGAGGGAGAAGTTATCCAGACCGGAGATATGCCAGAGTTTGAACGGCAGATAGGTCGTGGGCTCGCGGTCCGGGGAGTAAAAAGTACGGGCTTCGGTGGGGTGTTTATAGGTACCCATGCTTACGTGGAAGGCGGCCTCGACAGCGGAGACGGGGCCCTTGATCTGCACATCCATCCCATCGCGAGAGCCGCCGATTATGGTGAAGCCGTTCATCTTGGCGAAGAGAACCACTTCGTCATACTCTGCCTGCGTGGGACCGAACCTTGCCGTGAACTCGGGCACAGTGAGGAAGTGCCGGTAGGAGGGGCTGTCCGGATTGTAGATTTCGCTGAGCATGTTCTTCAGACCTGCCTGATCGCGTAGCGGCAGGACAATGTTCAGGGTCATCATGTGGTTTAGGGGGAGATGGCCCATGGCCTGAAGTCGGCCGTTGCGATTCAGGTCTCTGACATGACGGGTCATGGTGGACTGTGCATGAGTGTTGATGGTCACGACGAACAGAGTCGCGAGGAGGGCGAGCGACAATACACCTAATCTCCGCATGGCGGTTCTCCTTCTGCAGGTAGGGATTTCTGTTTTCGTTCGGGGAGGCTCTACTCTTCGGGGAGGCCCGACTAATTGTGCG
>JAOAPF010000235.1 GCA_025462755.1 Edaphobacter sp.
TTGTGCAGTACGACGAACGTCTGTACGCATTTCGCAGTCGCCTTCGCTTCGTGTTGAAGCGACGCCTCCACCAAGACTCCATCGAATGCAAAACCAGTGTGACCGGTTCGCTGTCAACGGAGTGGTGGGCACCAATATAGCGATTCTATTTCAAACCAATGAAATGACAAAGGATATTGGAAATGATCTAACCGGAAGTACCACCTGAGCGCCAGACTGGCATAGTGCGTAAATGGGGTCACTACACCAAACGTCAAAAATCGTACAGCAGCTCTCTAGGCGTCGATGACGATTTTGATGTTTGAGGGATCAACCCCGAAAGTTATCGCCAGCCGGCGCTTTGCCTCCAGGATGGTAAGAGGCGGCTCCCTGTCCCCGGGGCTCGCTTCGGGCAATTCGGGCGCCTTAACGGCGGGGGGCAAATCCCCGGCCTTAAGCGGAACGCGGCTGATCGGGGGATTTTTAAGGCCCGCTCCCGCGCCCACGTGGCCCGGTTGGTCGGTCGAATCCGGGGTGTAGAGCGGCACCCAGACACCACGGCCAATAGGAATTGTGTGGCCGGCTGCAAGGCGGGCTTTGTAGGCCCGGTCGAACCGGTCCCGCATTTCCGCACCGTCGATCATGTGGACCTGAGCGAATTTCGGATCTTCGTAGCTGTCCACGGAAACGGCAACGACGGCGTCCACCTCTCCCAACGTCACCCAGGACGTGTCGGCTTTGTTGCGCGGAAAGGCGATGGTCGTGTCCTGCGTCGTGCGAATGGACACCTTCTTGCTCGTGCCGTTCTTTGTGATGCGGCGGACGCTCGATTTTCCACTACCGAGGACTCTCTCAACGTTCCAGCCCTGCTGTTGGAGCGTCTCCAAGCCAATCTTAAACAGACGGTTCTTAGTTCCTACCTTTTCAGGTGTTGCGTAAACGTTTGTCATTTCGTTCCCCGTGTTCCGAGTTGTTCCTTGAGTTGTTAGACAAATGTAGCGCTTAAAGGTAAACGGTGTCAACGTTTTTCTTCGGACTTATTGAGAACGTTACGGGACAACTGCGGAGCAAATGAATTTATCGGCCACCACGTGCGGGTGTCACCCCGAAGTTAGCTGATTACCCGTGGAGTGTATGAACTGGACCGGCGACTAACCTGGCAGGCTTCAGGACGCCTTCGGAAAGGCTCATTAAGGCCCCTTAGGGCCAGAGGTTTGGTAAAACTCGCACAGGCTGTGCGAGTTTTATAAGTCATTTGTAATAAATGGCTTACGCAGAGTTCAATCAATACCGGCCAAAAGGGACGCAATTTGCTCCGGGCTCGGCAGTTGGCCTTGGAGTCGACTGGGAATATTTGGGGTCACGCTATAAGAAGAGACGCCGATCGGCAGTGTCGCGTCTTTCAATGCATACTCAACAATCAACCGATCCTTCGATTTACAAAGAATAATCCCGATCGACGGCTGCTCCTCTTGCAGACGAACCGTATCATCGAGGACTGATAGATAGAACTGCATCTTGCCGATGTACTCCGGCTCAAACTCTCCAATCTTCAGTTCCAGCGCTACCAGGGCACGCAATTGCCGGTGGTAGAGAAGCAGGTCGATGAAGAAATCACGTTCACCAACATGAATCTTGTACTGGCTCCCGACAAACGCAAACATATTGCCCATCTCCTGCAGAAAAGCGCCAACGCGTTCCGTCAGAGCCCGTTCGAGCTCTCGCTCACTATGGGCATCCTCCAGATCAAGGAAGGCGAACGTGTACTCATCTTTCACCGCCAACTGAGCGTGAACTGAGGCCGCAGGGTCCAAAGCAGCTCCGAAGTTGGTCTGACTGGTCATCGTTCTCTGAAAAGCCTGATTCTCGATTTGATGAACGAGTACGTTCCGGGACCAGCCAAACTTCCGGCAGCTGCGGATGTAAAACTCCCTTTCCTGTTCGCTCTTGCACTTCTCCAGAATGGTGATGTTGTGGGACCAGCCAATTTCTCGCACAAGCTGTGCGAGTTTTGCATCAGCTCCGTACACCTCGTAGAAACTCTTCATTCGCCAGAGATTAGCGGCGGAAAAACCATTGGTCGCGGGAAATTCCTTGCGTAGATCCTCTGCCAAATTGCCAACGACGCTCTTGCCCCAGGTATCCCCTTGCTGCTTCTCAACGATCATCCGGCCGATATCTGCGTAGAGCGATATTAGCTCGCTGTTGACTGAACGTAGGGCTTGTAGTTGTGCTGATCGGATTCTTTCCTTCAGCGCCTTGAGAAGCGTTTCGTATTCCTGCGGAGAGATCAACAGCTGGGTCACAAGCCACCTTCCAGACGCTAGTTTAGCGTGACAGATTTAGAGCCGATTCGCCGATAACACAGATGACACCATACGGCTCCCTAACCTCTCTATCCAAAAGCAGTGGCCGTCGCCCACCGTGCCACATCAACAATCCCAGTGAACTGATGTTCCTCACCCGATGGAGTGGTCAGTAAATAGGCACCGGTTTTATCTTCTCCAGAAAGGTTCGGCCTGGTAGCCAACTGCACCGACCAAACACAGAAGCATCGCAAACTGCAGAAGTACATCTCTCCGACCGCATCCTTTAGGACGAAGGAAGGGTCAGGGACGGCGAACATATCGTAGGAGCAGACTCGACGATTCATCATCCGGCGTTCCTTCCACAGGCCGTATCTTTGCAGAATCAATCCAAGATACTTCAGGCCGTGCCTAGAGTGGCTCACCAAGAGTGTCGTTATCCAATTATCTGGCGTATTTCTATCACGCTTTTTGGAGTGATCTTTTGCGAATGGGCAAGACCCGCACAAGTCCGGCGTAGGAAGCTCGCTTTCAGAGCTGGAGCGTATCGTATCTCGAACTCTAGTTTGAACGCGGGCAAACGTCAGCCTGTCGAATCGGAACATCCCCTCGCGTTGAAATAAGGCGAACCGCCATAGAGGTAGTTCCTACCGGTGACTACGCTAAGCGCGCTTATGGTCACCTTTGGACCGGGGACGATAAGCCGACTAATGAGATGGTCCGCCGCAGTAACCCTCCGCTGAGGCGGAGGATATAAGCAGCGGTTTCAGAGGAGGATCATCGACATGCAGATTCGTTCGGTAGGCATCGACCTGGGCAAGACGACATTTCACCTTGTTGCGCTGGGAACATCGGGCAAGGTGCTGGTGAAGAAGAAGTTCTCACAGAAGCAACTGCTGGCGTTTACGGCGAACATGCAGACTTCGCTGATAGGCCTCGAAGCCTGCTCTGGAGCGCACTTCCTCGGACGAGCCTTGAAGCAGCAGGGTCATGACGTGCGGCTGATCGCGGCGCAGTTCGTGAAGCCGTTTGTGAAGTCCAATAAGAACGACTTCGTCGATGCGGAGGCTATCGCCGAGGCTGTCGAGCGCAAGAACATGCGCATCGTCCCGATCAAGACAGATGATCAACTCGACCTGCAGGCGATGCACCGGATTCGTGATCGACTTGTCTCCCGGCGCACAGCGGTCATCAACCAGATACGGGCTTTTCTGCTGGAGCGCGGCATGGTGTTTGCGCAGAAGCCGGCCAAGCTGAAGGCTGCGATGGCAGATGTTCTGGAGAACGCAGAGAACGCGTTGACGCCGATGATGCGTAACCTCATCGACATCCTGTGGGGCGAGTGGAAGACCATCGAAGAGCAGATCGACGACCTGACTGACAGGCTCGAACAGATCGCCGCCAGCGACGCAGGTTGCTGCCGCATTCGCCAGATCCCAGGCATCGGGCCTATCGTCGCGACAGCCATCGTTGCCGCCATTGGTAACGGCGCAGCGTTCCGCAAGGGGCGAGACTTTGCAGCGTGGCTTGGCCTCGTGCCGCGGCAGTACTCGACCGGCGGCAAGGCGAAGCTGCTTGGCATCAGTAAGCGCGGCAACGTCTATCTGCGTAAGGTCTTGATCCATGGCGCACGCGCTGCTGCGATGCGCATAAAACGAGATCGCTTCCCGATCGGGACATGGATGAACGCACTTGAAGCCCGAGCGCCACGTAACGTGCTGGTCGTTGCGATGGCCAACAAGCTCGCACGCATCGCATGGGCAGTGCTCTCAACCGGAGAAGACTATCGGCCTGGCGTGATCGCCCCCGTAGCAGCATAGGCTAGTTCTGAGCTAATCTTGCAGCACAGCGAAGGGGAAGGACCGCATCCGCAAGGGTGCCAGAGGGTAATGCTGACCGCGCCCAGGGGCTTGGGCACCGTCTGCGAGCAACGGTCGAGCGCAGACCATGCCTTCGCTGCAATTAATCTTCCACGAAGTCTGCATCGAAACAGTAAGGACGAAAGAACAGTCACAACGGCGTGTCTGAAACCTGCTCCTGATAATGGTCTTCAACGACCGACCGACTTGTAAGGACAGACGCGCAGCGGAACTCATCCTGGCCAGGAGCACGCGGCTCCATCAAAGGCCGAATACATTGCCGCAGACTTGTCTTCTCGCCCAAACTAGCCCTCGCAGTCACGCGGCGGACCATACATTATCAAGACCAATATGTTCTGCATGTTCCTAACTGGCGATGATACGTGTGGATCACGGTTGGGTTTGGCAAACGGTACGTTACCCCTCACCTCCTGAATGCAGTCCGTCAGTTCGCAGGATCGATCCAAGGTTTCGATCTAAACGACGTCGCCGACAAGTCGAAGTAACTAGGGGGGATACGTAGCCATTGATTGGAGGCCGACTTGTGCCGAGGTAGAGTATCGTAATTACACTAAGTCACCCACTGCCTTGAAAGTGCCGAGATGGAGGCTTTCTGCCGAGTATTACGCCGACGGAACTGATCGCAGCTCTGACAGGAGATCCCGAAGCGCTCGAGGTTCACCTTACCTTAATCGAGCGGGACGTTTTGATCGATGGTCATGCGGTTAAGGTTCACTGCCATTGCTTGACAGTTGACGCGAATGGCCGAGTTCAGCCGCACAGGCTGGCCGAGTTTATGCGCAATGCGGCCGCGGATTATGCTATTCCTCGCTCTCAGATTGATAAGGCCAAGGCGCGCGATGCTAAGTACAACAGCACGGACTCTGTGGCTGCGCTCGTTGAGCAGGCGAGACGCTCCTTCACGGATCTAGCCTCCACCGGTGAGGGAGGCGAGATGTTGCTGTTTCTCTTGGCTGAGCGCTTCCTCAAGCTCCCGCATATTCTCTGCAAAATGGATCTGAAAACTGACACACGGATGCACTATCACGGGGCAGATGGCGTCTACGCTGGTGTAACTCCTGAGGGTGTCCTGAAGCTCTACTGGGGAGAGTCAAAACTTTATAGCGATGCCAGTGCGGCGATCCGAGCGTGCCTGAGTTCGCTTGCGCCATTTCTCATTGAACTGGATCGTGAGGGATCGGAACGCGAACGCGACCTGACGCTACTAGCCGATAAAGCTAACCTTAACCAGCCTGAACTGACCGACGCCCTTAAGCGTTTTTTCGACAAGAACTCGCCCGAGTCAAAGCGAGTCCGGTATTGCGGTGTAGCGCTCGTTGGTTTTGACGTAGCTTTTTATCCGGTCGATGCAATAGCGGCAGTCGCCGACGAGATCGCAGCTGCCGCACGCGTCGAATTCGAAGCATGGCTGTCGACTATCGACCGCCGTCTGACGACGGAAAAGCTTGAGCAAGTGGAGATTGAGCTATTCTGCCTGCCACTACCCTCCGTTGACGGCTTTCGCGATGCTTTCCTTACAGCAATGGGGTTAGCCGGATGAGCCTGTCCGAGTTGCAGAGTTGGCTGGTAGAAGAAGGTCTGAGCGAGGAACTCGACGACCTCACGCGTCTAACCGTGAGGTCCGAACTCGATAATCTGGCCGATTTATCCGCAGACGATCAGATTGGCCCACCGCCAGATTGGCCTCGCCTTCTGTTAGCCGGCAGCATCCTCGGCCGCTCAAGTGAGCGGCGGCATCAGGAAGCTGCACTCAGGATTGCGACTGCCGCCGTCACACTCTCTTCCACCAGCACGGTGAGGGATGCCGCCGCAGTCCTGCTGGGCAAGCTGTCTAACTTTCGTGCGATCGCGCTCGCCGAAGATCGCGAACTGCTTTCCGTTGGCCTGGAAAGGCGGCTGGGCATGACGCTCCGGATTGAGGCGCAGCGACGGCAGATGGAGCAGGCAGTGCTGGTGGAATCCAGTGGAGGTTGGCTCCCTGTCAACGAATTTCAGCAGCGTTTTTGGATCGGCGCGGGCGAACCTGGCTGGCTGTCGGCCTCTGCGCCTACTGCCTCGGGCAAGACGTTCGTGGTTCTCCAGTGGGTAATAGATCGAATGCGCTCGACCAACTGCAAAGTCGCAGTCTTTCTCGCGCCGACGCGTGCCCTAGTGTCAGAGATTGAAGCTAGCCTCCAAGCGCTAATCGGCAAGAGTTCTGATATAGACATCTCTTCCTTGCCACTGCGCGGAAAATATGACACGGCGATTGGAGGCGGGTCGAAGCTAATCCTTGTCTTCACACAGGAGCGCATGCATCTCCTGTCTAACGTCCTTGGTGACGCGGCGGGTATAGACCTCATGATCGTCGATGAAGCGCACAAAATCGGCGACAATCAGCGCGGAGTAATACTTCAAGATGCTATTGAGCGAGCGAGCCGCGCTAATCCTACCCTCAAGGTGGTGTTCATTAGCCCTGCGACGCAGAACCCTGAGGAGTTGCTCGGTGACGCCCCGGATGGAACCCAAACGAGGGCCATCGAGAGCGACGCGCCAACAGTGCTCCAAAATCTGATCCTAGCCCAGCAGGTCCCCGGGAAATCGAAGCTTTGGAATCTATCGGTGCGTCGTTACGACGGTGTCCTTCCTGTCGGAGTGCTCAAGCTTGCCAGCTCGCCAGGTAGTTTGAGGAAGCGACTCGCCTTTATCGCTGCGGCAGCTGGCGAGCGGGGTGGGACGCTGGTATACGCGAACGGGGCTGCTGAATCGGAGGATGTAGCTGGTCTTATCAGTCAGTTGCTACCTTCGCCAGGAGAACCGGACAAAGAGCTCGTTGCATTGGCTGATTTAGCGCGCGAAGGTGTCCATCAGAAATACTTGCTAGCACCACTCGTCGAGAAAGGCGTAGCGTTTCACTATGGCAACATGCCATCGCTTCTTAGGCTTGAGGTGGAGCGGCTATTCCGTGCTGGCAAGATTCGGTTCCTTGTCTGCACCTCAACCCTCATTGAGGGAGTTAACCTGTCATGTCGCACCATTGTGCTGCGGGGCCCCCGCAAGGGTGTTGGCCATCCTATGGAGGCGCATGACTTTTGGAACCTGGCCGGTCGCGCTGGCCGATGGGGCAACGAGTTCCAGGGAAATATAGTCTGCATTGACCCTGAAAATCAGGGAGCTTGGCCTCTCGGGGTGCCAGCCCGAAGGCGTTACTCAATCAAACGCGAGAGCGACGCCGTCATGGAACTAGGCGACGCGTTAGTGAATTATCTGGATCGCCGTTCGGACCAAAATTTCGCAGATATTCCAAATTCAGAACGTTTGGAGCAGGTTGGCGCCTACCTTCTCGCGACCCACCTTCGGCTCGGCTCGATTACGGAAGCAGGCTTCGCTAAACGCCATGACCCTGAGGTCGTCGCCCGTCTCAACGAGAGTATTGCCGCTATCGCGGCTAAGATCGAAATCGGACCCGAAATCGTCGGGCGACATCCCGGCGTCAGCGCTCTCGGCCTCCAGAATTTACTCGAAGCCTTCCGCCGTTACGAGGGAGACCCACAGAACCTCTTGCCAGCCACGGTCGATAGCGACGACAGCTATGACCGCTTTGTCACCATCATGGGGCGGATTAACGACTATCTTTTCCCGGCGTTCGTCCCTGATAGCTTGAATCGACTGAACGCGCTGATTGTGGTGCAGTGGCTCAAGGGCTTCTCTCTGTCTAGAATGATCCAGCGGAACATTGAGTACCATGAGTCTCGCAAGAGGGCATACAAGCTACCGGCCCTCATTCGGAACACAATGGAACTCGTCGAGCAGGTCGCTCGCTTCCGCGCACCTAAATATTTCTCTGCCTACATGGACATACTTCAGGTGCATCTTCGCGTGATTGGGCGTATTGATCTAATCGACGACGGGTTAGATATCGGCACCCAACTCGAATTCGGCATCTCGTCACGCACCCTGCTCTCTCTAATGGAGCTTGGATTATCCCGCATGAGCGCTGTTGCTTTGTACGAGAAGATTGCTCATGACGATCTCAGCCAGCAGGCTTGTGTGGCTTGGGCGGTGGAACGGGATTCCCAGTTTGAAGGCATGGGAATTCCTCTACTCATCGTGAATGAAGTTCGTGCTAAGCTCCTCCCCGACAGGAGCTTGATCCCTGACCCTGTGAACAAAGTGAGGAGAATAGATGCCAGCTAAGCCGATCAGCATTGGTTCGCTGCACTTTAATAAAAAAGGCGACGCCGTTGAGCATTTCAAGGCTATGCTCAACCGTTACGACGTTGGCGACAAAGTGAACGCCGTCGACGGGCATGAGCTGCGCTCCGTACTTGCGCTACATCCCGATGCGGCCGAGAAAATTGGCTGCGGTGTAAAGGACTTCAGCGTTAGGAGCGCGGACTATGGCACGAAGTGTTTCTGGATCAATCGTTCTGACGGGACAACCGAGAAGTTTTCGTGCTCGACTTGCATTCGCGGCTGAAGGTGTTCTAGGACGTGTATGACGGAACACACTCTGCCAGCTGGACCCTTTGATCAGAACGCGTGATTCAAGTCTCGAAGTCTCATTTTAGAGAAGCCTTTGGTACCGATAAACGCACCAGCGTCTTGCGATCTAG
>JAOAPF010000251.1 GCA_025462755.1 Edaphobacter sp.
CCCGGTTGTTTAGCCGAAACCTGAGCGGGGTAGAAGGATTGGATTTCAGCTTTTTCCGCAGGAAACGGCAGCAAGTAAATAAATTTCTGATTGGTGGGACAGGAGCCAAGCAGTCTGACTGTTATGGGACGCAGGAGCGGTAATGCATCCCCCATCTCTTACGGCTATATCATCCGTAAGCATAAAAATAGGGGCGGGCCTGAAAAGCCCGCCCGTTAATAGGTGGAGCCACTGATGCCCTCTATTGGTGATTCTGGTAGGGACCAATGTCAATGCCGGTTGCCGGTCGCGGATTACCATCGAAGTCGTGATTCGGTGGTGTCCCCGCCGTGGAACCCACCCCGATTGTAGATGAACCGGCCTTTTCATGGTAGTCGCCGGAACCGTTTCCCTGCCAGTTCACAAAGGTGGTTCCTGAGGCCGGGTCAACAGCAATATCGCCGGCGTGAATACTGCTATTGGTGGTACTCCAATTGGCGCAATAATTTCCCCCGCCGTTATTGAATAAATCGCTGTTTGCGTAAGTTATTGGCGGAGTGGGAGCAAGCATGTAGGCGCATTGATTGAAATTAAGCCCGGCGTCCACGATTATGTTGTTCGTCATAAACATACCGGCCGACGCCCCTGTAGCTATCCCTCCGCGTGCGGTGGAGAATACTAGGTTATTGCTAATTTGATTGCCAATTACAGTACCTCCAGTGCAGCAGCCATTCCCGATTGCCATCCCCCACCCGCCGGAGACCCAATACACGATATTGTTGGTGATGACATTGTAGTTGGCGTCGTTTTCATCCAATATTCCGTCAGTCTGAACAACGCTTGAGTTGCAGCGCGGAACGCCGTTTGGCATCGAAATATCATAGACGAGGTTGGAGTCTATTGTGATGTTCGATAACTGATAATCGACGCTTCCGCCACCGGCCACAACGATTCCGCCGCCGCCCATATCACCGCAGTCTGTCTCTATGTGGTGAACGGTATTCCGGGTGATGTTCACGAACGAACTGGTCACATACAGGCCAAGATTATTACCAGCCGAACTGGTATTGGTCACCTCGAATCCGTCAAAGGTGATGTAGCTACTTTTCAGGTAAACCACGGTGGTATTTCCAGTAAGCGAGTTCTGAATCTTGCACGCTCCTCGGGTGGCGCAGGTGACGGTGATGTAATTTCCCGCAGTTCCCGACTTCGTGAATTGTGCGGAACTGTTACCGTAGTCGTACGTGCCCGGTGCGACCTGCACCGTATCACCCGCCGCCGCCTTGTTATTGACCGCGTAATCAGGCGTGGCACAAGGACTGGTTTCACTGCAGGAATTGGAATTACTGCCTGTAGGTGAAACGTAGTAAACATTTCCGGTAGTTGGTGTAGGTGTAGGTGTAGGTGTTGGTGTAGGTGTTGGTGTAGGTGTAGGTGTAGGTGTCGGTGTAGGTGTTGGTGTTGGTGTGGGTGTCGGTGTCGGGCGGGGATGAGATCTATGGCTACCGAACGCGGTTACGGTCGCCAATACCATGAGTGAGGGCACGCCGAAAACTTTCTTGATAAATTTCAATATTTTCACCCTTATTTAAATTTGACTAACGGTTGGCCGGATTCTTTCCGGTCGCCAAGAGACGCAGTTCTGCTGAACCTAGCGGGAGGCAGGGCGGGCCGAAGGCCGCACAAGATAGCAGGACAAGGTTGTTAGGTGGTTGATTGTTCGTCGCACAGGAGTGCGAACCGATTGAACACCCTTTTCTAGCTGGGGGCCCTCCAAATCAAATTTAGCTAAGACAAACTCTTTGGAGGCAGATAGCACAACAAGGAATAACAAGGCGTTAGCACGCAGGATGCCAAACCGATCGCTAGCTAGCGCCTACTGCAGAAAAAAGACTTACAGTGCTGATCCCGACTTGGGGTCGCACCATTAAGTCGCAATATGCAATGTGTTGCGCAAAATCTTCCGGTCGGAGCGTAACTATTGCTCGATCTTTGACATCGAGCAACTTGGCGCAAATTGTCGCGAATTGGCGGTTGCAGGACATTCGAGTGCTGATGCTTCCCCGCGCGTTCCGATTGGGTAAAACATCAACGCGCAATCACACTAATCAGTGGTCGTTTCTTAGCGCAATACTACAATTGGGTGATACGAAGATGTAGTCAGGGAATCTCATTGGGACAGGAACCGGCCCCGGCGAAAATGCCGGGGCCATTGTTTTTGTTGGGCGTTTGAGATATCAGAAAGCTGGACGGTGAATCGAGTGGCGAATGTCTCTTTTGAGCGCGCTGAACACTTCGGGAGCCGATTTGGACCCGTCTTGGACCTTCGGCTCCGGGCCGAATACTCCGCTCTTCCTCCCACGATTCGTTGCGCTTGTTGAGTGTCTGTTCTCGTGCTCGGATCGGCGGACCATACCTGGAAACGTTAGCTTCCGAAGCGCTGTTCACCCTCGAGAGACGTGGATCCAACAACACCCAGAAGCGATTCGCCGGATTGCAAACGCAAGTGTTGTGTGGCGTGAATGCGCGTGAATGCTGCCCGACCCACGGCGAAGCATTTAGCAGAATAAGTAAGAGAGCAGTCTCTTCCGAGGGAGCTTAGCGAACGTTGCCGTCCTTCGCGCCACAACGCTTCGAGTTTGAGAGGGCTTACTGCTGTAGACCCTCGTTGAATGGTGAATGCGTCAATTACGGTCGAGACAAATCAGCTTTGGGACAACAAGGTGGCCGAAAAGATCCTGGTCGTGAAATTTGCTCAGATCGGTGTGATCATTGAGATCCGATTTTGGGCCTCGCGTTGGAGGGCAGGGATCCGAGATTATCGCATAGACGGCCAGCCGCCCTACCGCGACATTCTCCCTTACACTGAGGCAGTGACATCAATAGAACCTATCAAAACGCTTTGCATCGACCTTCGCTGGATCGACTCGTCGGGGGTCGGCGTTTACATAAAGGGCATCATGCCAGGAATTGTCGAGCGATTGTCCGACATTTCCATCGTCGGGATCGGAGATCGCACTCGCCTGCAGCAATTATCCTGGAGTCGGGCCGCCAATATCCGGCTAATTGATTGCCAGGTTGGGCGCTATTCGTTGGCCGAGCAGATTCGGCTTCCCCTCATGATCCCTCACGGCACAGATATGTTTTTCTCCCCTTACTATCCGATTCCGCTGCTCTATCGTGGTCGGCTGGCCGTAACTGTCCATGATTTGAGTCATCGCGTCGTCCCGGAGATCATCAGCGATCCCAAGAAACGAATCTATGCCAAAACCATGTTTCGCGCTCTGCGCAAACGGGCTTCTGTCATCTTCACCGTTTCGAACTTCAGCAAATCCGAGCTCCTCCGTCTGACCACTGGGCCACGCGAAGACAACATCATCCCTACGCACCTCGGTATCTCGGCCGAGTGGTACGGAGCCGCTCAGCTGCCGCGAATACACCCTCGCCCCTATTTCGTCTATGTCGGAAACGTCAAGCCGTATAAAAACCTCCGCCGGCTAGTAGAGGCGTTCCTCAAAATCAAGGACCGAGTTCCGCAGGACCTTGTCATTGTCGGCCAGAGAGAAGGCCTGATTACCGGCGAATCGCCCGAGTTTTTTGAACGTGTTCGGGCTGGCGGCGAACGCATTCGTCTCACAGGTTTCGTCTCTCACAACGACCTGCTCTCGTTCGTTGGGCATGCTGACGCTCTGATAATGCCCTCGCTTTACGAGGGGTTTGGCCTTCCACCCATCGAGGCTATGGCAGCCGGCGTTCCTGTGGTGGTCGCGCGCGCGGCGTCGCTCCCCGAGGTGTGCGGGGACTCGGCTCTCTACTTTGATCCTCTCGAGGTTGAAGACATAGCAAAAAAACTAGTTGTGATCGCTTCTGACACCGACTTGTGCCAGCAACTCAGGGACAAAGGGCTAAAACACAGCACGCTTTTTACGTGGGGTCCATGCTCGGAGCGAACCGCCGAGGCATTGCGCGCAAATTTGGGCCCGGTAGGTTCCTAGTTGTGGAGTTTGTGTGCGAACTTTTTACTGCTCGCCGACGTATACGCAGAAGCCGTGTCCGCCTTCTCGTAGACCATCGATTTTCATGCGATCTTGCACGCAGACCCGGGCCGCTGTAAAGATGCCGGCCGAACAGAAGGATGGCTTACTGATGTGGGTTCCGAAAGTTTCTTAACAAGAACGGAAGGCTTCTGAAATGGCTATAATAGGCTGTGATCTAATCAAGATCGACGGAGGCTCTTCTTAATGCGCGTTCTCTTCCTCAACCCCCCTTTTCACCCTCGCTTTTCCCGGGAACAGCGCAGCCCTGCAGTGACAAAGAGTGGAACCCTGTATTACCCGAAGTGGTTGGCGACCGCGGCTGGGGTTGCCATCAAGAATGGGCATGAGGTGGACCTGGTTGATGCTCCTGCGGGCGGTTTTTCCGTCAACGCGGTGATCGACCGGATTGCGTCGAAAAATATCGAAGCTGTTGTGTGCGATACCTCCACTCCCAGCATTCTCAACGACATAAGCGTTGTCGAGGCCATGGTCGCGGCGAACCCTTCTTTGCATGTGTTGATGGTCGGACGCCACGTGTCGTCGCTTCCCAAGGAGACACTCGCGATGTCGCCCTCGCTCGAGGCCGTCGCCATTCGCGAGTATGAATACACCGTGCGCGATTGGCTGGCTGCGAAGGCGTGCGGCGCGGACCTCTCCACGGTCGACGGTCTAGTTTGGCGCAGCAGCACGGGAGAGATCGTCAGTAACAAGCAGCGCGAAGCCATCAAGGACCTCGATGAGCTGCCCTTTGTCTCCGAGGTGTACAAGCGCTTTCTGCACACGCCAGACTATTTCTATGGTCACTCGCTGTGGCCGCTGGTTGTTTTTGACACCAGCCGCGGCTGCCCGTATCACTGCTCCTTCTGTGTCTATCCGCAGACCTTCAGTGGCCATACCATGCGCTACCGCTCTGTGGCGAACGTGGCCGATGAGTTCGAATTCGTCGCGCGCGAGATGCCCGAGATCAAGACCGTGATGCTGGAAGACGACACCTTCATCGTCAACAAGCCGCGCACGCTCGAACTGGCTAATGAACTGATCCGCCGCGGCAACAAGCTTCCCTTTGACGCCAACTGCCGCGCCGATATTGGTGCGGAAGGGGAACTGCTTTCTACGCTGCACAAGGCGGGGGCACGGCTGTTCTGCGTTGGATTCGAGAGCGGTGACGTGGAAGTCATCAACGGCATGAAGAAGAACAACGATGACCGTCGCGATGCCAAATACCACGAAGAGGCGCACAAGTTTGTCCGCCGCTGCCAGGATGCCGGCATCATGGTGCACGGGTGCTTCATGGTCGGCAATTTGAACGAAACGCCGGCCAGCATGGAAAAGACTTTGAGCTTCGCCAAGAAGCTTCGGCCCGATACGGCACAGTTCTTCCCCATTATGGTCTACCCGGGTACGGTCGCGTATCAGGAGGCCAAGAAGCGGGAGTACATCCAGATTGAGGATTGGGGCGCGTGGTTGACCAAGGACGGTCTGCATAACAGCGTCGTAACTCTGCCGAACATCACGCACGAGCAGCTGGTCAGCTTTTGCGACCGGGCGCGGCGGAGTTTCTACCTGGCACCGTCCTACCTGGCGTACAAGCTGAAGCAATCCCTGATGGACCGCCGGGAGCTGCAGCGCAACGTAAAGGGCTTCGTCACTCTTTCGAAGTATCTGCTGCGCGGGAGCGAACATGATAAGACTGCGACAGCCCAGACAGTGACTCCGTCCAAAACTCAGGGAGCTACGGTATAACTCGATTCATGAGTGACTCAAGGCAGTATCCAGTGCCCGAGACCCCCGGCGGAGTTTCCCCCGCAGCCAGGTCGGCATCGATCATCATTCCAACGTTTAATGGTGCCTCTCGCATTGGAAACTGCCTTGACTCCTTAGTGAAGCAGACTGCAGGCCGGAACGTAGAGATTGTGGTCGTCGACGATGGCTCTACCGACAACACAGCCAACGTGGTCAGGGGCTACTCCTTCGTTCGTCTCATTTCTCAGGCGAATGCGGGACCTGCATTTGCCCGGAATCGTGGGGCGCTGGAGGCCCAGGGAAAGATCCTCCTGTTCACCGACGACGACTGCGTGCCGATGCCGGACTGGCTGGAGGCGATGCTCGGTCCCTTCCAGGATCCGGATGTGGTGGGAGCGAAAGGGGTGTATCGCACCCATCAGAAGAGTCTGGCTGCTCGCTTTGTGCAGATCGAGTATGAAGATAAATACCGTCTCATGGCTGGTCTATCAGGCATCGACTTTATCGACACTTACTCCGCCGGCTTTCGCCGCGATCGTTTCCTGGAGATGACGGGTTATGACACCTCCTTTCCGGTGGCATGCGCCGAAGACATTGAGCTCTCCTACCGAATGTCGGCACGGGGCTGGAAGATGAAGTTTGTACCTGCGGCGATCGTCTACCACACGCACCCTGACACGCTCTCGCGTTATCTGAAGAAGAAGTACAAGTTCGCTTTTTGGCGTATGCTCGCTGTGCGCAAGAATCCCAGCAAAGGCGTCAAGGACAGCCACACACCGCAGATCATGAAGATTCAACTTCTGTTTGCGCCGGCACTGTTGCTTGCGGTGATCTTCGATCTGGCGGCGCGACCGACGGTGCCTCTGTCGGCGCTTGTCCTCGCCGGCTTTTTGCTGACAACGCTGCCTTTCACGCTGCGGGCAATCAGGAAAGATCCGATCGTAGGGATACTCTCACCTATCCTGCTCGCCGCGCGGGCATGTGCGCAGGTACTGGGCGTTGCCGCTGGCCTGATGTATGCCCGCCGCAAGCCTGCCAAGGGAACGGCCAAGTCCAAACCAACTCCGGATTGCGGAAGCTGAGGCGGCTTTTGGGACACTGGCGAGGCCATATTCGCAACTCTCTAGTCCTATCAATAGACGTTTAAGTTCAGTGGCTTTACGGACGTGCCCGCTTATGTAACTGACGCGGTGCGCCTTTGTACGCTCTCCGCACCTGGTCGAAGCGGAGCGATCGCACCAAAGTTCACTGAAACGATTTGGTTGTCTTTTTCACTATCCTGAAAGCGCGGGTCGCAAAACATACGAAGGAGTCTTTCGATGCCAGTAGAAACTACTGTCGCTTATGATGCAGTTAGCAACAAACGTGCAATCGATAAGAGAAGTCCAGTTGGAAGTTGGGAGATACATTCCTGCGGGATGGCAAGTGTTCCGGCATGGCCGTAGTCAGCGCGATTACGACGTTACAGATCGGCGCAACCTCACGCCTATTCCGGCAGATCAGGTTGCTCTCAACAAAGCAGCGGAATACCTATTGGACGCGCTGGCATCCCAACGTAAGCCATTTCTGCAAGCGTTAGCCGCGGACGGTTCGAGCAAAAAATGTTCAGAATCGAGATAAGGCCGCTATGCGCTAACAGTCCGACCTCGTTGTACTGACTTGGCGCACCTCAAGATCGTTCGATACCGGTTCGGGTCTGCAACAACAATTGGCAAACCTACATCGAGTCGCTGTTCAACTTCGGACCACGCGCGTCGCTCGCCTACTCCCTCGAGAGGGACCACAAGATCGTGTACCGCGCCGGCTATGGCATCTTCTACGACCGCTCTGGCGCGCGACCGATCTCGGAGGCAAAGCGCTTCAACGGAGAGATCATTCGCTCGATCACTATCCTCAATTCAACCTATGGAAGACCGATCCCGCCGGGACAGACAATCGCCACGCTTCCCACCTCACGACCTTTGCGCCCAATATCAGCTTGCCTCTGCTTAACTTCTTCAGCCTTGGGGTCGATCGCCAGATTGGGAAAGGCGCGACCATTTCGATCCCCTATCGAGGCAACATCAACCTCAATCTCTTTCGCTCGCTCGATGTCAATGCGCCTTTATATCCTTGGTCGTCATCCCTTCGTCCAGACCCGTCGTTCGGCTTCGTGCGCCAGATTCAGTCGCGTGGCCATCAGTTCTCGAACGCACTCGACTTCACCTTTCGGGGATCCATCAGTCATTGGTTCAGCGGTCTCGCTCAGTACACCCTTGGCCGCACCTGGAACAACTCCGGCGGACTCGCGTGGTTCCCAGCAAACCAGTATGACGACACAGGGGAGTATACCCGCGCCGATTTCGATCAACTGCATCGCCTCAACATTCCAGGAACTATCAACGAAGGTCATTCGGCCAGCCTTGGAGTGGCGGCAAACCTCAACTCTGGAAGCCCTTACACCGAGACTTCCGGCGTCGACACTTTACGGACTGGCTTGCTCAATCAGCGGCCTGCCGGCGTTCCCCGAAATTCGCTGCAGGCGAGCGGCTACGTCAATTTGGACCTACGCTGGTCGCATGATTTTCAACTTCGCAGAAAGCGCGAGCTGCCCGTGATTACCTTTGCCGTCGATGCATCCAACCTCCCAAACCGCACAAACTACATCCAGTATGTCGGCAACGTTCAGTCTGGGTTTTATGGACTGCCTACGTCGGCTCTCCCAGCTAAGGATACAGTTCACCCTCCGCACGAAGTTCTGACGCGCGCCAGCGTGGATACTGCAACTGCTGAACGAGGTTGGCGTCTGCCGATGCGGGGAAGTACACCTCGGCCTCCGAATTGGCAGAGATCCGGTGCAATGAAGTGCAATTCCGCCCACCACAGCGCCCTCAGCGATATTTCTTACATTACAATTCTCAATTCATGAGAAGCCCTGTTCCCGCCAGTTAACTTTGAACCATTGCAAGGAACGTGATGTGTCTCGATTGGATCTGGCAAGTCGCTATCAGAATCGCTTTCACGCTCTGGGGCCACTTCCCTCAGAGAATGGTCTTCAGCTTCGGGATTCGGAGAACTACCTGTGCCGTCAGCCAACTCATCACCGTTGTAGCGAAAAAGACAAAAAAGAACTTGATGCCGGCGTGCATCGGCCGATCCAAAACGAGGCGTTGTGTCCATTTGATGTAGACGTAATGCACCAGGTCCATCACATAGGCGCTTCTACTCAAACGAATTCATCCATGACCGTGAGGTGAGCTCGATTCCGAGGACGAGAGCCACCCGCGCACCTTAGTTGGACTCATTATGCTGTAGTTACTCGCTTGAAGGGAAGATGGTTCCGCTGCCTGCCCATCGTTTTACTCGAGGAATAGGATGGAGTCTTCCATTGGGATCGGTCTGGAACTTCTCCGAGATGTGGAGAGACCATGACCGGTGCACTATCCTAATGAAATCGCCTTGTCACTCATTGAGCATCGAGAGGTTGGGATTACTTCCCACGCATTATAAAAGGGCGCCCCTTTTGGAGTAGGTTTGGAGTGCTTGGCTCAACCTCTCCAGAAAGGAACACCCTTTATGACGATTACTAAATATATCGGCATGGACGTGCACAAGGAAAGTATTTCGATCGCAGTGATGAATGCTGCTGGAAAACTCGTGATGGAATGCGTCATCGAAACCAAGGCGAGCATGCTTCTGCAGTTCATCGACGGGCTGCGTGGAGATGTGCACGTGACCTTCGAAGAAGGAACCTGGGCGGCTTGGTTGTACGACCTGCTGAAGCCGCATGTCAGCGAAGTCGTGGTTTGTAATCCGCGCAAGAATGCCCTGCTGAAAGACGGTAGTAAGAGTAATCAAATCGATGCGCGCAAGCTGGCTGAGCTCTTACGTGGCAACCATCTTAAACCGGTCTATCACGGAGAGCAGGGCTTGCGCACATTGAAAGAACTGGCACGCAGTTATCTGATCATCAGCAAGGATGTCACGCGGGTCATGAATCGGCTCAAGGCGTTGTATCGCAGCTGGGGCATCGCGTGTGCCGGCACCCAAGTGTATGCGAGACGTCACCGCTCGGAATGGCTTGCAAGATCAGCGAAGCCGGCGTCCGGCGACGCGCCGAACACTGCTACCAGCAGCTGGATGCCTTACGTCTGTTGCGCCAGCAGGTACGCCGGGATCTGTTGCTGGAAAGCAAGAAGCACCAGGCATGGAGACTGCTTGGCCTGATTCCTGGGATCGGCCCGATCCGGGCGGCCCTGCTGATCGCGCTGATTCAGACCCCGCACCGGTTCCGCACCAAACGACAACTGTGGACCTATAGTGGTCTGGGCTTAGAAACACATGACAGTGCACAATACCGCATGGTCGAGGGACAACTACAACGCTCTAAGAAACCGGTAACGCTTCGTGGCCTGAATCAGGACCACAACCACGACCTCAAAGATATTTTCAAGGGTGCAGCCACCAGGGCTAGCAGCAGCAGAGGGCCGTTCCACGATTTCTATGAGCATTTGCTTGCTCAGGGGAGGAAACCCACGATGGCGCGCCTGATCCTGGCGAGGAAGATTGCCGCGATCACGTTGATCGTCTGGAAGAAGGAGGTAAGTTTCGACGCCAGCTATTTGAAATCACAAGCAGCGTGAGCGCCTCTGGCTGAGATTCCGTTCTCCCCATGGGAGATCATTCCTAGCGGCGGGGCCATCAGGTTCTCGAGACGCTCGATTTCGAGGAGAAGTATCCATCGGCTTGTTAGGCCCGTGCTTCAGAATCGATCATGGTGTTTCGCCCTTGTTTGCCAGAAGCATTCTTCCCGGCCGTTGAGACTCGCTGATCTGTTGCTGAAACTCCAGACAGCCCACCAAGAAGTCACCCAAAACGACGGGTTCTGGACTACGCCAGCGGTTGCATTCACCTGGAATTATCGGCGGATGCTGGTCAACAGCTACAGTCCGGAAAATCAGGAAGCCCACAAGCAGACTTTGCTAACCCAATTAGCTG
>JAOAPF010000267.1 GCA_025462755.1 Edaphobacter sp.
CTGTGCACTTTGGCGCGGATACCGTGATGGACCTTTCGACGGGTGGGGATATTCCGATGATTCGGGAGCAGATCCTGCGGCATTCGCCGGTGCCGATCGGGACGGTGCCGCTGTATGAGGCGCTTTCGCGGGTGAAGCGGGTTGAAGATTTAAATATCGACATGTACCTCGAGGTGATCGAGGAGCAGGCGGAGCAGGGAGTGGACTATTTCACGATCCATGCCGGCGTGCTGATTCAATACGTTCCAATGGTAGCGAAGCGGATCACCGGGATTGTGAGCCGGGGCGGGGCGATTCTGGCGCAGTGGATGACGGCGAATCATAAGCAGAATTTTTTGTATGAGAACTTTGACCGCATCACGAAGGTGATGGCGAAATATGACGTGAGCTATTCGCTGGGCGATGGGCTGCGGCCCGGGTGCGTGGCGGATGCGAGCGATGAGGCGCAGTTTGCGGAGTTGAAGACGCTGGGCGAGTTGGCGCGGCAGGCCTGGAAGTCTGATGTGCAGGTGATGATTGAGGGGCCCGGGCATATTCCGATGGACCAGATCAAGCTGCAGGTAGATAAGGAGGTGGAGTTGTGCGATGGGGCTCCGTTCTATGTGCTGGGGCCGCTGGTGACGGATATCGCTCCGGGGTATGACCACATTACGAGTGCGATTGGCGCGGCGATGATCGGGTGGCATGGGGCGGCGATGCTCTGCTATGTGACGCCTAAGGAACATCTAGGGCTGCCGAATGAGAAGGATGTGAAGGACGGGATTATTGCTTACAAGATTGCGGCGCATGCGGCGGATATTGCGCGGCATCGGCCGGGAGCGCGGGATCGGGATGATGCGATCTCGCATGCGCGGTACACGTTCGATTGGGATAAGCAGTTTGCGCTGTCGCTTGATCCGGATACGGCTCGGGGGATGCACGATGAGACGCTGCCGGATGATTATTACAAGGAAGCGGCGTTCTGCTCGATGTGCGGGCCGAAATTTTGCAGCATGAACTGGTCGAGCAAGGTGGATGAGTTCAATGCCCGGGAGCATGGGCTGGTGAAGCCGGATCTTACGCAGATTGTTACGGAGCAGATGGCGCTGCGGGGGAATTGACGTATCTCACGAAAGAAAAAGCAGTACCTCAGCGGCTAAAGCCGCACTGCAAAGAAGCGATTTCGGCCAGGCTGAAGCCGTGCTCTTAAGCAAAACAATTTTTTCAGCATCCTCCTTCGTCAGGAAATGATGAAGGCCGCATCCTTTGTGGGTGCGGCCTTTGTCATTTAGCGGTTTCTTTCCTGCTGACTCGGAGTGGAGGCTACGAGTTTTCCTTTGCGGGAGCCCGGTTGACGTACGCCCGGCCGGCCGCAGAGATCAAAACTAAAGGATGTCGTTCTCTTGTTTTTCAGAGCGCATGGCGAGAAGTGCAGGAGCGATGATCATAGCGAGAAATACCAATGCAAGAACAAGATCGTGAACCATTGGGGAGTCTCCTTTTTGGCGGCTTTGGCCGTCTTTGAAGTAATCATCGGCTGGGTTACGGAATGGGGATATCCCACGTCAGGGTGGGCCCGTACAACTGAAGTTGTAGGGTTAGGTTTTCCGCCGCATCTTGTTGCGGGGAAGTGGGTTGGTGGCGTGGTGAGATAGGTCGGGCTTTCAGCCCTCGGAATTTTTGTTGGATCCCTACCCAGGCGTTGCCCTGGGCTGGTATAGCCGCGCGCAGTTTGTGCTCTTCGCGGTTAGTTGGTTATTTTGTGGCGGATTCGAGGATGGTGGCGGAGCGGTTCAGGGCTTCGGCTAATGGGGCGAGTTGGGATTGGGCGCGGGCAGCGTCGGCGGCTTCGATGCCTTCGTTGACGCCGGGTATGACGACCGCGGCGTAACCGGTGAACTCACCGGGGGCGTAGATGGTGTGCTTGAACCAGGAGCGGCGGGGCAGGCCGGCGGGGTTGAGGAGGGCTTGTTCGGCGGCGCGGAGGGATTGGTTGAGGGCGGTGGGGTCGGAGGGTGGGGCGGCCTGGGTGGCGCGGATGGCGGCTCCGGCGGCGGCGAAGCGTTTGGCGGCGATGAGGGCGGTTGTGAAGTCCAGGGTCAGTTTTTGCTCGGTTGCGCGTTTTTGCGCGGCTTCGAGGTAGCCGATGATCTCCTTGCCGTAGAGCTGGTAGTCGTAGGGGAGAACATCGGTGTTGGCCATGTGGAGGATTTCGAGGCCGAAGACGCGCGCCTGCTGCTGCTCGTAGACGAAGGTGGGGTCGGCGAATTTGGTGAACCAGGTGTAGTCGTCGAAGGTGGAGTGGTAGACGCCGTAGGATCCGTCTGAGCCGATGTCGGTGGAGGGGACGCCGAGGTGCTGGATGAAGGGAGTGTAGTCGGAGCCGGAACCGAGGGTGCCGATGCGGACTTCGGCGTCGTATCCGGCGGGGTGTGAGCGGCGGCGGCCGGTGTTGGCTTGCTGGTCGGACTTCCACTGGTCGTAGACGGTGCCGCCTTTGGGGCTGGGGACTTCTTTGGTGACTTCGCGGACGAACTGCTTGAGCGAGGGGACGGCGGAGGCGTTGAAGTCGGGGCCGGAGACGCCGACGTCTGTGTTGAAGTAGGCGACGGCGTGGGTGAGGATTTTTTCGTGCTGCTCGGCCCACTCGGTGGAGCCCATGAGGCCTTCTTCTTCGGCGTCCCAGCTGCCGATGACGATGGTGCGCTGCGGACGCCAACCCTGTTTGAGGAGATCGCCGAGGCCGTGGACGGCTTCGAGCATTGCGGCGGTGCCGGAGTTGGGGTCGACGGCGCCGTAGACCCAGGCGTCGCGATGGTTGCCGGCTACGATCCAGTCATCTTTTTGCGAGGGGCTGGTGCCTGGGATGGTGCCGATGACGTCCCAGATGGTGCGAAGGGCGATGTCCTGTTCGAGGTGCATGTGGACGGTGACTTTGGTTGGGTCGGGGTTTTTTGTGGTGGTGTCGGTTTTGTCGGTTTTATTGCCGACGGCTCCGAGGTGGTAGGTGAAGGGGAGTGCGCCCTGCCACTCGCGGGGGGACTCGTCGCCGCCGAGGGCTTTCAGGATGGGGGTGGCGTCTTTGTAGGAGAGGGGGTTGGTGGGGATGCTGGGCTGGTTGGCCTGGAGTTTGTCGGCGGGGATGCGTTTGGAGTTGGGCAGGTCGGGTGTGGCGGCTATGCCGGGTGTAGTGGGATCGCCTGGGTAGATGGGGAGGAACTGGATAGAGCCGCGCTGGACGGCGGTGTCGGGACGCCACGGGCCCTTGGGGTAGACGTCGCCGCGGAAGTAGCCGTCGTCGGCGGGGTCGGAGTAGATGAGGACGCCCTTCGCGCCGTAGTGCTGGGCGATATAGGTCTTGATGCCGCGGAAGTTTTCGCCGTAGCGGACGATGACGATCTTGTCCTTGACGCTGATGCCGAGTTGGGCGAGCTTCTGGAAGTCGGCGAGGGTGCCGTAGTTGGCGTAGATGACCTCGGCGGTGACGTCGCCGGAGGGGGAGGAGCCGTTGAAGGCGGGGAGGATGCGGGGATCGTCCTGGAAGGGGTCGCCGCCGTTTTTGTTGGGATCGACGTGTTCGGGAGTGGGGCCGGACATGAGTTTGCTGCCGGAGGCGTCGAAGGCTTCGATGACGATCTTGATGGGCTTGTTGAGAAGAACTTTGTAGGGAACAATCTCGGTTTCGAGGCCGGCGGCTTTGAACTTGTCGGCGACGTAGACGGCGGTGGCGTAGTCCTCGGGGGAGCTGGCCCAGTGGGGGGCGGAGGTGAGGGTCTTGAGGTGTTCGCCGGCGAGTTTGGCGTCGGGGACGGCCATGAAGGTGGAGTCCCATTTGGCCTGCTGGGTGAAGTCGCGGTAGCCGAAGACCTGCTGGGTGGGGGACTGGGCGGTGGCGATGAGTGCGAGGGGAAGTAGGCCGATGGCGATGCGTGATGCGATTCCGGGAGAGGTCAAGTCAGATCCTTGGCGGGTTGAATAACTGGAGAGAAGATAAGGATATCGCATAGACAACACGCCGCGGTCGTCGCAGCAGATATTAGATATGATGTCGGTATAAGTAACGAAATACAGCGATTTCGGATTTGGCGTGTGCTGCTGGTTTGCATTTCGCGGAGCCGGGCCTTATCGGGATTCGACCAAGACACACAGTGGCCCAACAGAATGACTGAAACAGAGTGGTCAGGGAGAGTGAATGATGAGCGTTAGCCGTCGGGGATTTTTGGTGGGAGGTGTGGCTGCTGGAACGGGTCTTGCGAATGGGATCGGACCGGTGCTTGCGCAGACGAAGGACGCGGCGGTTTCCAGGGCTGTGTATCTGAGTGGCGACGCTTTGGTGATGCCGGATGCGGAGCGGATTCAGGAACTGGGCCGGCTGATGGGGAAGTATGAGAAGTTCGGGGACGTGTATCTGGCAGCCGGGGCGGTGACCGAGCTCGAGCACAAGATGGCGGAGATGCTGGGCAAGGAGGACGCGGCGTTTCTACCGACGGGAACGCTGGCGAATAATCTGGCGGTGCGCGTGCTTTGCGGGGATCATCGGCATGCGCTGGTACAGCATGAGAGCCACTTGTATCTCGATGAGCAGGATTCGGCTTCGCTGTTGAGCGGGATCAATCTTGTGCCGCTGGCGCGGGGTAAGGCGGCTCCCGACTACGAAGAGGTAGTCGCGGCTATTGAGTTGGCGGTCAATGGCCGTTTTCCGATTGCGGTGGGTGCGATCTCGCTGGAAAGCCCGGTGCGAAGGGCGAATGGGGGAAGCATTCCCTATGCGCTGGCGGAGAAGATCTCTACGCTGGCGCGGTCGAAAGGGATTGGAATGCATTGGGATGGGGCACGGGCGCTGTTGTTGACGGGAACCGATGGGTTCGATCTGCGGCGGTACAGTGTGCTATTCGATACGGTATATGTGTCGCTGTACAAATACCTGGGTGCGCCGTTTGGTGCGGTGCTGGCGGGAAACAAGGCCACGATTGCGAAGGTGAGAGAGCTGCGCCATGCCTATGGCGGGCTGATCTATCACGGATGGCAGTCGGCGCTGCCTGCGCTGGCGGCATTGCCTGGATTTCAGGAGCGGTTCCTTGCGGCTCGGGCGGCGGGAGACCGGCTCTTGGCAGGGCTGCAGGGTGTGGGTGGATTCGAGATCAGGCCAGTGCCGGACGGGAGCAACATTACGGTCGTTGCGGTGTCTTCGGCTCGGGCGGCGAACCTGCAGGCGAGGCTGGCCAAAGCCGATGTTCATGTTCGACCGGTGGAGGATGGGAAGATGTTGATCTTTGTGAACGAGACGATTGTGAGGCAGAGTACGGAGGAGCTGGTGAGGGCTTTTGCGGGGACAGCTTAACGGGGCGCGCCCGGCAGAGGGTCGCCGGGCGTTGGTCTGTTTTGAAGATTGCTATACCGTGACGGGCTGGGTGCAGAACTTGCAGCGCTTTGCTTCGATTGGAATGTCGCTGAGGCACTGGGGGCAGGGTTTTGTTACCGGCGTGGCTGGTGTGGGATGAAACTTCTTGAGGAGGTACTGGGTGGGCAGGACGAGGAAGAAGTAGACGACCGCGGCGAGAATGAGGAAGTTAAGGACGGCGGTGAGGAAGTCGCCGTAACGAATCTCGCCTCCGTTGATGTGACCGATAAGATAGCCGAAGTTCGGCTTGCCGATGACGGCTCCCAGCAATGGATTGATGATCTTTTCGGTGAGGGCGGTGACGATTCCGGTAAATGCTGCTCCGATGATGACGGCGACGGCGAGGTCCATGACATTGCCACGCAGAATGAAGTCGCGGAATCCCTTGAGCATGAGTGAAGTCTCCTGGAAAAAGTTTGATCGTGCCTGGAGCGGATATGGAACGTCGGAATCACGGGCTGTTCCGTTGCGGGGAGTATAACGCAGGGGAAGTGGATGATTGCGCGGCTCTTTGATGAGGGGAATAGGGGCTGGAGGGTAGCCACTGGGGGCGCGCGGGGGCGTTGGCGATGGCGAGGGCGAGGGCGGTGTAGAAACGGTTGAACTTGCTTGCGGCGTCCCAGTCGATGGGGGTTTTGATGTCGTCCTGCGGCTTGTGATAACGGCGGGCGTACCAGTCGCGGTAGATGACTTCTTCGGGTGAGCCTTTGTCGTAGCCGAAGATGAAGCTGGCGATGGGGACTCCGATGCGCACGAAGTTGTAGTTGTCGGCGCGGCGGAAGAGGTTGCGCTCAGGTTCGAGGTCGGGGCGGATCTCGATTTTGAATTGTGCCGCGACGGTGCGGACGGTGTCGCCGAGGGTGGAGTCGGTGAGGCCCTCCATGGTGAGGATGTTGAGGGGGAAGATGGGGCGGAGCTGGTCTAGATTGAGGTCGGCGACTATGTTTTCTTTGGGGACGGTGAGGTGCTGGGTGAAGTATGCGGAGCCGAGGAGGCCCTTCTCTTCGCCAGCGAAGATGCAGAAGAGGAGAGAGCGGGCGGGGGCTTTGTGCTGGAGGTTTTTTGCGAGCTCGGTGAGGAGGGCGACGTAGGCTGCGTCGTCCAGGGTGCCGTTGTAGAGGTTGTCGCCGAGGATGGGGGTGCCGTAGCCGTAGCCGTCGAGGTGGGCGGAGAGGGCGACAAATTCGGGAGCGAGTTTGGGGTCGGAGCCGGGAAGGATGGCGAGAATGTTGGGGGAGGAGATGTCTTTGCTGGTCGAGGTGAGGCGGATGCGGGCGGATTGGTTTAGGGGGAAGGTGACGAGGGGGGCTTCCTTGCCTCCGATGGTCACGATGTCTGAGGGGTTGTGGCCGGATGCTGCGAAGAGTGCGTTGAGGGAAGTGGGGTTGAGGCGGATGAGGATGGGGGCGTTGGTGTTTGGTGCGGGCGCTCCGGCGATGGTGACGCCGCGTGCGTAGGCGGCGGGCCAGTGGAAGGGCTCGGTGGCGGCTGGGTTGTCGATGGAGAGGATGGCGGCTACGCCTGCTTGAGTGAGGGCGCGAAGGCGGCGGCTGGCGTAGCTTTCGCGGTCGGCCGGTGCGAGATCGGCGGGGGTGTTGTTGAAGAAGACGGCTATTTTTCCCTTGAGATCCAGGTCCGCTGGGGGCAGGCCGTAGCCAGTGAAGACGAGCGGCGCTTCGATGAGGGATGGTTGTTCGCGAGGGACAGTGGTGACGTCGGTGGTGAAGTGGAGGGTGTTGGACTTTCCTCCGGGGCCGAGGATTTCTATGGAAGACTTGTCGTTGTCCAGCGCGATCTGGTGCATGGGGACTCGCTGGAAGAAGGTGCCGTTGTCGCCGGCGGGTTTGAGGCCTGCGGCTTTGAACTGATCGGCGACGTATTTTGCCGCGCTCTCGTAGGCCTCGGTGCCGGTGTCCCGGCCTTCCATAGAATCGTTCGAGAGAGCAACAGTCTGGGCCCACCAGGCGGCGGTGGCGGCGTCAGGCTTCCGTGGAGTTTGTGCGGTGATGGCGACGGATAGCAGGAGTGTGGCGCAGAAGCAGCGGGGTATTGTGCGAGCATGCATGGTCGTCGGGTTGTCTCCGGGGTGGATGAGGTGATTTTAGTTTGTTTTTTCCTCGAGATGTGCGAGTTGCGGCTACTGTGAGGAGGAGATCCAGAGGGCGTAGGGGTAGAGGAGGAGGAAGAGGATCATGCAGAGCACCATGAGGTCCATGTAGATGAGGAGGAGGACGCCGCCGTGGTAGAAACTCCAGCGCCGCTGCATGCAGCGGACGGTGTCTGCGGTGCCGGCGGCGGCGGTGAGGGTGGGGAGGACGAGGATTGGACTGCGGCGGATTTGAGGGAAGCCGGAGAGGAGGATTGCTGCGAACAGACTGATCAGGACAAGGAGGATGCCGCGGAGGAGGGATCGCTTGCGCGGATTGAGAAAGCTGGGGGGCACGCGGTCCTGATCAATCTAACCTGATTCTATTCTCCCTGGTTTATCTGGGGACAGCTCGGCATGAACGGGACGAGTCGACGATTTATTTGGGGACGGCTGTGGTGGCGGCCGGTTCTGTTGCCGGAGTGGCAGTCGGAGTTGATGGGGGTGGAGGAGCGGTTGGCGGCTGCAGGTTTTTTACTTCGGATGTCGCTACCTCGATGGCTCCGAGGCGATTGTGTGTGAGGTCGTGGACCGCGATGCGGAGGAAATACTCGCCTTTCACGGGAGCGCTGATCTCCTGGCGGTACTGGATACCGTTGGCGATGTTTTTTTTGAGCTCGTCGAGAGGAGAGGCGATGTGGAGTTGGGTGCTGAGCCGGTTGACGAGAACGCCTGCCGGGTTGAAGACGAAGATGACGAGTTCAAAGGCGGCGTGGATTTTGCCGTCGGGGGCGCGGACGAAGGTGATGTCGGCGGGCTCGATGGCATAGCTTATGCTGTAGCGGCGGAAGGGGCCGTGGACTTTTTCGCTCAGGATGTTGTTGGGGGCGGGAGTGTCCTCGGTCTGGGTAGAAGGGCCAACGGGATAGACGGCAACTTTCATGATGATTTCGCTGGGTGTGGGTGAGCCGCGCATCATGGCAACGCGCATCGCCTGGAGAGGGTTGGGAGCACCGGCGGTCACGGCGGCGTCGGCCGCTTTGGTTTGCTGCGGCTGACCTTTGGCGGGGGGAGGAGCTTTGTCCGGGTCGTCGGCGTAATAGCCGTGGCGATAGGCGAGGTTGACCCCGGAACGTGCCAGCTGGACCTTGATCTTGCGGAATTTTCCGTCGTGAGCGGGATTGGTGGGGGTGTAGGTGAGGGTGTAGAAGTTCGAGCCCTCGTTGATGGCGGTGGCGACTGCCTGGGTTAGGCCGTTGGTGTTGTAAAAGGCGTGGCCGCCGGTGGCCTCTGCCATTTGGCTCATGGTGGAGTGCTCGGCGATGGTGTCGGTGGAGAATTTGTTCAGGTCCTGGGTCATGCGGGCAGTGCCGCGGCCGCCGCTGGCGTAGTTACGCGTCGTGGCTGCATCGAAGATCGCAGAGTTGGTGAGTCCGCGCGCGTCGATGGGGTAGACCGCTACCTGACTGCGGGCGAGGAGGTTGACGGTTTCGCGAAACTCTTTTTCGTAGTCGGCGACCATGGCGAAGGGGTCGGGAAGGTTGCCGGTTGTGTCGGGGAGGACGCTGATGGGAAAAGAGCCTGAGAACCAGATGAGATTTTTGCGCCCGGGGATGCTTGAGAGGTAACGGGCTAGCTGGTTCATCGCATCGAGGGTGTACTTGACGCGAAGCTGGAGCTGGAAGGATTGCTGTTGCGCATCGAACTGCCGGAGGTTGGCAACGACGGTTGCGTCGGCTCCCCGGTCTTCGAGATCATCTGCCGTGCTGTTCTGGATGCCGCCTCCGCCGACTGAATCCTGGAGCAGAGGCGAGTTTTTTCCGAGCTTCGAGGACGTAACCGCCTTGAGCAATTCCGGGTCGCTGGTGAAGCCCTGCAGCATCGTGAGCTGGCTGGTAAGACCGAAGATGGCGATGCGGGTTCCGGGCGGGGTGGCCTTGAGATAGGCGAGAAGCTGCTGACGGACGTAAGCCTGGTCTCTCAAGGGGGTATTGAGAGCGTCGAGGAGCAGGAGGTTGACGGCTCCGTTGACGGGCGCGGGCGTGTAGTTGGTGAAAATGCCCGGAGGAAACTGAGGCAGCGTGGGGAACTTTGTCGCGTCGGCGGGAGTGAGGGCGGTGTGCTCTTCGAAATGCTTGACGACCTGCGGGACGTTCTCTTCGTTGAGAGTGAAGTCCGAGGCTTTGAGGCCATGAATGGGTTTCTGGTTCTTGTCAGTGACGACGACGTCGACAATTACGAGCTGGGTGCCGGCGCGGAGGGTCGCGACACTGGACTGCGATGGCTGCGGGGTGGCAGCGGCTTGGCTGGGTTGCGGAGTTTGTGCTGAGGTTAGTGTGGCGAAGATGAGGGTAGTCAAGGCAGGGCCGAGAAGGCACTTGAACAAGCGCAGCATGGTGTCTCCAGTGGAGCGTGCCTAGTGGAACACAAGAACCCCCGGCGAGTCGCGCTTTTTTGGGGCCAGTGGCGAAGTTATGAAGTCGTTGCGAGTTCGGGCTCTGAGAGGTTTTGCTTCGCCATACTCTGGATCGATTGTTCGTAGGGGGCGCGGAGGACGCCGTGTTCGGTGATGATGGCTGTGACGTACTTTGCCGGGGTGACGTCGAAGGCGGGGTTTTCAATGGCGACGCCGTGGGGGGTCATCTGGCGGCCGTTGGAGTGAGTGACTTCGGTCGCGGAGCGCTGTTCGATGGGAATGAGGTCTCCGTGCGAAGTGGCGAGGTCGAGGGTGGACCAGGGGGCGGCTACGTAGAAGGGGATGTTGTGTTCTTTTGCGAGGATGGAGACGCCGTAGGTGCCGATCTTGTTGGCGACGTCGCCGTTGGCGGCGATGCGGTCGGCGCCGACGATGACGGCCTGGATGCGGCCCTGGCGCATGAGTGCGGCGGCCATGTTGTCGCAGAGGACCGTGGTGGGGATGTTGTCCTTCATGAGTTCCCATGCGGTGAGGCGGGCGCCCTGGAGGAAGGGACGGGTCTCGTCGGCGAAGACATCGATCTTGTGGCCGCGCTCGATGGCGGCGCGGATGACGCCGAGGGCGGAGCCGTAGCCACAGGTGGCGAGGGCTCCGGCGTTGCAGTGGGTGAGGACGGTGCCTTCCTGCGGGAGGAGCGATGCGCCATGTGCGCCCATTTGTTTGCAGGCGGCGATGTCCTCGTCGTACATGCGGCGGGCCTTGGCGACTACGGCGGATTTGATCTCGGGGATGGGAGTGTTCTTCGCTGCGAGATTGTTGTAGAGATTACGGATTTCGTCGATGCCCCAGAAGAGATTGACAGCGGTGGGGCGGGTCTCGGCCAGGGTCTTCGCGATGACGGCGACTTCTTCGGTGAGCGCCGGGAGGGTTTTGGCAGTGCTGCGGTCGATGCCGATCGCCATGCCCATGGCAGCAGAGACGCCGATGGCGGGAGCTCCGCGGACGATCATGTCGCGAATGACGGTGGCGACTTGCTTGTAGTCGGTTGCGAGGACGTAGGTCTCTTCGAGGGGGAGCTTGGTCTGGTCGAGGAAGTTAACTCCGGTGGGCAGCCATTCGAGGGTGGGAATCATGTCTTAACTAGTTTAGACGACGATGGCGGATGTGGGGGCGATACGAGGCCTGGTGAACGAAGAAACGCTGGTAGCAGCAGATGCAGCGGACGGAGCGGAGGCGGAGGATGCGGAAGAACCAGTCTCTGAGCGGGCGGTGAGAGTGGTGGAGTGATTCGGTATGGCAAGTGGGGCAGGTTCTTCCATCGGAAAACATGAGATACGTATCGGCTGTGACGTGGCCCAAGTTTAGGTTGGCGTGGGATTTTTGAGGATGGCGGTAGCAATTGTTTCAGGTGGGGGCCAAAACGGGAATTATGGTTTACGGGCATGAAGCGGGTTTGCGGGGAGATTACTCTAGAGTTTGAGCAGTTGACTCTCGGTCTGAAAATCGATCGAAGAGTTTCGACTCCGGACCTGCACGAGGTGTTCCAATGACAAAACCTGCAACAACAAATCTCCTTCTCCTGGTGATCGCACTTGCGCTGATTGCAATTGCGGTGAAACCGTATATCGACCCTGTTCCTGCCGAGGCGCAAACCCTGTCGGCGCATCCGTTCTACATTGAACCGGGTGTGCAGATGCTGCGTGCGCCGGATGGCAGCGGCCAGGTTTACGGGAAGGTGGTGGTTGACCTGCGCAACGGAAAGATTTGGGCTTTCCCCACGGGTTCGCTGAATCCCTATCCTTCTTCTCCCACAGATAATAAGCCCGCGGTTTCGCGTCCTTTTGCCCTTGGCAAGTTTGCTTTCGAAGATACCGATAAGTAGGCGGTCGCGAGATTCTCGTGAAGACTACGTGGTCTTCTTGTGTTTCACTGGCTCGATGAGGCATTGAGGTGAAGACTGCCATGGCTTTTGAATTCTTTCAATCGCTCGCTGGGAGTGAATCGAAGCTGGAGATTCCGAACCTGGGGCTCGAGCTTATGGTGCGACTTCCGCATGAGGCCTCAGGTGGGGCCCTGACCGTGTTGGAGACGGTCAACGCGCCGGGTTTTGGTCCTCCGCTGCATCGCCATCGTGAGACGGAGGTCTTTCGAGTGATTGAGGGGAGATATTTTTATGAGGTCGATGGTCGGAGATTCTATGTGTCGGCGGGAGATCTTGTCAGTGTTCCGGGTGGCGCGGCACACACGTTTACGAACGTCAGCGATCGGCCGTCGAGGCAGCTAGTCCTGATG
>JAOAPF010000315.1 GCA_025462755.1 Edaphobacter sp.
CGAAGCGGATGACCGGGAACAGACGCGCCACATGCAGGATGGTCTGGATCACTTGTTCGCGTACTGCGGGGTTCAGGTAGTCCAGTTGGGCGGTATCGTTCCATGGGAAGCTGGTGCCATCATTGCCGTGATAGATGTACCTGGTCTCCCCCGATGCCCGGTCACGCCGCCGAAACACGACCGCTGCGTCGGTCTGCTCATAGTAGTGGCTTTCAATCTTGATCTCCACGCGTGGGTCCTGCGACAGGTCTGGGCCATCAAAGTTGTAAGCGGGATAGGGAGTATCCTGCCGCGAGATGAACCAGTCCGGATGCTCTACGACCCACGGAGAATCGATACCCATGTGGTTCGGCACCATGTCGCTGGCCAGCCGGATGCCCCGCGCATAGGCGCGATTCCGAAGGTTCACGTAAGCGGGTTCTCCGCCCAGGTCCTCGGCGATGTTGTAATCGAAGAGCGAGTAGGCCGAAGCCACTGCATCCGGGTTTCCACAGAGCTGCTTGATTGTTTGCGACGCCCGGCTGCGCTCCCAGATACCGATCAGCCACAGCGAGTTCATCCCGCGACGTGCCAGCGTATCCAATTCTTCATCCGGGATCTGATCCAGTCGGTGAATTGATCTATGGTATTGCTTGCTGAGCTGTGCGAGCCAGACATAAGTGCTCTTGGCGATCAACACGGCGCCCGGCATCCATGCCACGTCCGCGCTGAACTTCTCAAATTCATGGGCCGTTTCGCCAAACTGCAGCACCTCCGACTGGCTGACCGTCGAAGGCCATTGCTGCTGCCCGCTCTCCCTGCGTCGTTGCGCTGCCGCTGCTGCGGCGGCCTCCGCAGCGGCCCGGGCGGCTGCCTCGGTTGCAGCGTCGGGTGGATTGAATTGTAGCCAGATAGCCAGGTCTTCTTCGTGCAGGATCTCGCCTGCGATCGACAATAAGCGGTCTAGACTGTCCCCGATCAGCCGTCTCCACTTTACCCGGATCAGATCAAGTTGCTCCCTCAGCGAGCCTGGAGCGGCCACCGCGGGCGCTCGCAACACGTCAAACAGGCTCTGCGGCTCGGAGTCCTCCATCGGCACAAGGGGTCGGGTCGCAAAATACGCCGGCAGCTTCTCCACGACGCTGCGATAGGCGGTCTGCTCCGCCAGGCCCTTGTCCTCGAACAACTCCTCGAATGGTCGGAAAGCCTCATTGCGGTTGGCCATCCAAAGCAGCATCATCTCTTCCAGCGCGGCGGCCCGATGCGGTGTACCGTCCGTCGAGCCTGCCAGCCATTCCTTCGGGGTTTGCAGCCCGCGATAGACGCTGCTGCCCGGAAACTGCTGCACAAAGCTCAGCAGCATCCGGTCCAACTGATGCGATCCGATGTGCCAAGAGAACCAGGTGAGGGCATCTGTCATTACGGCGGGATCAAGCTCTTGCCGATAGCGCTCCAGGAGTACATGACTGGCCTCGTCAATCAACCCCATAGCGTAAAGCGCTCCTGCATGCACGGCACGCTCCGGATGCTTCTGCACATCACGGACCTGATTCATCCGGAGCGCAAACTCGCGGCTTGCCGACACATTTGCGAAGACTACGTTGCCCGTAAAGGAAAAGAGATTTCCCCCGAACTGGTAGCGGTCTCGTGCGCCTCTCGAAATGTGAAATTCCATCATCGTGAACATGTCCCCAATCAATCTCGCCTTCAACCTGGTCCCTCGAGATTCGCACTAAAGCAATACGCAAGATCGCCCAGGTGAGTCAAGCAAGAATGCCACATCACCTCCGCTTTTGGCTTCTAGCCAGCCAACCAGATCGACCGTGGTTGGAAGTCTTCGGCGCCAGAAGCCTTCCGCCGGCAATTTTTGCCTGAAAGCACTCAAAACGCAGCGATCTGACCCCGATCTGTGCTATTGGTAGATTCAAGGGCACCGGATCGGGACAAAGTCGTTAGTCCCTTCCTCTCATGCTCGTTCTCGGGTCCCTCAAAACCTGAACTCCGACCTCATATACCGAAGATTCCGTTTCTAGCAATAACGTTGGATTGGTCTACTCACCTTTACTCGTGTCCAGCGTTCGACCCCGGCGTACAATCCCCAGCATGCACACATACGCAAGCAGTTGCCTCCCGAGTTTTTTGGTCGCATGACCGTGGAGGTGCATGGCATCTCCGGTTCCATCGTTGTTCATGATCTTTACCTTGGGCTCAAGAAAAAACTTGATCGGAGCAACTCATATGAATGATGTGAGAAATAGCGCCCCCGGTGCCGGGCATGCAGAAAGTTCCTCCACGGAAATCCCCAAAGGGTCGACCCGCCGCAAGCTTCTAGGTCAGATTGGCGCCACCTTCGCCGCAGGCATGGTCGGCCGCGACGCTTTAGCCTCTGGCCCGTCCAGCAGCAATGCCGGCGGCGCTGCCGGTGAAAGCAATCTCAAGGGGCATGAAGAAGCCAGCAACTCACGCGTGTATAAGTCGTTTGAGCTACGCGTTAACGCCGCAATGAACGAGGCACGAATTCCCGTCCCGCCGCACACTACCAACGGCGACGAGGAGCACTACTCCGACAAGTCCGCTACCTACACCAAAGGATTGCGTCAAGACGGTCTCTGCGTGGTCAACTTGTATGCTTTTGAAACCCTCAAAACCGCGTTGATCAGCGGCGGACCGGACGATTTCGAAAAAATCATACTCGGGGGCACGCGGAAGCTGAACTGTCCGCAAGGTGGCTTGACCTTCGATCTGGAGGGGAGCGATTCGGTTCAGTTCGGTAATGCGCCCTCTCACCACAATCAGGAAGACTGCGTGGTGGTTCCACCCCCGCCCGCACTTGCCTCTGCGGCGTACGGCACTGAACTGGTTGAGCTTTACTGGGCCTCGCTGCTGCGGGACGTGGCATTCACGGATTATGCAACCAGTTCAGTCGCGAATGCCGCCGCGCAGGAATTGTCCAAGATGCCGACATACGCCGGCCCAAGAAACAGCAGTGGCCAGGTCACGCCGGACCTGCTGTTCCGCGGAGTCTTCCAAGGCGAATCCATTGGCCCATACATCTCGCAGTTCTTCATTACGCCCACTGCCTTTGGCGCACAAGGGATCAGCCAGCAGATGACGAGCTACATCTCCAATCTCGATTACATGACCGACCCCTCAACATTTCAGCAAGTGCAGAACGGAATTCCGACTGGTCTGTTCAACCAGTCCGATGCGCAACCACGGTACATGCACGACGGCCGCGGCCTGGGCGCTTACACGCATGTCGATGTGCTCTATCAGGCTTACTTCACTGCGTATCTCGTGCTCAACACGCTCGACGTGCCGCTCAATCCCGGCAACCCGTACGCCGAATCAAAAACGCAGAATGGCTTCGGCAGCTTTGGGCAACCACACTTCTCGTCGCTCGTGGCAGAAGTGGCCAGTCGAGCGCTCAATGCTGTCTGGTACCAGAAGTGGTTCGTGCATCTGCGCCACAGGCCCGAATCCGGCGGCGGCATCGCGCACTTGATTGCGACTGGTCACGGCGGCACCATTCAGGGAAAGCTGAGCAGCAATGTGATGAACTCGAGCGCGCTGCAGGCAAGTCTCAACAAATACGGCAGCTGCCTCCTCTCGCAAGCCTTTCCCGAAGGCTCCCCCGCGCACCCCGCCTATCCGACAGGTCACGGAACGGTGGGTGGCGCATGCATCACCATCCTGAAGTTCTTCTTCGACGGGAATTTCGTTCTCCCGAATCCTCTGGTCCCCACCGGCGATGGCCTTGCGCTCGGATCTTATCGCGGTGCAGATGCGGGCCAACTCACTGTAAACGGTGAGCTGAACAAACTCGCACACAACGTGTCTTTCGGGCACGGCATTCTACCTGGCATCCACTGGCGCAGCGACAGCGATTCGTCCCTAGTGCTGGGCGAGGCGGTGGCGATCAGCATTCTTCGGGACAAGGCGCAGACGTTCAACGAGAAGTTCACCGTGCACTTCACGAAGCTGGATGGCACGACAGCAACGATTTCGAACCAGTACACCAGAATCTAATCGACGCTATGGCCGCCCGTTCTCCCTCACCCAACCACAAAAACTGGATTAGCACTGAGAATGATGGCCCGCAGATCCGCTTGATGAGAGCTGGTCAGGCCGGATTTCCCGAAACTTGTATCTAAAATTCTCGGACGATCTAGGGCTTGATTGGTTCCACTTTGCCCGCGAATGCATCAGAGATGAAGTTCATCATGTGCTCGCGCGCGATCACACCGGCCCATGGCTCCGTGCTCGGGCGGCCCGCGAAGTTTGCTCCAAGGGCAGCGTGGTCCTCATGAGGAAAAAGAAGCAGCTGTACCAGCACCCCCACCTGCCGCAATGCGCGGTACATCTCTTTGGACTGGCCTTCGGGATCGGTCGTGTCGCTCTGGCCCTGAAGAAGCATGAAGGGCGTCTTCCCGTGTTCAGCATAGGCAAGGGGGCTTTGTCGCCACGCGCTCTCGAAGTGACGCCACGGTTGTCCGGTATACCAGCGGTCTCCATAGGAGCCCGATTCGGTCCCATACTCACTGAACTGATCGATCACAGGCGCGCCGCTGACTATTGCTTTGAAACGTGTGGTTTTACCTTCCACAAAGCCCGCCATCTCACCGCCATAGCTGTAGCCGATCAACGCCATGTGATCCGGATCGACCGGAGCTGTGCGCAGAACCTCGTCGACGCCGGCCATGATGTCGAGATAGTCGCCGTTACCCATGTCGTCCTTGTTTGCCGCTTCAAATTCGACGCCATATCCTGTGCTTCCACGGGGTTCGTGACCAGGACGGCCCAGCCTCTACCCAGCAGAAGATTGGTCAGAGGCGAATACATATCGGTGAACTGTCCTCTTGGCCCGCCATGGACGTTGACCACCATCGGGACCTTGCCAGAGGAGGCCTGCGGCGGAAGGTAGAGGAGACCTTCAATGGTGAATCCCGCACGCTTCCAAAGGACGGGCTTCCAGGGGGCTGACGTCCAGGAGGACGGTACTGTCTCAGGCTGTTCCAGGCGTTTACCCGACTGATCGCGCGAGGTGGTCATATAGACCGCGGCTTCCGTTGTGCTAGAGCAGCCCAGATAGACGTATGCCTTTGAATTAGCTTGCTGGCGGAAGGCCGATATCGTGGGCTTACCGAAATCGAGTAGTTTTACGTGGCCGTCGTAGAGATCGATCACAGCGACGGTGCGCTTCATGCCATGAGTTATGCTCACCAGAACGTTGCGGTCGTCCTCTGAGACCGTCAGTTGATCCGGTGCCAGCGTACTATCTTTCAAATTGACGGTGAGATTATGCAGCCTGGCAGTGCCGAGATCGAGAGTGAAGATGTCGATACATCCTTCGGGAGAATCCTTCTGGCACTTTGCAAATAGCACCAAGCTATCGCCCTGATGAGTGAACGCAGCCCGGCGCGTCGATTCAGGGAGGCCGGCAACCTTCTTCTGCTCTGAGGGGTCCTGCGCGGAGACCATCCAGCCGACAGCGCTCGGGCCGAGATCGCGGAGGCGCGTATGGGTGAGCACGAGCAGTTTGTCCGACTGCTCGGACCAGGAAACCGCATCCATGTCGGTCAGCGTCGGGACCTCGCGAGACTTCCAGGTTGTGTCCACCAAATAGAGGCGATGGACGGTTTCGTCATGTTCTACCCAAATGACATCCTTCTTGTCCTTGCGATCGCGAGCACGGGAGGCCGGATCCGGATCGCTGGCTATCACTGCAATGGTATGTCCATCAGGGGAGATGGAATACGAGATGACCCCGACGGCGCTCAGAGGCTCCTTGGGACCAGGGGTTCGTTCAAGGGTTACAGCAGAAGATTCGCCACCTTCAAGCGGCAGACGATAGAGCTTGGACTTACCGTCGCGACTGGAGACGAACAGGATTGCGCTGCCATCGGGGAGATACTCCGGGGTTCTCTCGGCCGAAGACTCACTCTGGTTGAAGGTAAGTTGGCGATACGGGCCGCCGTCACTGCTCAGCAGCCACAGATGAGTTCTGCAGCCGTCCGCTGTACTGTCCTGTACCGTCACGACGACATGCTTGAGATCGGGTGAGAGCTGAGGGCTCGAAATGGTGCGAAGCTGCCGCAGATCTTGGTTCGTTGGGAAATGCTGCTGCGCCGCGAGAGAGATACTCATCACAGGCAGCAAAATCACCGCTGCACCAAATGTGCGCTTCACATTCGAGCTCCTTCTGCAATTGGGAAATAGTGAAAAGAGAGTGACGGCCCGAGCTGGTTAAACGGCCGGAAAATGTCCCTTGGTTTGCCTCTAAGTGACTAGATCACAAAACAAGGGACAGCTAAATGAAAAGTTAGAAGCTGTAACGAAGGGAGAACTGCATGCGCCGAGACGTGGTGAGTGTTGAGGTGTAATTGCCGAAAGTGCCGCTCACCAAGCTACCCGAAACCGCATTGAAGCGAACCGAGTTGCTGACGTTGAACACCTCCCAGCCAAAGCGGAGGAGTTGGCTTTCCGTGATCTTGAACGGCTTCATCAGGCTGGCATCGACACCAAAGTTCCCATCCCTGCGGAAATTATTCCTCTGGCCCGCCTCACCAGGATACGGCAGGCGTTCGAGAGGGCCTCCGGTAGAAATTGACCCGGTTATTTGACTAGCGAGTGCGGTCCCAAAGGCATTAGGAACATTTCCAGGGTTATAAACCTTCTTCGACTTGAATTTTGCAGTCTGGATACCATAGCTGGCGATCTCCCAGTCCGTTGTGAACCCGCCTTCGGTCAAAGAGAACGGCAGACCGCTCGTCCAGCGAACAATAGAAGCTGCTTGCCAACCTCCGATCAAAAGATCCGTCACGCGACTTGCGTGCGCTCCAAAAGCCTGCCCCCGACCGAATGGAAGAAGATACGATCCATTCGCGCTGATCAAGTGCCTAGTGTCGAAGTCGGAAACACCGCGCGATTGCTCTGGGTTCCATGCATTCGTGATGTAGCTTCCCGATCCTCCCTGCTTCTCGCTGGACCGCTCTGCATCGGAACCCAGGTCGATGGAGTTTCCAAGTGTATAGCTCAGGTCACCCTGAAAACCATGACTATAGGGGTGGCGAAGCACGAACTGCCCAGCGTTATAGGACGACGTTCCAATCGTTGACCAGGCATAGAGAGAAGAAAACTGCCCTTGGAAGAACCGGTTCGTCGGCGCGGCTGCTGGGCAACCATAGGTGCAATAAAAATCCAGATCGGCAAGCGCGGTGGTTTCGCCCAAGACCTTACGAAAGACGGCAAATTCATTACAGTAGATCGCTTGCGTTGCCGTGTGGCTGGCGTTGGGGCAGCTCTTGTTTGAGACGCTGGCAAGTTGAGGGAACATGTTCTCGAAATACGGAATCGCTGCCACCGTGGCGCTTTTGTTCCCTCCATTCTGATCGACAACGGCCGCTAGCTGAGCACCCGCCTGGAAGTACGTCGTTCCCGATTTCGTGTCTAGAAGGTTTACAGGAGTTGCCAGATCGAGTTGCTGCATCAGCCTCCGGCCAAATCGGCCGACATACGCCGCTTGAAATATGAAACCTCCAGGTAGAGCACGCTCAACCGACAAGTTGAAGACTTCGGAGTATGGAGTCTTGATCCTGTTATCCACGCCCCAACTAATTCCGAAGCTGCTTCCCGCCGCGTTCGTCTGAGGCAATATATAGGGAAATATCTGGGTCGCTGCAGGCGTCGCCCCCGGCAGGTTGGGAAGGGTGGTGCGGTTGATAAACCGGGGCGAGTTCTCTGTCGTTAATGCACCCAGTGCACTTGAAATCTGGCTGGCTAAACCAAACGAGCCATAACTATTGAATGCGTTAACAATCCCTTGACCGAAATGGTCGTAGTACATGCCCGCGCCGACCCGGATGGACGTTTTACTATCGAGCGCATAGGCGATCGCGAACCGAGGGGCGAAGTTCGTGTTCTGTCTATTCCAGTATCCCGGTCTTCCGTAGACCGGACCGTTTGGAGCAAATGCGATGGCAGGCTCATATACTTGCCCGGCCGCAGCTGCGATCGCTCGCTGCTGAAAAAACGCGTGCGTATCCATGGTCGGAGCGGCCGATTGCCCGTTTTTGTCATACGGAACCTGAAGATTGCTATACCGCAACCCGTAGGTAATCGTCAGCTTTGGACCAGCGTGCCAGGAGTCCTGCGCATAGACTTCGAACTCATTCGAGATGAAGTTGCGAACGACGAAAGCGCCTTGCGGTGCGAGTGTGCCGGTATTTCCACCGGGGTTCACCGAGTAGTTGATATTTTGCGTCAGTACAGGCGTCGTTCCTACAAGGTTCGCGTACGCTTCGAGATAGGGCGTGCTGAAACTGCCCGATACAGGCGTATATCCCGGCAAAGTTGAGGGGTCAGGAAGGCCCTTGGACGACAGCCCCAGAGGGTTGGTGTTGCCGCTATTAAAAGAGTTGGCGTTAGTCTGCGAATTGTTGTGTATCAATCGCCACGTGCCACCTACCTGAATAGAGTGACTGCCTCTTGTATAGTTCAGCGTGTCCAGAATCGAGTTGATCGGCACGATACGGATTGTGCTTCTCGTCTCTGCGGTAGGCGAGGCAATAAAACGAACATCCGTGTACGACCCGGTTCCAACGCCGGCTTGAGCGTTGCCTTGACGCGTATACCCATATCGAATGTCGTTGACCACGTTCGAATTGATGATCCAGGTATCGCCAGCGGCGATACCTTTGGTATTGTCTTCCGTTGTGGTCGATGGCGGAAGCCCAGGGAACTGTTGGGCCGAAGCAATAACATCCTTCTGCAGATTGCCCCGCACAAAAACATGCTGCGACGCCGTCGGCGTCCAATCTATCTTCGCGATGCTAGTGTTATGCGAGTAGGGCGTGGGAGATGAAAATGTATAGGACCCTTCATTAAGTCCATCTCCGAGTGTGAGGCCGTTTGCCACTGGAATCTGTGCGAAATAAGCAAGCATGGCGGCATTCGGCCCCGGGCCGTTGGGACAGGCCCCGTTGCTGACGCACGGCGCGTCGAGCGTTGCAACCTGCGAGGGCGTCAGCACGCGCGTCGCACCCGAAGTGTCTTTATACTGCAATGTTCCCGCACGATATGCCGCTGTCGGGACCTCCTGTGTGACAGAGGCGCTTTCTCGCGTGCGCTGTCCTTCGTAGTTGAAAAAGAAGAACAACTTGTCTTTCAGAATCGGGCCACCTATAGTGCCGCCAAAGGTATTGCGCGTGAGTTGCCCCGGCTTATTGGGTAAATTGCTGGCCGCCTGTGCCTTCTTGGTGAACCAGTCATTCGCGGCAAAGTACCGGTTGCGATAGTACTCGTATGCGCTGCCGTGGAAACGATTCGTGCCAGATTTTGTGACGAGCGTGACCTGTGCACCGGAAGACCTACCAGCATCGGCGTTCGAGTTGGCTGTCGTTACCCGGTATTCCTGCGTCGAGTCCAGGGTGGACCGTAAAACTCCCGTGAAGGCATATCCAAAAGTTTGGTCGTTATCGTCAAGTCCGTCTAGTGTGATATTTCCCTGGTCCGAGCGTGAGCCCGCGACGGCTCCAAGTCGGCTGTCCTGTGTCTGTGCCGGGTTGCTCGCGCTATTGTTGTTACCGAAATATAGAACTCCCGGCTGCAAACTCAGGAGATCTGCGACGTTCCGCGAGTCGATGGGCATTGCCTCAATCTGAGCGCTGCTGAATGCGTTGCCGAGGCTCGCGTCAGTGAAGTTAATTGCTGATGAGGTGCTAACTTCGACTGTTTCCGCTGTGGATCCTACCGTGAGCTTGAAATTAAGCGTCGCAGGTTGGCTCACCAGCAATTCTGTTTGCTGCTGCACCTTTCCAAAACCAGCAGCGACAACTGAGATCGCATACTCCGCAGGTTGAAGGTTGACAAAGTTATATTCGCCGTTCTTCCCGACTTTTTGCTCCTGGCTCACGTGTGTGGTCGTGTTGGTTAGAGTCACGACAGCGTCCTGGACAAAGGCACCTGTTGGATCGGTAACGGTGCCGCGTACCGAAGTCGTAGCGTTCTGGGCAAATGCAACAACGCTGAGAACTGCACAAAGAGTCATCCCGAATAGCTTCCGCGTCATCGTTCCTCCATAAAGTAAAACGGTTTATGAGTCATGCAGCCGTGATCTGTGCTTCGACAGTTTGTTGTTACGGTTGAGCGCCTCCGGACCTCCGTCTTGCACCGGCAGGCTCTTGAGGGGCCGGCGTTCCGGGGGTAGCAGTCGCAGTCGTGGGCGGTGGTGCTGCCGATGGCGCGTCGGACGGCAGCGGCGGGTCGTCATAGAGGTACAGGGCGTTGAATAGATACCGATAGGTGCCGTGGGCCTGCGCCCGTTGTTGCGGTTTAAAACCGTAGAGCAATATGCGTCCACGACCATAGGAGAGTTGGAGAGCAGAGATCTTGTCGTGCAGGACTTCGGAGTGAATGACCATTCCACTCTCCAGCGGATCGGTCTCCTTCGCATACTTCGCCAGAACGACACCATTGAATCCGGGAAGCGTCTCAAAGGCCGGCCCTCTTTCAAACATCACTACAGGAGACATGGGCACACCGAAGTTGATAGGAACATCGGGATGTTGCATCTCCACACGTAACAATGATCCGGCGCAATAAAACTTGTCGTTCCCGAGACCCTGCAGCACATTTCGGACCGGCAGCGATAACAAAGGGATGAGGCTTGACGCGGATTGATTGAACGCAACCAGTGTGCCGCCCAACTGAACAAACTCGCGCAGGTTGTTCAAGCCATCTTGCTCGATGCCTCCGGCATACTGTCCTGGAACGGATCCGACTCGAAATCCGCTTATCAATTGGTTGCTGTTCATGTCTGGAAGGATGATGACGTCGTACCGGTTACGCAGACCCGCCGAGCGCATATCCGCGTTGTAGATGCTCTTGGCCTCGTAGTTGTAGTTCTCGAGAATCCATCGCGTCCATCCTTCATCGATTGACGCGTTCCACGGACGGTAAAGGCCGATCCTGGCCTTCTTGATCGGAATCACGTGAGGCGGAGTAGATGGGATCGCCACAGCGCCAACAGAAAACTTGGTCGCAAGATCTGCCATGGCAGAATGGCCGACTCCACTGATCACAAACGCGCCCTTTTCCACTCCTTCTGCTGTCTTCATCGTGTCCGGCGCCAAGGAAACGCTTCCGCCCTGTGCCAGTGCGGCATTCACCAACTGAAATGCGGCATTTGGCTTGTGGCTCACAACAAAAAGTGAACCGCCGCCGGCCACTTGGGCCTCGGGCAGCTTTACATGGTCGATCTTCGTCATCAGCGCTCGCTGCGACTGATCCATCGGATCAAGGACGGTATCCACGGAAACACCCATCTGCAGGGGAAGAGTCCATCCGGTAATGTCGTATGGCAGGTGCGCACCGACAGCTGTCTCTCCGGTCGCTGCAGTCGGATACACCTGACGCTCCATCAACTCCTTCGCCATCGGCGAAAAAGGCTGGTCCATAGGAATTACCCAAGAACCCGCGGTGTAGTCGATTCCATTCGCTTTGAAGCCGGGCTTCGTCTGATAAACATCCAGACCGTTGTCGATCATCTTCTGCGCCAGCAGCCCAGCCTCCGGCACATCCGCCTGGCGGTCGCTAATCACGTAGGCAAACGGCGGTTCGGTGCGATGGATGTTATCCCTTGCTGCCTGGTATCGGTTGTAGAGCAGAGTCTCATGGTTCTTTGCCGCAAGATCAAGCACCGACATCGAGCCACCCACCATGTAATCCACGGCGTCTTTTAAGTGCCACCATCCACTCACCCAGGGCGTCGAATACATCGTCAGTGCGCGGAGGTCTTGAAACTCTTTTGGGAACTCATCGACGGTGTAGAAGCGCGGCGTCGCATAACGATATAGAGCCGTTTCTGTAAAAAATGAGATCTCGTTGCGAAAGACCCCTGCCCAATCGGTAAAACCTGCGTACCAGTTATCAAATCGGGATTCGTGGATAGCCCCCGGCATATTGTGCTGGTCCAGGTAGGCCGCCATGTTGGTTCCAATCACGTTCAACCAGCTGCGCACATAGGGGCTCACATTGCTTGAAATCGGATCGGCAAATGGAGGGATCCAGATGCGCGCAGGGAACGGCGCCGTCTGATGCTGACAGTAAAAGATGACTGGGCTGTACTCAATCTCCGTCTTCGTCACCACCTGCTCTTCTTTCATGTTCATCATGTAGCCGTCGCGATTGTTGTCGTGGCCGACATACTCCTGATAGAGCCACGGCATTGGAGCCACTTCATATTTAGTCCCGAGGTTCTGCCGATACCACGAGACGATCATGTCCTGACCGTCGGGATTCAATGTTGGCCACAACACCAGGATCACGTTGCTCAAAATCGCGTCAATATCAGGATCATTCTTTGCGGAGGCAAGCTTGTAGGCCAGCGCAATCGAGTGTTGTCCACCCGCGACTTCAGAAGAGTGCAGCCCACCGTCGATATGCACAATCACCTTTGAGTCGTGTGCGAGCTTACGGGCTTGTTCATCGTTCAGGCCGTCGGCTGTCGCCAGTTGCCGCGCTATTTTTTTGTACTCGTCCAACCGAGCCAGGTTCTCAGGCGACGAAATGACAGCCACTTCAATATCACGGCCCTGACTACTCTTTCCCACCGTAAACATCTTCATGCGATCTGAGCTAGCCGCCAAAACATGAAAGTATTTGACTGATTCTTCATAGTTGGCGAGGTAGAAATCGTCCCCGGGCGTGTGTCCCAGGACCGAAGATGGTGTGGGTATCTGAGCCTGAAGACGCCCTCCCAGCAGAAGGCAGAAACAGGTACACCACGACCATATGTGCTTCGAGAAGCTCATTGGGTATCCTTTCAGGATGTTTTGGATCTTGCGTGAGGCTACGAAACAATTTGAAGCGCGACTATCCGACAACACATTCAAAGACGAGTTAAACTTCCATACAAAACTGCCAAGGTTTGCAAAGGCTGCAGAAAGATGTATCGGCATCGGCCTGCCGGCTGAGCAACCGATGAGAGTCTGGAGGGAATCAGATATCTGATATTTCCCGCTTTTGAGTGAATGATGTAACTCTAATGAAAGTTCTGAAAATTGCAAATAGAAAATTTCGTGATTTGTTCCAATCTGACGCTTGAATCCGCCGAAAAACTACCGTTTTACCAACAAATGAACGGAGCGCCCGAGAAGAGGCGGAGTATCCGAATCTTTTCTGCGGGAAAACCCAGAGGACCGACCGACACAGACTGATAGCCCGTTTCGGAGCCTGCAGCAAACCCGCTCCTACAAACGAGAACTACAACGCCGATCTTGGGCGATGACGTGCTGGCTGTGATAGACATCCTCAAGCTCAATCGTCCTGTCCTTCCACCCGGACCACGCTTCCGCTAAGGCTCACATCGGTAGCGGTAATGGCCAACGGCACGGCAGAGGGTTGGTGCAGACAAGGTCCGGTGGCGTACGGCGTCGGGGCCTTCAAAGTCCCATCGCCGTTTCCGAGCAGCACATTGAAAGATGCACCGGCGGTTCCGGAGACTACGTCCGGTATGCCATCTCCATCGATATCGCCGGTGGCAACACCAAGGGAGCCCTCGCTTGACGGTGTCACTGTAACCGGATAACTGTGCGGCGGCAGTAATTGCCCCGGATTCGCCGTGCTGCCAAGGAGAATGGTCACTCCTCCGGGAAAGAAGCTTCCGAGCACAACGTCGGGTTTGCCGCCGACGTTCATGTCTCCCATAGCCAGATCAAACATGGGCCCACTGGGATAGTCGATCTTCGGCAGCAGATTACCTGGATGCGCAGAGTCGTTGAGCAGCATCGATACTGTCTGTGCGGTGTAGTTACCAATCACCACATCCTGCAGGCCGTCTCGCTTCGTATCTGCCAGCGCAACGGAGCGTATATCGGCACCCCCAAGTGATGCGGTAACCGGCGCGAGAAAGGAGCCGGGATTTAAAATGTCCGCGAGGAGTATGGCTAGTCCGGTGATGGCGTACTGTCCAGTGTCGCCCGGAAATAGGACCAGGTCAGCAATGCCGTCTCTGTTCATATCGGCGATTAAAGGTTTCGATTGCGTCGCGCCAGTGTATTGGGCGCCGAGAAAGGTACCGGGATTTGCCGGGTTCTGTAAGAGAATGTCCGCATAATGGGCGTCCGTATCTCCCACGACGATATCCGACAACCCATAGCCATTGAGATCGCCAACTGCGACACCATCGACGTAGGCTGTCACTGTACTTACGAATACGGGTGGAAGAAACGTTCCGGGATGTGTTGCGACGCCGAGAGAGATTGCGATATTGGACAAGCCGAACTGCGGCACTACTAGATCGAGTACGCCATCATTGTTGACGTCTGTAAGAACAAAGCGCTGGAATCGGGTGATCTGCCCGAAATAGCGCGTTGTTCCGTAGACCAGGCCAGCAGACGAGCTTGCTGCTCCACTAGCCACCATTAGTGTGTTCGTCGAGGAGAAGGAGGTCTGTTCGCTCACCGTGCCGTCATACACCGCTCGAATCGTATGGCCGCCCGGGCCGAAGATCCTTAGTAGCGTGGCTGTGTCAGGTACGTAGCTTGCGGCCGCGTTCCGAACGACAGAGACTGTGCCGATTGTCTTCGTTCCGTCGAAAAAGGTGACCTCGCCATTGAGGACGGGGCCTTCGGTATCGCTTACGGATGCAACCAGGGGAACGACTGTACCTGCAACAACCGTACCGTGGGGAAGGGTGATGACGGGACGGTAGTGACCGCCTGTCCATACGCTGGGACTGCCGTTTCACCAACCAAGCCAAGGCAAATCAAAAGCAAGACGTGCACGTAGATGCGCGCCTTCTTGAAGCTCCGAACTGGTCCAGTGATTCGGGTTCCCGCCGATCCCAAACGCTTTCTCCGCTAGAGCGAGTTGATTGGCCTGATCGACAGCGCAACCTGTAGCCTCCCATGAGTTGTAGATGATGGGCCGCGGCTTTGGTGAGGGGTGTTGTGGCCGGATGGACTGGAGCTGGAACGGGGCAACAGGCGCGATGCGCCACCGTTGCTGTGCTGCGTGAAGGCGGCATAAAACAGAGGAGTCTCCAGGGACTCTCCCGGGGAGAGCTTGTATGCGAAATCGACGGGATTATATCCAGCAGTAATTCTGATTTAGTCAAACGGTGTACTTTCGACCACCATTCGCCAACTGCCGCTCCATCCAAGTTCGCCGAACCAGACGGGACCGTCTTCCTCGGTTGTTTCTCCACTCCTGCCGACTGAGAACAACGGATTTGCCTGATGTGACGTGCTCCCAGGCCTGCTCTCGATGACCATTGCCCTGTCTGGATCGAAGCGGTGTGCAACTGCCACTCGGCGGCCCAGCGGCCTGTTAGCCAACTCCATTCATAGCCGGAGCCAGGGGGGAGATTCCAAGTAGCCGAAGCGACCTGTTCCACCACGATTGGCTTGTCGCCAAGGTTCTCAATCTTCGACCATCGGGCGATAATGCCTTGGTCTTCGAACACACGATAGAAAAGATGTACTGCAATCGGTTTTGATCCCGTAACGTAAGCTCAAGGAGATCCCCATTCAGATTCGCGCTGCTGTACTCGAGAACCAGGGTCCGATCTCCGTTGCTTGAAGTCACCTTCAATGCCCGCCCCTTGAAAGCCCTGCACCCATGCAGGGTACTCAAGCTGCGTTGTCGAGATCAAAAGATCGAAAGATGAGCTCTCCGCACCCATCCTCGCTTTGGAAATCTCCGAGCCAGTCGACAATCTGGGCCCCCATAGAGGCTTGGGACCATCTTTGATCATTCACGCCGATTGCATACGTCATTGGTCCGAATCCAGCCTCCACTGGAGCCGGGACTCGTCATTAATAGATTTGCCCAAAGGTGAGAGTCGCATTCAGCAAAAGGAGACCTATCGGGAACACTGACTTTGAGTTCATCTTCATTTCCGTGTGTTGACCTTCGCCCCGTCGGCTGAGCCCTTAGTGAGGTCATTTAGCGCAGCTTCAACGCCGGCCACAACCTGGGCTGCCTGTATGGAGGCTCCAGTGTCGTTAAAGTGGACCGAATCCCTATGCAGATCGTAATAATGGCTCATCAGGGCATGCTGATCGTCGACTGCAATGCTGCGAGCGCTTACAAATGCTTTGGCAATTTCATTTCTGGCATCAATTCGAGGATTCGACGCACCATTGCTGGCAGCCGATTTCACGGAGGTTGTGGTGGCCCAAATGAGTCTTCCACTTGGTGCTATGGACCGCACTACTTTGAGAAAGCCGGGAAAAGCTTCTTTATATTGTTCTTCATTGTAGCCCCAACCGTGCATTCCGTTATTGAAGTGCACAACATCGAACCTGACCGACTCCACGGCGTAAAACTGCCGAATCTCGTCTGGAAGTCGTGGATCACCTACAGAGGCAGACGTCGCGAATAAATAGACGTTCGCGCGCCCATCGAGACCATGCACGACGCCAGGGTAGTAGCTGCGCGTGATCGAGTCACCGAGAAGCAATACATTGGGCAGCTTCGGATCTGGGTGGGATGGGCGGACCTCCCATGTCCACTCGATCTCCTCGGGAATCGAGCGATGTCCCTGGGCGGCTGACAAAGGGGACGCAGCCAACAATAGGGACAGGAGAACCAAGGCAGCGTGAAACATGTCCCTCGCAATCTCCCGAGCTCGAGAGATCGTCATGTCGGCCTCCAAAGGGAGATCTGTCATAGCCATGCGACGGCCCCTCAAGCCTTCGAAAAATGAAAGTGATAGGAGTGGTCGGGCGTAACCTCAAGCTCCGCTCTTCCGTTCTCACCGGCTTTGAATGGAATCTTGTTCGACTGCTTCTGCGGTTCCAGTTCGACTCCGGTGATGTGTTGACCTTCATAGAGGGTCGTTGCGATGGCCGAGTCGAGGTCCAGCTCGCGCCGGTATCCCGTCACGTCGCCGGAGTGCTTGAAATCAAGCAGGAGATCGCCCAAGGGTTCGTAGTTCTGGTTGAACGGCCCCTGCATCTTGTGGCACTCTTCGTCGGCTCCGTGATAGTTCTTGTTTTCGAGGACCAGCTTGCGAACACGCGGCAAGCTCTTAGGGGCCGCCGGGTTATTCCAGTCCTTCGGATATCCGGACCATAGAGTGTCTTCGTTGAGGGCAATTCGTTCCTGCGGGACTCCGCCAAAGACCATGGCGCCCAATCTGCCGTTGCCAATGGGAAGTGCGTCAACCCATTTCGATGCGCCCTGCTTATACCAGAGCACGTGACTGGGATTCGACGATGACGTCTCTGTGGGAGCACTCTGTACTGTATCGGCGATAGCTGTTCGCTCGAACCGCGATGAGACCGCCAAAGAGCTGATAAGAGCAAGGAATCGGCGCCGTGTTGTGGCAAAGTTCAAGAATATTTCTCCGCGTGTAGCAGCGCTTTAGTCAGAAAGCGAATGATAGTGATTTCCGGGTAGAGCGGTTCGACCAGAAGATCGATCGGCTCCACCCAAGCGCCGAATATCAGAAGGTCAATTTGAGGCCAAGTCTGAGATACCGTTCGTCCGTAAGCCTGTTTCCCGGATTTGTCGAAGTGATTTGGCCAAAGCCATTCAGGCTAACGATATTTGAGTAATTCTGATTGCCAGAGGCATCCGTTCCGTACACTACAGACGATACATTCGCGAAGTTGTTGCTGCCTGGATTCGAGAAGTGGTGTATTCGTGAAGTTAAGTGCGTCTACACGGAACTGAAGAGTCCACGGCTCACGAATCGCTATGGAACGAAACAGGCTCAAGTCGAGATTCGCTGCACCGGGACCATAGATATTGTTGAAGTTCGCGGTTCCAAACCGCGCCCCTGCGTATTGGGTAGGGGGCGAAATGCCGTCGGATCGAAGTAGGAATTGGCATGCGCACCGAGAATCCGCACAGGTTTCACCTGATCCGCACGCTGCTGGCTGCCCGGAGCGTTGAGACCGGTTCCGTCCGCACTGATGGAGAACGGTGTACCGGTATGAGGGGTAAGGACTCCGTTCAACTGCCAACCGCCGGCCACTGCCGCTCCAATGCCGTGTTGCAGGAACGGTTTATTCCTGCCAAAGGGCAGTTCTGAGATACCGCTTAGAGTGAAGTTGCTCCGCATGTCGCCAGGACTGGCCACTCGGTTCAGGTAGAAGTATTGCGGGATTGGGATAGCTGGGCTGCCGTCGGCGCGCGTATCGCAGCACGTCGCGATCCACTTCGACCAGTTATATCCAGCCTTCAACTGAAAGCCGCTCGCAAACGTCCGTCCTAGGTTAAGTTGCATGGAGTTGTAGTTCATCGCCTCCAGCGGAAGTACCTCCACCTCCCCTGCGGTGGTGCCGAAGAGTTTGTAAAACGGCTGACTGGCAGCACCGCCGCCCACCTGGCCGTAATTGATGTTATATCGAGTGTGTTGGTGAACGGTGTGGGTGCCGACATATGCGATTGAGCCGAGCCAACCCTTGCCAAAGTCCTGCTCGACGGTCACGTTGTATGACTCGACATAGCCGCGAACGAAGTTCTTGGGAGATGTCGCAAAGGTTGTTCCCGTCGGGAGAGTAATACTTCCGGAGCTGATGTCCGGCGGTTGGACGGCGGGAATACCTGCCGCCAAGGGAGCAACGGCAGTATATGGATTAGCCGAAGTGTCAGAGTAACCGATATTAGCGGGATAGTTGTACAGGCCGTCGCGGAACATGTTGATTTGTTCCGGCGTGAGAGCGAACCCGGCGCGCATGACAGTACCTGGGATGGGGCGGTAGGCTATGCCTCCTCTTGGCGCGAAGAGCGTCTTCTGAACGCTTATGCCGCAGTCCATCGGGGTAGACACTACGCCGCAGATGAGATATTTGTTTGTTTGAAAATCAAAGCGTTCGATACCGCCGTTAGCGCGGGTAGGAACCGGATAATACTCCCAACCTGTTCCGTAAGTAAGCGTGAGCTTTGGAGTGATCTGCCATTGGTCCCGCGCGTAAAAGCTATACTCCCAGGTACGCAGTGTTAGAGGCGTCGGGTTCATGCTATTGGACCGACTTGTCGGTAACCCGAGCAGAAAGTCTGCGTAACTATTAAAGTTCGTCAGGGTGGGGCCGCCGTTGAGGATGGTCGAGCCTCCTCCGAACGTAAACTGCGTCGGCGTCGTTTCGGTGTGGTTCATGTGCTGCTGGCTGACGTTGGACCCGAACTTCAGATTATGCCTGCCCAGTGTCCACGAAACGTTTGCCGAATACTGGAAGACGGGGTCGTTGTATTCGAGATAGGGATAGGAGTAGCCATAGCCGGCGTACCCGGTGAAGTTGAACTGTGGGAGTCCGCCAGTTGCGGGCAGCGAGCCAAGGTTTGTTCCGGGAATTCCCAGAACATCCGCGCCTGCCTTCACATTGTCCTGAATAGGAATCAGGAGTTGGTGGCACGCGTGAAGCCCCAAGACGAAATAGTTGTTTGTATCTGTTCCGAAGGTATTGGTATTCGGCAGAGGAACCAGGGCTGTGAGCTTTTTGACGATCGGGCTGATGCGGCCCGATGGAATGATGTTATTTAGAAAAGGCGTTCTGCCTCTGCCGGTGGAGGGGTTGCCAGTCGCCGGATCGTGGATCGTGGTCGATGTGGCGGAAAAGTCGCCGTTACGGATTGCGGCAGTTGGGACAGTTTGAAAGCTGCTGTTTCCCTGCACAAGAAAGTCACCTTCATAGCTTCCGAAGAAGAAGAGCTTGTTCCTGATGACTGGCCCGCCAATGGTTCCACCAAAATCGTTATCGATCAGCTTCGGTAGACACTGGTTGCTGGGCAGAAAGTAAGGTCTTGCCTTGAGTGCATTGTCCTGATGCACTTCGTACAGCGATCCGTGAAATTGATTCGTCCCGCTCTTGAGCTGAACGTTGATCTGGGCGCCCGCTCGCGAGACCTTGCTCAGCGTCCGGACTGCTGGTGACTACGCTTACTAACTGGATGGCCACAGTGGAAGGCACCGCGGTTGAGTAGAACTGCACCCAGGGATTGACAGCGCTGACACCATCGATGCGGACATCCGTTCCAGTTTGGCTGGTGCCATTAGCTTCGATGGCAAAGGAACGTCCTGGATTGTTCGTTCCTCCGCCTCCGGCAAAGTCTGGACTGGGAGGCGCAACGCCGGTTACAAGCCCGACCAGCCCTTGATACGTTCTGGTCGGCTGCGGCAAATCCTGAAACTGCTTGCTGCTGATGGCATCATGCACGTCTGCGCTGTCGATCTGTAGCTGGGCATCCTGAGTAGAAACAGTAATCGTGGCGTTGGTATTGCCAACTTGCAAGGCCACGTCGACACGAGCCTGAGTATTCATCTCGACCGAGACACTCGGGGCCTTGAAGGTGCCAAAGCCCTCTTTTGTGATCGTAACTTCAAATCGGCCAGGCGGAACATTTCCGATGGCGAAGCTCCCTGTGTTGCCTGTTGTCGTCTGTAAAACAGCGCCCGTGTCGAGGTTCTGCGCTCTCACTGCTGCGTTTGGCACTACGGCACCTGAGGGGTCTGTCACATTGCCCACCAGGCCGCCATACAAGACCTGGGCAGTGAGGCGCCCGGCAAGCAGGATGACATGATGCCTGAGATCAGGATGGTTTTGAGCAGGACCATTGGAAGAAACTGTAGGGACTCGTGCTGTTGATTCTTCTCTAATAATGACGGCACTTTCATATCGGCTCGGCCTCCGGGTGTCCGCGCAAACAAATTTTAAGCGCTTATATTGCGCACAACACTAAAACTGCCGAGGTCGCACTGTCAAGTACGGGAATTTCTAAAAATGAATCACCGAAGGAGCCTAACGAGACCGACGATATGAGGGACTCGAAGAAAAGGTTGCTGTAAAAACATATGGATTAGCGAATTAGCTCGATCAATCTGAACCGGAGATCGGCTGAGGAGCGGCACAAAATACGAGATAATGGCATCCTATCGGCCGCCTAAGCGGCGGCGGGTGAATAATGAGGCTTGTCAGAATCCGCTAGATTTGAGCGCTTATCTGGTTGACAACATTATGAACGATTAGTAGTATCCGTCTGGGCACTTGAGAGAAAAGATGGCAAAAATCGAAAAAACAACCACACGGCCAACAAACCGTTCGGCGAAGAGGAACTACGACAGATTCACGGAGTATTCAGACTGTGGCCAATAGCCTGCGGGGAAAGGTCACAATTTCACTTCATTACTGGTTCATCCTGCGCGTCGGAGCCGGGCGGGGCTCGGCTATAGGCGTTTTTAGACTGGGATGTTCATGACGAACCATTCTATCGACTCAATTACGACCCGCGATGCGCGCTTCCAACTGCCCTCGGGGGCAGGCACCGATTCGGTGCATACCAACTCTGAATATTGCATGGCAGTCACCCAGCTCAACAGTTCGGGAGGCGTAAAGGGGATTGGAATCGCTCTCACCCTCGGTGAGGGCAATCGGCTCGTCTGCGAAGCAATCGATCTTCTTGCGAGACCTCTAGCCGGTATGCAGATTGAAGATCTGATGGCGGACTTTGGGCGCATCAGCCGCCAGCTGGCTGATGATCCATCGCTTCGTTGGCTCGGCCCGCATAAGGGCGTCGTCCACCTCGCGCTCGCTTCTATCACGAACGCGTGTTTTGATCTTTGGGCAAAGAGCCGCGGCGTTCCATTGTGGAGCCTGCTCCTCGAGCTCAACGCGGAGGAGTTTACGGGACTCCTCGACCTTAGCTACGTGGAAGATGTCATGTCCTCGGCGGACGCCATTGCTCTGCTAAACAGTCAAATGGCCAAACGCCCTGTCCGTGAATCGATTCTGCGTAACGGGTATCCGGGCTACGACACATCTGTGGGCTGGTTAGCCTATGACGACCGCAAGGTGCGCGAACTTACGGCCCGCGCCAAAGCTCAGGGCTTTACTGCGTTCAAGCTGAAGGTTGGCTCGGATGACGAGGACCGCGACATGAGACGAGCAGCGATGCTGCGCGACTGTATCGGCGACGAAGGCACCCTTATGTTCGATGCGAACCAGCGCTGGAATCTACCAACCGCTCAACGAATCTGCCGCAGACTTGCCTCGTTTCGGCCCTTGTGGATCGAAGAGCCGACTCATCCTGATGACATCCACGCTCATCTGGTCCTGGCCGAGGAGATCGCTCCTGTGAGAATCGCAGCAGGAGAACACATACCAAACCGGGTGCTCTTCAAGAATTTCCTGCGGGCAGGGGCAATCCACTTCGTGCAGGCGGACTGCACACGTCTCGCCGGCGTCAGTGAGTTCATCGTGGTCAGTCTGCTAGCGAAAAGATTCAATCTGCCAATCGTTCCTCACGTGGGGGATATGGGCCAACTCCATCAACACCTGGTACTTTTCAACCACATCGCCCTCGGGCATGAGCCCTTCTTTCTAGAACACATTCCTCATCTCCAGAAGCATTTTGTGTTTCCAGCAAAAGTACACAACGGTTTCTACGAGGTTCCTCAGGAGCCCGGTGCTTCCTGCGATCTGAAGATTGTCGAAGATCGGAGCATCTAAATGGAGAAGCCGCTTGTCGCCGGCGTGGCTTTGACGCTGCTTGCCGGGGTGATGTCAGGCAACTGCATGCTTCCTCTCAAATTTGTACGTTCCTGGGCCTGGGAGAACGTGTGGCTTGTATTCAGTATTACTTCGCTGGTCGTCCTTCCCTGGGTCCTGGCCCTTAGTCTGGTCGATCATCTTTTCAACCTGTACGCTACTCTTCCGTTCTCTGTCTTCGTCCTTCCGTTTGCGATGGGCATGGGTTGGGGTGTGGCACAGATTCTCTTCGGAATATCAGTAAAGAGGCTAGGCTTGGCTCTCGCCTATGCCGTTATTGTGGGCCTCGGTGCCGTCCTTGGGACGCTCGTGCCGTTCTTCGTACTGTCGAATGCGGGCAGGGATCACCACACTCTCGCGTTGGTTCTCGCAGGTGTGGCATTGACGATACTTGGCATCTTCCTCATCACCTGGGGTGGACGAATTCACGATCTCGACACACGCTCCCATCCGGCACGTGGGAAGCAACAGTCCTACGCCGCTGCAATTGGCCTCGCTGTTCTCTGCGGGGTATTGGCCCCAATGCTGAACTACTCTTTCGCATTCGGTAAACCAATCGCCGATGGTGCCATCGCTGCGGGAAATACTGCGGCTCATTCCGGCTACGCAATATGGCCAGTAGGTCTCGCGGGGGGCTTTCTGCCGAACGCTGCGTACAGCCTTTACCTGCTCCGGAAGAACCGTACGCTCTCGTTTTTTCGGTTACCAGGGAAAGATTCAAGTTGGCCGATTTTAATGGGTTTCCTCTGGATGGGCGCGTTTGCGCTATACAGTCTGGCCTCATCCTTCCTGGGGCCGCTAGGAACCTCCATCGGATGGGGGCTCATGCAGATATTCATGATTGCGGCCGCGACTGCCTCTGGCATTTTCTTGGGCGAATGGAAAAGCGCCTCACGCTCGGCACTTTTCTTCCTCTCCTCGGGTCTTACTGCTCTCGCGTTCGCTATCGCTTTACTGGCGAAAGGGAGCCGCTGATAAGACATTTGAATCCTCGCCATCGAGGAAACTCGAACGTGGATCAACGCCTACAGCTTCAATCGGACTATCAGAAGGAAGTATCACGACCAGCAAAGAGGAGCAGACAAAATCCCAAAGAGAGTGACCAGGGTGTATTTACTGCTCCTTTGGTACTCTCTTCTCCCAATTATCGTAGGCGGTTGCTGCGAAACGGTTCATCGCCCGCCGGACATACTGTTCGGCGATCTCTCCCTCGCCCTCGCGGATCAGATCAACGATGCGCTGATGGGCTTCCAGATCGCGTCCCCAGGCTGAGGTTCCCTGTGCGCTTGCAACAACGCGAATGCGCACGAACGCGAAGAATGGGAGGAGGATCTTGCGTGCATGCTCGACGATGTATGGATTGCCAGACATGTTGCAAAGCTCGAGGTGAAATTGCAGATCACCATCGAGTAGGTCCTCATTGTGATTTCTGTTAGCGGCGTCGCGCATAGCATCCAACGCAGCTTGCAACCTGGTGACATCCGCATTCTTTGTCGCAGCGACTCGAGCAGCAAGGCCTTCGAGCGCTCCACGGAGTTCGTAAAGATTGACCACATCGTCTTCACTGAGATTGACAACGCGCGCACTGCGGCCAGAGAGCTTCGTGACAAATCCATCAGACGCGAGAATATTGATGGCCTCCCGGATGGAAGCCTGGGCAACACCGAATCGGCGGGAGCAGGTTCCTTCAACGATACGCATACCCGGCTTCATGGTGCCGCTTACGATCTCGGCTCGCAATTTGGCGGCAAGGGTATGCTTCACTAAATCGTTAGATTGAAATGTTGAACGTTTTGCCATTTAGGCGCTCATTTTAGAGCAATATCGCTGCGAAGAATTGATGACGCCTCCTGACGGGCTCGATTGAGCGTCTCAAGCTGCTCTGTTTGATTGGTTGGCAAGGGCGTATTCTAGGATACGCTCTTGTGTACGGGCCGTTGGATACTGCGATATTCGCCTGCGTTCCGTCATTTTTTAGAGGACTTTCGTTGATCAAAGGTTAGATAAAACTACATAACGCTTTCCGATCGATCAAGACTTATGGCTTGAACAGGTCAGTGAGTGTGTCCAGAGATTGGCAGTTCAGAACCGACCTTGCCTCGAGGCCCCTCTCCGGGCTTGCTCAATTCCGTAGCGAATGGTGCCGAACTCGGAGACGCTATGCGCATCATTACCCCAGCAACAGATGCAAACCTCGAGTTTTATGCCGAAACATCGGCGATCTCCGAATTCGTGATTATCTGGCTCTCCGTCGATGTGCCGTCCATTGGCAAACTCCGCGCGCAAGGAATGCTCCTTTAGGATGCTCAAATCGGTCAACCGAATCTACCGCATTCCAAGTCAGAGGTATTTTGGCATCGAAACTCTTATGATTCTTCGAACCGCGCCCCATGTGCATACGAAGCAAGATTTGCTCCGGCCATGCGGGGCGCAGATTCGATATTGCGCCAACTCGAGTATTGACCTTGGCATCAGCTTGAATTAAAGCGGACCCACGTGGAATCGCGATCTCCTTGCGCATAGCTGCAAGCCAGCTTGTGAGGTTCGTCCTACAACGTACTCGCAAGACAGATTGACATAGAGGCACAAATTTTATCAGTGTGGTCTGTCTGCACAATCAATAAAGGCCCGTTGTCGGGGCCTTTATTCTTCGTTTGATTTCTAACCGGTTTACTTTTCGTCAATCGGCTTAGCCATCTTCTCGTGTATAGCACCTTTCACGCTGCCGGGTGTGACGTTGGCCAAGACTCCTTCCAGCTTCGTTTTCAAAGATGCGGCATAGACGTGATCCTTGCCTGCCATTAGCGCATCGATACCTTGACGAGCTACATCCTCCGGTTGACTTTCGGATTTTCCCTTCTGCCCGACCTTCGTATCATCCATCCCAGCTCGATGGAAGAAGTCGGTATCTGTGGGACCAGGCTGAAGTGCAGTTACCGTAATCCCTGTGTCTTTGAGCTCATATCGGAGGCTATGAGCGAACGAAAGAACAAATGCTTTCGTCGCGGCATAGAGGGCTTCGCGGGGCGCTACCATCTCACCCGCAATAGAAGCTGTAAACAGTATCTTGCCCGCACCGAGCTCCGTCATGTGGCGGACAACCAGCTTCGCCAGATGAACGGTACCGACACAGTTGAGTTCGACCATATTCAGTTCGGCGTTTAGATCAGTGTCCCGAAAAAGACCGCCGACACCGACGCCGGCGTTAATTCAAACAACGTCAACGGGACGACCAAGGGATTGCACCTGTTCCCAGAGCTGCTCCACACGTTTCCGCGTAGCTAAATCAACACTAACCTCCATCACCTGATGCCCGCTCCCGCGGATATCCTCAGCAGCTTCTCCCAACCTCTCACCGGCAGACGCGACTACTACGTCGTAGCCTCTATGCGCCAGTTCCTTCGCTAACTCGTGACCGATTCCACTCGATGCACCCGTTACTAACGCTAATTTATCTTCCATAATGCTTACTCCCGCCATCAATCTGCGTGCGATCAGTCACTCTGTCTGATGCGAACACCTGTTGGCGGGATTGCCGGCGAAGCCGGTTTGAGGAAGACATGTCTGTCGACTGCTATCGCAAACGACCTTGCGCTTTGGAGTCGACAGGCCGGAGTTTTTTCTTCTTCATTTCCGCCCTAGCCGCAACCGCCTTGTAAAGGCGTTGTAGAAAGGCGGCGGTAGCCTCTCCGGGGTCATCCTTTTCCGCAAGGATCGGTTCGATACCTCGACTACGGAGAACTATCTCCTGCGCTTGATTAGGTTGAGCCATGAAAATATAAGATCTCGGTCGTTGATCGACGAATGCGGAATTTTTCCATAGCTCCTGAAGACGAAACAGCAAGTATCTGGTGTTGATGTCCTGGAGGCTGTAACCGATGAACAGCAGTGGACGTGCCAGACAATCCGCTCGCAGGCGGATGTCCAGCGGTGTCTCAAAGCTCATCCGCTGAAAGTAGCTCGTCTCCGTGAGGACAAGCGAGTCATCATCCTCAAAATCGCCATGAAATTTGATAATCTCTGTGACTGACTCCGCATGGTAAGTAAGATCCGCCATATTGGCGATCTTGTGAAACGGCTTTTTTCTGGCGGCAAATGCCGTCTCAAGCCAACGATCATAATTAGTCGTGTAGATCGTCGAAAAATTAAGATCAATGATGAGGTTATGAATGGTCGATTTTTTGACATCGATCTTCGCCGAGTGCCACCTCTCGTCCATCCAGCTCCGCAACGCACCAAGTTTGCCGTGACGAAGCATGTACGCCTCAGCGACGATGGGATAGTCGGAGATCCCAAAATTCGTCTCAGTGAAGTTCATCTGTTTGGCAACGTGCCCAATCAGTTCATGAAAGTCCGGTAAGCCAAGATATTGAGAAATCCCTCCTCCGACAAAGAGGATTACCTCTCCGCGAGCTATCGCTGCGGCGAGCAATTCGATCGGAGACTCTATCCCATCTGCATTATTATCGGTTTTGGGCATAACATCGCAGGCTCTCGGTTCAATGGTTACAAGGGTGTCCTGCCGCCGGTGGCGCCGTAAATTTCACCCGAAACATAACTCGCCTCAGCAGACGCCAAAAATACGAATATGCTGGCCAATTCAACGGGCTGAGCGGGCCGTTTGAAAATCGTGTTTTCTCCAAAAGACTTTACCTTCTCACTGGGCATCGTCGATGGGATTAGCGGTGTCCAAACTGGGCCCGGTGCCACAGCATTGACCCGAACACCTTGTTTGCCGGCAAGCTTTGCGAGACTCTTCGTCATGTTCGCTATCGCTGCCTTGGTCGCCGCGTAGGCGACAAGTTGTTCTCCGGGTTCGAATGCCTGAATGGAGCTGGTGTTGATGATTGAGCCACCGGACTCCATCTTTGGTAGTGCGGCCTGAGTTAGGAAGAAGGTTCCAAAGACGTTCGTCCGAAAGGTGTGTTCGAATTCTTCTGGGGGAATCTCATCGATGCTGTCATGTGTCATCTGAAACCCGGCATTGTTGATCAGGATGTCAACATGTCCGAACTCCTTGATCGCCGCGGCAACGAGACTCTTCGCATACTCAAGAGAACCAATATCTCCAGGGAGCCGAAGAGCCTTTTGTCCAGCTTCGTGAATCACCGCAGACACCTCAAGTGCGTCTGATTCTTCCTCCGGAAGGTAGGAAAGCACGAGATCCGCTCCTTCCTTCGCGAACGCAATGGCGACCGCACGGCCAATGCCGCTGTCAGCGCCTGTCACAATGGCTACTTGGCCCAAGAGTTTGCCGGTTCCGACATAACTGTTTTCGCCATGATCAGCAGGAGGGTCCAGCCGTTTCACGGTACCTGGAGGGCTTTGAGATTGATCGGGGAACGGCGGCTTCGGTCCGGTCTCGCGAGGGTCTGGGTTCTTAGGCATGTTCTTTCCTCCGCTCGTGTACGTCTGAACCAACTGAGATGCAAAAGCCTCATGTTGAGTAACTCGACTCGGAAAAGGTTCTGCCGGGTTGCTTTCTGTGTTTTTGCTTCTTTGGCAGTATCAGAACCCAGCGCCTAGGACTGCGAATGGCATGTCCGCTCCGAGAAGAGCTAAGGATCTGGTGTGAAGTTGCCGTATGAGTCAAATCTCCCAATCCGGTTGTGAGCTAATCATAGGATCAGCGACCGAGTACATCTTTTTCATGTCACGAGACGTCTGAAGAAATTAATTGAATGTGTTCTACGTATCGCTCTGCTCGCAAATCTGAATACGAGGATTCCGGTGAATCGGCCTGCCAGACTCGTCATCTACTCGGTCTCGTTAGCAATGGCCGCAGTCTCAGGGTGCAAGAAACAGACCCAATCGGTTCAGCCTCCCAGTTCCTCCGGTGGTCAGATTCGTCCTTATGGCGGCACTCTTGAAGCCGACGATGGGCAGTGGACACGCGCGACCAAAGATTACGCAAACACCCGCTACAGCACGCTTGATCAGATTAATACGGGTAACGTGGCGAACCTCAAAGTTGCGTGGACCTTTGATACCGGTGTCGCGCGAGGCCAGGAAGCCGCGCCTATTGTTGCGAATAACACCATGTACGTTGTGGCGCCATGGCCCAATACGCTTTTTGCGCTGGACCTTACAAAACCGGGAGGGCCATTGAAATGGAAGTTCGAGCCGAATCCTTCGCCCGCGGCAAAAGGGGAGGCTTGCTGTGATTGGGTAAACCGGGGGGCAGTTTTTGCAGAAGGAAAGGTGATCTACAACACGCTCGACGGCTACACTGTCGCGGTCGACGCAAACCAGGGGCATCTGCTTTGGAGAACGCATCTGGCCGATATCTCCAAAGGAGAGACCATCACCATGGCACCGACGGTCGTTCATAACAAGGTTTATGTGGGAAATAGCGGTGGCGAGTTTGGTGTACGTGGATGGCTAACTGCGCTGGACACGTCGAACGGGAAGGTTCTTTGGCAAGCCTATAACACAGGACCGGACAAAGACGTGTTGATTGGTAATCGATTTAATCCGTTTTATGCGAGCGAAAAGGGTACGGATCTTGGAGTGAAGACCTGGCCGCCGGATGCTTGGCGGGTCGGCGGAGGAAGCGTGTGGGGCTTCGTGGCCTACGATGCTTCGAGCAACCTGATCTATTACGGTACGGCAAACCCTGGTCCGTGGAATGCAGACGCTCGACCGGGCGACAACAAATGGACTGGTGGGGTATGGGCGCGTGATGCGGATACGGGCCAGGCCGTCTGGTTTTACCAAATGGCTCCGCACGATTTGTTCGACTGGGATGGAGTCAACGAGGATATCCTTCTGGATCTGCCATGGCATGGGAGCTCGCGGAAGGTATTGGTGCGACCGGATCGCAATGGTTATATGTACCTGATTGACAGAGTCACCGGTCAGGTGCTCTCCGCAACGCCCTACGCGTATAGCACCACCACGAAAGGCGTCGACCTGAATACGGGGCGCCTTATCCACGTGGACGAGAAGAAGCCGCAGGTTGGCAACGAGACGATCAATATATGTCCGATGGCTCCTGGAGCAAAGGACTGGCAGCCATCTTCGTTTTCGCCACGAACGGGGCTGCTGTACGTGCCTCACGAAAACATGTGCATGGACGAGCAGTATAACGATGCCAACTATATAGCCGGTACGCCGTATATAGGAGCCACCGTACGTTATTACGCGGGTCCGGGCGGCAATATGGGCGAGGTGATGGCCTGGGACCCGATTGCTGGAAAGAAGGTCTGGACGATTGAGGATAAGTTCCCGACGTGGAGTGGGACTGTCGCAACGGCAGGGGACCTTGTCTTCTTCGGCACGCTCGATGGCTGGTTCAAAGCCGCCGATGCACGCACGGGAAAGATTCTCTGGCAGTTCAAGACTGGCTCGGGCATTATCGGGCAGCCTGTCACGTACCGAGCACCAGATGGCAAGCAGTATGTCGCCATTCTCTCCGGGGTAGGTGGATGGCCTGGGTCGATTGTTTCGGCAAATCTCGATACTCGTGACGATACAGCGGCCAATGGTTGGGGTAGCGCCCTGCAAGATCTCAAGCAAGTAACAGCAGCGGGAGGGACTCTCTATGTCTTTGCCCTTCCGTAACCTCGTATTTCTTTTGCTCTCGATTGCGATTTGCGGACGCGCTTTCGCTGCTGCTCCATTGCACATCTGCGCAGATCCTGACGATCCCCCTTTTTCCACGGGTGCCGTCCAGGGTTTCGACAATCGTATCGCGATACTTCTTGCGCGTGATCTCCATCGGGAACCGGTCTTTGTGTGGACACGCAGCCGACGCGGATTTATGCGTGAGCAATTCAATAAAGGGACCTGCGACGTATTGATGGGGGTACCGGCCGGCATGAAAACGGTAGCGACCAGTCGGCCATACTACCGCTCCACGTATGTCTTCGCGACTCCGATACGTGAACATCTTCAGATCGCATCGTTCGATGACCCACATCTAAGTGGACGCCGAATTGGATTGCAGATCCTGGAAGAGGATCTTTCCCCGCCTTCCATCCCTCTTATCCGAACCGGGCATGCGGCCCAACTGGTCGGATATCCGTCCTTCGGAGCGCGGGGAGGAGATATCATGCGCGGGGTTTCCACTGGTCGCGTTGGAACCGCCGTCGTATGGGGTCCTATTGCTGGTTACTTCACAGCAGTGATGCACCTTCCTCTTCAGCTCACGCCTGTTTCGCCCGCTATTGATACCTCGGGAATTCCTTTTACCTTCGCCGTCGCGGCAGGTGTTCACAAGAATGATGCAGCCCTGCGCAACTCCGTCAACGCGTCTCTCACTCGCCTTCAGCCTCAGATCGACAGAATCCTTGCCGAATACCATGTACCAACGTTGCCATTGCAGGAGAACGCGCGATGATATTGTCGCCTCGCCACTCGTTCTATTTTTGCATCCCAGCTCTCGCGCTGTCTGTCCTCAGTGGGTGCAAACGCGAACAGCGGGTCTTTGATCCTGGAAGCTCAGCATCGCAGCTCGCCGATGGTGTCACGCTGAGTGCAGTCCAGGCTGGTGGACCTGTATCCGTTCCTGATGTCTCAATGTACGAAGACAACGCTTACGCGGTCGCGGAGGGCAAGCGCCTCTACAACGCATACAACTGTGTTGGTTGCCACGCCCAAGGCGGAGGAGCCATTGGGCCCGCGCTGATGGATGATATCTGGATCTACGGCAGCCGTCCGGACCAGATCTACTCCACCATTGTGCAGGGGCGCCCCAATGGAATGCCGAGCTTTGCAAATCGGATTCCTGATTATCAGGTATGGGAACTTGTTGCGTATGTGCGTTCCATGAGTGGACAACTGCCGAGCGACATCGCGCCATCAC
>JAOAPF010000317.1 GCA_025462755.1 Edaphobacter sp.
CCCCCTACTCCCTGCATTCTTCTCTCCGCCCACCTCGACACAGTCTTCCCCGCCCACACCCCCATAGAACCCGCAGAAGAAAAGGACACCGCACGCATCCACGCACCCGGCATCTGCGATAACGCCGCCGGCCTCACCGCGCTCCTGGCCATCGCCGCCGCATTACGCTACGCCAACATCACCCCGCCCATCCCCATCCTCTTCGCCGCCAATGTAGGCGAAGAGGGCGAAGGTGACCTCCGCGGCATGCGCCACCTCTTCGAGCGCGGCCCCTATCGCCACCGTATCGCCGCCGCCATCGCACTCGAAGGCGGCGGTACCTCCGCCGTCGTCACCCGCGCCCTCGGCAGCCTACGCTTCCGCATCACCATCACCGGCCCCGGCGGACACTCCTGGGCCGACGCCGGCACCCACAATCCCATCCTCCTCGTCAGCCAGGCCCTCGCCCGCATCGCCGCCCTCGAACTCCCCACGAATCCACTCACCACGATCAACGTGGGCCACATCTCCGGCGGCACCTCCGTCAACTCCATCCCCGAGTCCGCCACCGCGCTCCTCGACATCCGCTCCGCCGACCCCGTCCAGCTCGTCGCCACCGCCACCTCTGTCCAACAGATCTTCGACGACATCGTCACTCCCGCCACCACACAAAAAACCACAATTCCACCACCAAAACTCCACATCGAAACCATCGGAAATCGCCCCGCAGCCGCCCTGCCCGACGACTCCCCGCTGCTCCACACCCTCCGCGCCGTCGACCGCCACCTAACCCTCCGGACCGAACCCCGCCTCGGCTCCACCGACGCCAACATCCCTCTATCGCGCGGAGTCCCCGCCATAGCCATCGGCGGCGGAGGCCTCGGCGGAGGCATCCACACTCTCCAGGAGTGGTACGACCCCACCGGCCGCGAAACCGCCCTCCGCCGCATCCTCCTCACCCTCCTCGACACCGTACAAATCACCGCCGACTCCCACCCCACCCCTGTCTGATCCCTATCATCTTCGCTTCTCCAGCTTCACTTTTTCACTCTTCGCTTCTCCAGCCTTCGTCTTCGGCTCTCTAGCCGACGTCTCTTCTCACAGTCGTCACCACTTTCTAAGCTTGTCCTTCTGAGCGCAGAAGAACCCCCGCATTTCGTTTTGCCTCTGCCTCTGGCTTTGCTTCTGCCTTTGCTTCTGCCTTTGCTTCTGCCTTTGCCTTTCTTGTTGTCATCCTCGAAGGAGATCTGCTGTTCTATTGCCCTTCTGCTTTTGGGATTAGAGCGGGGCTTTACCGCCCCGCGTCCAGCCGCCGCCAAGCGGCCACCGCTGTGCCGAAGGCACGAGCGAAGCCCGAAGGGCGAATCAACTGATTATCGTTGTTGCTTTTGCCGTTGCATTTATTTTTCGTGTTTTCCGCCCAGAAATCACTTGTCAAGTCCCCAAACCATCTAACCCCAACGCTCTCAGCCACATACGCATGGCATGTTTACCCCCGCCAATCCGCTACAATTAAAGTAGCCCCTAAAATAACGAGACACGTTCTTTCTCATCTGAAATCAGGACCTTGCAGCTAAATGTCCGGAAATAGAGACTTTGGCACAAAAGTATACAGCTAAACCGTCAAGTTTGAAGACTTTGCGCAAAATCCGACAGGTAGGGATATAACCGAAAGCGATACATGAAGCCTGTTAGACTCCACCTCGTGAAACCCCTCACTCTCAGCGCAATCCTCCTCCTGACCGCCGTCGCCCAGGCCCAGACCATGCCAGCCGACACGATCTACCTCCACGGCAACATCCTCACCGGTGCCCACCTCCGCCCCAACGACCCCTCACCAACCCCGGCCACGGTCACCGCGATCGCCATTACAAACGGAAAAATCATCGCCGCGGGAACCGACGGCGAGCTGCTCAAACTAAAGAGTCACAAGACAAAGGTCATCGACCTCCAGGGCGCCTTCGCGATGCCCGGCTTCAACGACGCCCACACCCACATCGGCGAAGCCGGCCGTCAAAAGCTGTCCGTCAACCTGGTCGGCGTCCACTCCCTCGCCGAGATGCAGCAGCGCATTCGCGCCTACGTCGCCACCGCGCAACCCGGCACCTGGATCCAGGGCGGAGGATGGGACCATACCCTCTGGCCAGACAGCAAACTCCCCTCCCGCACCGACCTCGACCTGGTCACCGCCGGCCACCCCGCCCTCTTGCGCCGCGTAGACGGACACATGTCCGTAGCCAACTCCGCCGCCCTCGCCGCCGCCAACATCACCGCCGCCACCCCCGACCCCGCCGGCGCAAAGATCGACCGAGACGCATCCGGCAACCCCACCGGAATCCTCCGCGAAGCAGCCGCCTACGCCCTCGTCACGGTAAAAATTCCTCCGCCAAGCCTCGAACAACGCCGCCAGGCCCTCACCGTCGCCATCGCCGATATCCTCGCCAACGGCGTCACCAGCGTCCAGGACAACTCCGAGTGGGACGACTTCCTCGCCCTCGAAGAGCTCGAGCGTACCAACAAACTCCCCCTCCGCATAGGCGAATGGATGGACTTCAACCAGCCCGTCGAGGTCCTCAAACAACGCCGCGCCAGCCACTCCAGCGACGATCTCCGCCTCCACCTGACCCAACTCAAGGGCTACATGGACGGCTCCCTCGGCTCCCGAACCGCCGCCATGCAAGAACCCTACTCCGACGACTCCGGAAACTCCGGACTCCCGCGCTACGAACAATCCAAGCTCAACCAGATGGCCGCCAAGCGCGCCGCCGCAGGCTTCCAACTGGGCTTCCACGCCATCGGAGACCGCGCCAATGCAATGGCCCTCAACGCCTTCGGAGTAGCCGATCAGGTCGCAACTCCCGCTCCCCAGCCGCTCGGAAACGGCCCTGACGCCCACGTGGTCACCAAGCCGGAGCAAGGCACACCACCCCCCGCCGTCCTCCGCTTCCGGGTCGAACACGCCCAGGTTCTTCTCCCGAGCGACTTCGAGCGATTCGAAAAAGAAGGCGTCATCGCCTCCATGCAACCCTCTCACCTGCTCACCGACATGAAATGGGCAACCGACCGCCTCGGCCCCGAACGCATCAAGTACGCCTACGCCTGGAAGTCCTTCCTCGACCATCACGTCATTCTGGCCTTCGGCACCGACTACCCGGTCGAACTCATCAATCCCTTCCGCGGTCTCTACGCCGCCATCACCCGCCAAAACGAAGCCGGCACCCAGCCATTCCAGCCGCAGGAAAAGATCTCGCTCAACGAAGCGATCTACGCCTACACCCAGGCCTCCGCCTACGGCGAATTCCGTGAAAAAGTAAAAGGCCGCCTCGAACCCGGCTACCTCGGCGACCTCATCGTCCTCGACCGCGACATCACAGCCGCCTCACCTCAAGAACTCCTGCACACCAAAGTCCTCCGCACCGTCGTCAACGGCGAAACCGTCTACACAGCACCAGAGGCAACAGAACGCGCCACGAAGGCCCAAGACTAAGTTGCCGCATCGACTCAGCGCCTCCACTCTGGCCCACATCCTGCTCCTGGCAGTCGTGTTCGTCTGGGGAACCACCTTCGTCCTCGTCAAAGACGCCCTCCAGGACGCCTCCCCCCTCCTCTTCAACCTCCTCCGCATGGCCCTCGCATTCATCGCTCTTGCCATCGTGAACCGCCGCCAACTTCGCCACATCAACCGTCACGCCCTCTACTCCGGCTTGATCGTCGGCCTCTTCCTCGCAGCCGGCTATCAGTTCCAGACCACCGGTCTCGCCCGCACCACCCCCGCGAAATCCGCCTTCATCACCGGCTTGGTCGTCGTCTTCGTCCCTCTCTTCACCATGGTCCCAGCCCTTCGTTCCGCAAACACCCCACCCCCACGCTGGACCACCGCCATCGGAGCCCTTCTCGCCTTCTCCGGCCTGCTCCTTCTCACAACCCCAGCCGGCACCTCGCCGCAAAACCTCTTCGTCAGCATTGGCCCTGGAGATCTCCTGACGCTGGCCTGCGCCATAGCCTTCGCCGGACACCTCCTGTCCCTCGCCCACACCTCGCACCAGGTCCCCACCGGCCAACTCGCGACTCTCCAGATCGGCGTAGCCGCTCTGATCATCGCGATCACGTTGCCCTTAGGCGGAAAACCTCATCTATCTCTCACCCCCCGACTTTTCGTAGCTCTCGCCGTTACCAGCCTCCTTGCCACCGCAGCCGCGTTCACCATCCAAAGCTGGTCCCAGCAGCACCTCCCACCGACTCACACCGCTATCCTCCTCACCCTCGAACCAGTATTCGCCTGCCTGACCTCGTACCTCGTACTGCATGAGCATCTTGGCAGCCGCTCTCTCCTGGGAGCATTGCTCATCCTCCTCGGAATCGCCGTCACTGAACTACTTTCCGCAGCCGTCCCACTCCCCACCCACCCGCCATAGGTTTCAGAAGACTTTTGCCCTTAATTTGCGTCTAACCCACCTGCGGAGTCGCTTTGTCCCAAGCGGATACAACAGGGCGGAACAGCGACTATACTTAAGATTCATGCCGTGCAATCGTCCGGCGCATAGAAACGCACAACAAATGAGGTCAGATCTACTGATGGATACACCAAATAACACTCCCCCCACTTTGCTTGAGCGCATCCGCAGCCGCCGCCTCGCCACGACGTTCACTCTCCTCGCGACCTTGTCCGTAGGCATTCTCGCGGGCTCGGTTCTCACACGCAAGGTTAGCGGCAAAGAGCAGTCCAGCGTCAACTCCTCCGACGCCCGCCCTCTCATCGTTCCTTCCCCAGTGGCCCTCTCCAACGGCTTTTCGCAGATCGTCAAACAAGTCGGTCCCGCCGTCGTGAACATCAACACAGAGGAACTGCCCAAGCCCGCTGCCAAGCAGCGCAGACGCGGTGGTCAACGGCTTCCTCAGCCAAACAATCCAAATGGCGATGACGACAACCAGCAGACTCCGGGCGATATGCAGGACTTCTTCAACCGCTTCTTCGGCGGACAGGGCGGTGACGATGGCGATGGGGGTGCCGGCGGAGAACGCCGTGCTCTCGGCTCCGGATTCATCGTCGATGGCCGCGGCTACATCATCACCAACAACCACGTGGTCGATAAAGCCGACAAGATTTACGTCAGGCTCTCCAGTGATCCCGACGATGCCGGCGACCCGGGCCGTGCTGCCACTGTAATCGGGGTCGATAAGGACACCGATATCGCCGTCATCAAGATTGACACGAAAGAACCTCTTCCCACCGTCAAACTCGGCAATTCCGACGGCGCACAAGTAGGAGATTGGGTTCTCGCCATCGGCAGTCCTTTCTCGCTGTCGAAGACAGTAACCGCAGGCATCATCTCCGCCAAGAACCGCAGTATCGAAGAGGCCAGCGCCAACGGTGTCTCCCAGACGCAGTTCCAGAGGTTTATTCAAACCGATGCTGCCATTAACCCCGGTAACTCCGGAGGTCCGCTCGTCGACATGGCCGGTCAGGTTGTCGGCATGAACACTGCCATCTACACCCAGTCCATGGGCTCCCAGGGTGTTGGCTTCGCCATGCCCGCCAACATCATCGCAAGCGTCTACAACATGCTCATCGGACCCGAACATAAGGTCGTTCGCGGCTCCATTGGCATCCAGTTCCAAACCGCGCAGTCGTCGGCAGTCGGTCGTGTTTATGGGTTTACGAACGGCGTGATCGTCGGCGTCGTCACCCCCAACGGTGGCGCTGCAAAGGCGGGCCTCCAAGCCGGCGACGTTCTCGTCTCGATAGACGGTCGCAATATCAAGGATGGCGACGATTTGGTGAATGATATCTCTGCTCGCCACGTCGGTTCAACCGTCAAGATCGGTTACATGCGCGATGGGAAACAGAACACCGCGAACGTCGTCATCGGAGACCGTGCCAAGACCTACGCCGACATCACCGGCCAGCAGGACGAGCCGGCTGCGCCACAGGAAGCAGATGCCGGAGAAGGCAAGCTTGGTATCACCGTCGCAGCCATTCCTCCCGCAATAGTGGCAAAGACCGGCATCAAAGGCGGTGTGATTATCACCAACGTTCGTCCCGGCTCCTTTGCCGACGAGATTGGCCTCGGCAAGAGCGCGATCATCACAGCAATCAACCGCAAACCAGTCACGGACGAAGCCAGTTATCGCGCTATCGTCTCGACGCTCAAATCCAAGGATGACGTTGTCTTTGTCATTCAGTCGCCCACCCAGAAGAACCTGAATTCCTACGTGGGCGGAACGCTTCCGTAGCTCAGTTCGGAGTACAAGTAGCGGCGCTGCTTCAACTTACGCCGCTACTTGTACCCAACCAACTCGCCCAAATACGCGGCACAAAAGATGTAGCTGAATTGGTCAACCTTTTGTTGCCATAAGCGATCCTATCCATATACTCTAGCCACACACAGCAATGGCTGGGTTTTGTGGATTTTGCTCGATACTCGACCCAAGGTGATGTCCGATTATGAAGTTTGGTAAAGCATTTCTGAGTTCGGCTCTGCTACTGTCCGCCTCGTTACCATGCTTGGCATCGACCCATGCGCGTCGTGGCCCTACCTCTCCTAAGCTCTTCAATAAGCGTTCGAAAGCGAGCAAACCCGCACCTCAGCGCGCAATCGACGACGCCCGTGCTTCCCAGATTCAGACCTCACTGATCAAATCGGGTTATCTTTCCGGTCAGGCTTCAGGACATTGGGACGCCGGCACCGAAGCCGCCATGCAGAAATTCCAGAGCGATAACGGCTGGCAGACGAAACTAATTCCCGACTCGCGCGCCATCATTAAGCTTGGTCTTGGACCAGCCCAGGACTCCAGTCAGAGCACCTCTGCAGCAACATCTCCCGTATCCGGCGTCATGTCCAAATAGAAGGTTTACTTCGCGTGTCATTCGCACCGACATCGATCAACGTTGTCCGTGTGCTCCAAGGGTAAACACGTGGTCCTTCACATCCTCACTCGTTATCGGGAGATTGCCTGCCGCCCTCCCCAGAGCGCCGCTCTCCAGCCACATCCGGAGCCAATAATAATGATGTAGCCTCACCAGACGTGACGCTACCGGCTGCTTCTGTTCCAGGATCGCAGTGATTTTTGCCTCCATCGCATCCTTATCTTCGACCGCTTCTAGCTTCATCTCCACCCCATCGCAAGTGAGCAGCCTGCTTCGCGCAGCTTCGAACGAAGCACCTTCTACCACTCCACTCTCCACCTTCAACTCTGTCATCTGCTCTGTCGCAAACGCAGCCGAGGCATCCAATCGATCCGCAAAGCCCAGGTATAGTATCCGTGATCCCGCGACACGCAGAGGCAGCAGCCCAAATTTTTCGATAAACACCTTCGGCAGCACCAGAGCCATCGCCTCCGGAGAGAATCCCTCCGTCGTCAGCACCGGACATCCCCATTGCATACTCAGCCCACGCACGATCTGTTCCGCCTCCAGGCCGCATTCACTCATAAGCCATTCGCCGATTCGCCCCGTACCGCTCTCTCGCTGCGCCGCCAGCGCTTTTTGCAGTTGCGGGTGGGTAATCCATCCCTGCGCCAGCATCAACAAACCAAGTGGAACTCTGTGGCGATGCGGAGTTGGCGAAAGTGCTCCCCCATCCGCCAGTTCGCGCCGCACCGCTGTCCGTACCATTGCAAGCACGCAGCGCCCGCTGCAGCCCCACTGTGCTTCGAAGATCGGCCGTCGGCGATTTCGCCAGGGCATCGTCCATCCGTTCGTGCACTCTGCATTGCCGCAGGATCTCCGCTGCTGTACCTGCCTCAGCGATGCAGGCAGCCCCAAACCATCCAGGCCGGCAACGTTTTTCGACGGCCTGTATTCGTCCTCCTCCCAGGCCGTTCCATTGGTTATTCGTGTGTCTTGTATCAACGCATTGGCCTCTGTAACTCCGGTCTTCCTCATTAGAAAAGGCATCGTATACTCTCCAGTCTCAGTTGCGGCGTCGCCACCTCGGTAATACGCAGGGCAAAGTTGCCGTTGACCACGACCACCTCGCCTCGTGCCACAATCCTGTCGCCGACTACCAGGTCGACGGGCTCCGACACATGCCTGTCCAACTCCACTACATCCCCTGGCCCCAGTTCCAGAACCTCGCGCAGGGGCATCTCACGCGAGCCGAACTGTAATGTTGCATCCAGCTCTATGTCGCACAGCAAACCGATTCCCGGATCAACTCCAACAACCTCATCCGTACCCGTCACCTTTTCCATCACGTCGTCCTTTCTCAATTCACACTCATCGTCTCGTCGATACTCTGGCCGCCCGAGGCGTCATTCTGATCGTCGTTGTCATTCGCATACTCAAGCTGCGCTCCGCGGTGCTCTCCCGTCCGCACCGGATGCGCCCGTCCAAATTGCAACCCGCCTACGCGCAGCTCCGAGGTCGAATGCTTTGGCAGAGGAAGACGCAGAACTGTTCCTGGCTCTAGCGCCGCCAGTTCACTCGCTCGCAGACGCATCATAGGAAACTGCAGCACGGCGCCGATCTTCGCCTCTCCCATAAGCTCACGTATCCTTGCGTGAGCTTCCTTCGACCGTCTCTTCGGACGATCACCCTCAGAGATCAACCGCCGTAGAATCGCATTTAGAACAACCGCCGGCAGACACAGATTCATTGCACCCTGCGCCTCCGGCATCCGCGCCTCGAAGCTCACGCACAATGTCTTCTCTCCGGCAGTCAGCATCCGGGGCACCGTGGGCTCCGACTCCCGCTTCTCAAAAACGAACTCCAACCCGACCGACTGCCAGGCCAGGTTCAACTCCTGCACTGCCATCTGCACTACCGACGTCAGAATCGCTTCCTCGATATCAGTTAGTTCCCGCGTCGGCCATGCTCGCCCCACTCCGCCCAGCAGGACATCCACAATAGGCGATGCCAGTGCCAGCTCGAGCTCCAGGAGTCCTACTGCGCCTAGAGGCTCCAACCGAATGGAACAAATGTAGCTGGGCGAGGAAAGCCGTTCGAGAAACTCGCTGAACGGCAACTGTTCCCCCGCGACCAATTTCATCTTGAATGGAGTCCGCAACCAGGCACTCATCGTGTGCATCAGGTTGCGTGCAAACAGATCGTTCACTGAGCTGATCGCCCGCATCTGATCGTTGCTGATCTGGCCCGCCCGGCTGTAGTCATACCGCTCCAGAAGAGCTTCACTTGCCAGTCCTGCTGTCGGCTCTGAGACGCTCGCCCCAGCAGCCGCAAACAGTGCATCAATGTCTCCCTGCCCTAGCTGCTTTCCCATGCCTTCCCTTCTTTGGTTAGAGGTCTCTCATTAAGTTCAACGCACAGCCTACCGCTTCGAATTGTTCGACGTGACCCCCTCGGTCGAATTGCTACCGCGCAGAGTGGCAAGCGCCGTTCGCAGCCGCAAGACTGCCGAGGAATGAATCTGCGAAACCCTTGACTCCACGACGCCCAACGTCAGCCCGATCTCTTTCATGGTCAGTTCTTCGTAGTAATAGAGCGTCAGCACCATCCGTTCCTTCTCCGGCAGCTCGTCGATAGCGTCGGCGAGACGCTGTTTCATCTCGCCCTTCAAGCAACGAAAGAGCGGATCGTCCTCGGGCGAGCCCGGAATATACGCCAGCTCTTCATCACCCGAATCCTCCGACCGTTCCATGTGCAAACTGCCAATCTCAAGCCCCTTCAGGTCGCCCAGCAGCAGCTGATACTCCGCGAGGGTCAACTCCATCTCCTTGGCAATCTCCTGCTCCGATGGCGCTCGACCCATCCGATGGGTTACCGAACGTATCGCCTCCTCGACAGCCCGGCCCTTGCGCCGTAGTTCTCGTGGACTCCAGTCCAAAGTTCGCAACGAATCAAGAATCGCGCCGCGAATTCTGAACTGCGCGTAGCTCTTGAATTGCACTTTCTTCGTGTGGTCGAACTTTGAGAAGGCATCGATCAACCCGACGACGCCGGCCGAAACCAAATCGTCCAGCTCCACATGCTGCGGCAGCCGTTCATGGATTCTCCGTGCCAGAAAACGTACCGTCGGCAGGTGTTCCATCAGCACCAAATCCCGTTCCGTCGCGCTGCCATCATCGATAGTTGCTGTCGCTTCCAGATCATTACCCGAAAATGGAGCGAACACCGCTGCCTTGGCCAACGCTGCGTCGTGCAATCCCTGCAAAATCTGTACTGGAACCGAACTGTTTCTGCTCATGACTTTCTCCCCTGTCCTCGTCTGCAATTACGTCCTCCTGTGTCGAATCGATACCGCTTCAGCCCACCGTTCCCATACTCCGTACCCGAATCTCTGGAGGAATCTCCCCCGGCGCCAGGACCGTCACCTTCGGCAGAAACGGCTCCAGCCAGCGCCGCACGTGATAACGGGCCGGACTCGGACACAGAAGCACGGGCAGTGCCGAGGTGGATGCTCCTCCGGTTAGGCGTTTCACAGATTCCACCAACCGCTTCAAAAAGTCAGACGGCATACCCGCGGACCGACCTCCATCCCCCAGCAACAGCCCCGCACCCTGCGGATCGAACGTGTGCAGCAACTGGTTCTCGAGCGTCTGATCCAGCACAAGCACACGCAGCCCGCCGTCGCCGTCAAGCAGCGGATGAACCAACCCTCGTCCCAACGACTGCCGCACATTCTCCACCAGGTGCACGACGTTCTTCGACTGCTGTGCCGCCTCCACCAGGATCTCTAGAATCGCTCCCAAGTCACGAATGGAAACCTGTTCTCGCAGCAACTGCTGCAGCACACGCTGCACCTCGCCAAGGGTCATCAGCTTCGGCACCAACTCCTCTACAAGCTTCGGGTGCGACTCATTCATGCTGTCCAGCAGACGCTTCACCTCCTGCCTCCCCAGCAGTTCATGCGCATGTCTGCGGATCAGCTCACCAAGATGCGTTCCAATCACCGTTGTCTGATCCACCACCGAGTAACCCGTCGCCAACGCCTGCTCCTCCAGGCCCGGCTGAATCCACCGCGCCTGCACGCCAAAAGCCGGTTCTGTCGTCTCCACGCCAGGCAGCACCCGGGCCTTCGGATCCGCGTTCACCGCCAGCAGACAGTTCTGTTCCGTCTGCCAGCGCGCAATCTCAACTCCACGCAAACTCACCACGTACTCCCGAGGCTTGAGTCGCAAATTGTCCGTAATATGAACCGGCGGAACGATGAACCCAAGCTCCGTCGCGAGGTGCCGCCGCAGTGCGCGAACTCGGTTGAGCATCTGCCCGCCCTGCTTCTCATCCACCATCGGAATCAGCTGAAATCCGATCTCCAGCGTCAACTCATCCATCTTCAGCAGCGAAGCAAGATTCTCGCCCTTAGCCACATCAGCTGCCTTAGCCTTATCGCCGGTCGCGACCGCGCCTGCAGACTCCTCCGCCAATGCCAGGGAGGCATCCTTTGCCGCAGGCAGCCTACGCGCAATCAACCCCACGCCAACCGCCATCAGGACGAACGACAGCTTCGGCAATCCCGGAATCAGAGCCAGCCCCAGCAGCACACCGCATGCAATCCAAAGCGTATTGCGCCCCCGCAGCAGCTGGGTTCCGAGTTCGTCGTCCAGCGACCCTGCAGAGGAAGCACGCGTCAACACCATGCCACCGGCGATAGAAACCAGCAGGCTTGGGATCATCGTCACTAGGCCATCGCCAACCGTCAAAATTGTATAGGTCTTCACCGCCGTGGCTAGATCCGTGCCATGCTGCAGCACGCCGATCAACAACCCCGCCACAATATTGATCGCGGTGATCAGAATTGTAGCCAGCGAGTCCCTCTGATTGAACTTCGCCGCGCCATCCATCGCGCCATAGAACTCCGCCTCGCGTGCAATCGCCTGCCGCCGTTTCCGCGCACCCTGCTCATCGATCAAGCCAGCGTTCATGTCCGCATCGATGGCCATCTGCTTACCCGGCAGCGCATCGAGCGTAAATCTCGCCGTCACCTCAGCCGTCCTCACTGCGCCGTGGCTGACCACCAGAAACTGAATTGCTATCAGCGCGAGAAAAAGCACCAGGCCCACGACATAGTTCCCACCTACGACAAACTGCCCGAAAGCCTCGATCACCGAACCTGCCGCGTGCGTCCCCTCCTGCCCATGCAGCAGAATCATCCGGCTCGAAGCCAGATTCAGCGACAACCGGAACAGTGTCAGCAAAAGCAGCAGCGTCGGAAACACCGAAAAATCCACCGCCCGCCGCACCTGCACCGCGGTCAAAAACACGATCACCGAAGCCGTAATTGAAGCGGCCAACAAAATATCCAGCACCATACTCGGCACCGGAATAATCATGACGAACACCATGCTGATTGCAGCCACAGGAAGCAGCAACGTCTGCAACTTCGCCACCTGAAAACCATCACTTTTCTTCATCACCATCTCACTCACATCCCACCCCCAAAGCCACGCATCGCAACCATCTCCATCGTTCCGGCATTTCCTCTCGCATCAGCGCGCCCAGCGTCTTGCTGTTCTCTCTCTTTCGCGTGGCGGTCTCGACGCACGCGTTCCTCGACCTTCTGTCGGTACAAATAGGCCAGAATGCCAGCCACGGCTGCGTACAGCTCGAACGGAATCGATTGGCCCGGCTCGACCATCTTGTATAAACTCCGCGCCAGTGGAGGATTCTCGATGATCGGAATCCCCGCCCACCGTGCCTCTTCGCGAATCTCCGCGGCAAGCAGATCTCTCCCCTTCGCCAACACCGTTGGTGCCGACATCGTCTCGAAGCTGAATTCAAGAGCCACCGCATAGTGGGTCGGGTTGGTAATCACCACACTCGCCCGCGACATGTCCGCCTTCACCTTGCGCTTGCGCATCGCGCGCTGAATCTGCCGCACCTTCGCCTTGATCTGCGGATTTCCCATCGCATCCCGTATCTCTTCCCGCATCTCCTGCTTGCTCATCTTCAGCCGCTGGTTCCAACTCCTCCACTCGATCGCATAGTCCAGACCGGACCACGCCAGCGTCACCCAGGCCGCATCGACCGCGAGCCCATACGCGGTCGAAAACGTCGCCGGCAATCGGACCAGGCTCATCACCGGCATCGGAATCATCAACGCCTTCGACGCCCCCCATCCCAGCACCACCATCACGGCCGCCGGCACCAACGACTTAGCCACTCGCGTAGCCGATCGCAAACTGAACAAATTCCCCAGGTTCGTCACTGGGTTCAACTTCGCAAATTTCAACTCCATCGCCCCGGGATTGATCTGCACACCACCGCTCTGTGCCACTCCCGAGAGCAGCGCCCCAACAAAACTTGCCGCTAATACCAATCCCACGGGCAACAGCGCTGGTAAAAGCAACTGCCACACCGCCACAAGTAAAAGCTGTTCCCCGCCCTGTCTATCCACACCGTTCAGTCCCACGACTGCCGAGCGCAGGCTTCCGGCATACACTCTGCCCCAACTCGAAACAAATCCATTCGACAACGCCCCCAACACCATCACGCCGCCCAGCATCGCCATCGCGGACAGGAGTTCACGGCTGTGAACACTGTCGCCTCGCTCGCGCGCCTTCTTCTTTCTTAGCGGAGTAGCCTGTTCTGTTCCCTTATCGGCCATTATGTCCAGCCTCCGCGTGAACCCAGCCAGCAAGGAGAGATTCGTCAGCCCACGTCATACGTAACCCGCCATCCAATCGCAAGACCCACACGATCCGCAGTGCTCTCCTCTTTGTCTCCGTGACAACTCTCATGCACGCACCAGCATCTTCGCCGCAGCGTCCAGCAACGCCGTAAAGTGACGTTCAATCCACCCCGGCCACACCGCCAGGCTTCCAATCAGGACTGCATAGGACACCATCGTCTTCAGCGGTATGCTCACCACCATCGCAGGCAGCTGCGGCGACAACCGCGCCACCAACGCGATCGTTACCTCAACAGCCAGCGCCGCAGCCATCACAGGGGCCGCCAACTGCAGCCCCGCCAGAAAAATTCCACTCGCCATCATCGTCAGCGCAACACCGGTCTTTGCCTGCATCACAGCCTGACCCACCGGAACCGCAGAAAAGCTTCGCACTACAGCCGCCAGCACGGTCCGGTCCAGTCCAGATCCGATAATCACTAGCACGCCCAGCCAGCCCAGCATCTGCCCCAGTACTGCCGTCTCGATCATCGAATTTGGGTCCAGCAGATTCACCAGCGAAAAACTGAACTGCAGGCCCAGCAGCGTCCCCGCAAACGTCAGTGCCTCGTTCAACAGCGTCAGAGAAAGTCCGAAGACGAGTCCCACGCCAAGCTCTCCCAGGACGGCCCGCGTATCGAGCACCGCCCGCGCCCCTGGCACCGTTGCGACCGCCGGAGCCAGCAGAATCGTCATCGCGAAGACAAATCCAACCTTGATCCGCGGAGCAATCGCCGGCGAAGAGAAGACCGGACAAAACACCATCAGTCCGCTCAGCCGCACCATCACCAGCAATGCTGCCGTTAGATACTGCGGCCAGTCTTCGATCAATCCGCTCAGTTCCCGATTCATGCCGTCCTATCCCAGGTACTTGTGAAAGCCGGTAAACAAATGCACCGTGAAACTCACCAAACGGTGCACCATCCAGGGCAGTACCGCCACGGTGACGACGAACACCACCACCAGCCTCGGCACCGCCGTCAACGTCTGCTCTTGCACACTGGTCAGCGTCTGTAGCAGGCTCACTGCAAGGCTTACCAGGGCCGCCGTCACCAGCAGCGGAGCGCTCAGCATCATGGCCTCAATCAACAGCCTGCGCATGATCTCCACCGTCTGGTCCGGTCCCATCTCCTGCCTCCGCTCAACTAAATCCAAAGTGTTAGAAACTCTTAATTAACTGGTCCGCCAGAAGATTCCAGCCGTCGACCATCACAAACAAAAGAACCTTCAGAGGTGTCGAGATCACCACCGGAGGCAGCTGCATCATGCCGATCGAGGTCGTCACACTGGCCACAACTAGGTCCACCAGCAGAAACGGAAGAAACAACACCGCGCCAATCTGGAACCCAGCCTTCAACTCGCTCAGGATGTAGGCCGGCACCACCACCTGAATCGGCAGGTCTTCCTTCCGATTCGGACGCACGGCCATCCCTGCCGATGCAAACACCGCCAGATCTTTCTCCCGGGCATATCGCAGCATGTACCGTTTTACGGGTGCCACACCGAGGTCCATAGCCTGCTCCCCGGTAATCGTTCCCGCGCTATAGGGAGCCACGGCGGTCCGCTCCACTTCCAATAGCACAGGCTGAATCAGAAACCACGTCATCATCAGCGCCAGCCCCATCAACACCTGATTCGATGGAGCGGTCTGTGTCCCCAACGCCTGGCGGAGAAAGTGAAACACCACCAGCAGACGCACCAGCGGAGTCATCGACAACAGGAGCGCCGGCAACAACGTCAACAGTGTCAGCCCCACAACAATCGACCACGGCACGCTCTTGCTACCCGCAAGGTCTGACGCAATCGAATCGTTGATCTTGGCTCCGCTCGCATTCGCCGAAAGGCCTACATTTGCAACCGAATTGTGCGCCTTCACACTGTTTTTTCTTGGATTGGAAGCCGCTCGACCATACTCGGACGGGGAGCCTAACATATGCCGGCTCAACCCAAATGACTTGGGCGCCGTCACTGTGGTCACGACCTGCGCTCCATGTGTCTGGGCGTCGGCGAAGGGCAAAGGCGCCATCAACCCAGCCACGACGCACACCAACGATCGCAATCTCAGCGCTATTGGCATGTCTCATCCAGACCTTTCGCCACAAAATCCAGCGAGACCTCAGCCTTCAACCGCACAATCGTCTCGACGCTCTCCATGCCACCGCCCACCAAAAAGCTCTCTCCAGCACAAGTCACCAGCATCAGCTGCCTCTTCCCTCCAAGCGACAGCGTCTCCACAAGCCGCAATTGTTTTTGTTGCATCTCACGTTGGCCACGCCAGCCTCGCAGCAGTCCAAGCAAAAAGCCCGCAAATCCCTGCACCTCAGAACCTCCAGACGTCGCCACATCGCTCACGTTTCTCCGACCTGCGCCTTGCAAAACTCGCATTCCATCACCTCGATCCACAAGCATTCCATCCCGTCCTGGTGACGGCTTTCATGCCACTCTCGTCTGCGTCATCTGGTCGATTCCTTTACCCCAGCCGCGTCAATCGCAAAGCAACCGTCTGAGCCTGCACTTCGAACTCACTCCAGCCCAACTGCGTCTGACCAACCATCACAGGCACGTCGTCAGTAGCCGGCGAGAGACTTTCAAAGACCTGCCCCTCTTTCAGCGCCAGTAAATCTCTTACCCTGAAGCGGAGTACAACACCTGTCCGCAGCGTCACACGCAACTGCGCCAACGTTTCCCAGTACGGATGCCCCTCGATCCGCATCATCCACGGCGTCTTCGGAACTGCCCGCATCAAATCCACATTCGCGGCCGTTGCAGCCTGTGCACTCCGCCTTGCCAGCTCTGTTCCTGTCATCGTCCTCTCCGTCTCTCACTTGCCCTTCAACGTCAGACCTGCGTGCTAGCGCTGTACCAGAAAGTCGGTAAAGAAAATCTCCTCCACTTTCAAATCAGCGTTACGCTCGGCCAGAGTTGCCTTCAGCTCAATCTTCAAATGTTCTTTTCCATCCGGGGCCAGCAGACCATCCGCAGTCTGTCGTCCCAGCACAGTCAGCGCGGTGTCCCGCACCGCTGCGACACTATCCTCGGTGCCGTTGTCATCCTTGTTTTTTTCGCCGTTGACCTTTGCGCCCTTCTTGTCGACCACATCCGCTACCCGCAGAGTCAAGGCAACCCGTAGATAGGAACTGCCACCCGCATCAGCCAGGTTCACCAGGAGCGGCTCCAGCACCATAGCGTGTGTCGCACTCAAGGCAAAGACCTCTGGCTTTTGCGCTGCCCCACCTTGCACCGGCAATCGGCCTGTATGGGCAAGGTAATAAACGCCGCCTCCGACACCCAGCGTCGCAATCACCACGCCAGCCACCACCGCAATCAGCAGCTGGACGACTGGAAACTTCGCCGCAACGGGAACCGTGACAGGAGCAGGAGCGGAAGCAGGAGCAGGAGAGGGCGCAGGAGAAGCACCAGCCAGAACTGTAGGAGAGGTAGCCATTATGGCCAAACAAAGTGCAAGCCTCTGGCCAACACGACAGGTCCGAACATTAGCGAATCTTCAGGATGGAAGAGCTGAAAGCCGTAGCCGCACCTACGTCCTTGGCTCCACAAAAGCAACCGGGGCGGCCAGCCGGTGAGACCCATACTCTGGTCTCGCACCCGCTAAGCCGCCTCGGCCCCCTTCGATCTTCCCTACCGAACCATCGACAACACATCCTGCGAGATCGTATCGAACGTCGTTATTGTCTTCGAGTTCGCCTCGAACGCCCGCTGCGCCACAATCAGATTAGAAAACTCTGTTGAGATGTTGACGTTCGACTGCTCGAGCGCCCCATCAACCACTGTACCTCGGCCGCCGGCGCTGGCCACACCTACAGTCGCAAGTCCAGAGGCAGCGGTCGTCATGAAATTGTTACCGCCCGAAGCCGTCAACCCGGCTGTATTAGCCACCGTAGCCACTGCAAGCTGCCCGACCGTCAAAGTACGGCCATTGCTGAAATTCGCCGTGATCACACCAGCGGAGTCAACAACAAAGCTCTGGTACACGCCGCTGGTAAACCCATCCTGGCTTTGCGCCGTATTGCTCGAAGCGGCGGCAAGCTGTGAGATCGTAGGAGTTCCGCTGCTGTTATTCAGGTTCCAGTTGAAGCTAAGATCGCTCGCTCCATCGGCGAGCGTGGGAAACGTAATGTTATTCACACTCCCTGTTGGCGACACCAGGTTCCCCGACGTATCGAAGGTCAGCGTCCCGGTATTATTCGAAGGTACTCCAGTCGCATCGCCCGCTGGCAGCGCCACCGAATAGCTCCAGGTATTGGTTCCCGTTTTGGTGTAACTCACCGTCGCCTGGTGGCTTTGGCCCAACGAGTCGAAGATCGTCACCGGCGTCGAATACGGAGTGCCCGCGGTAGCATTCGAATTCAAGTTCGTAGTGATGGAGAAGTTCTGAGTAGCCTGAGCGCCTTCATTCAGGCCAACCGGTATCGTGATCGGTGACAGGCTGGAGTTCTGGTTCACCACGCCATTCACCGCGCCGTACCCCATCACCTGTTGCCCATCCTGCGTAATCAAACTGCCGCTCGAACTCAGCTGAAAGTTGCCCGCGCGTGTTAGCGACTGCACTCCGCCCTGCTGCACGACAAAGAAGCCATTGCCAGCCAACGCCATATCCGCCGAATTTGACGACGAATCCGGCAAAATAGTCCCCTCGGTAAAGTTAGTGCCTGTTCCCGAAACCTTGGTTCCTGCTCCTAGCTGAATCGCATCGCCTGATCCGGACTGTCCTATCTGCTGATAAAACAGAGTTTCAAACGAGGTCGTCTGGCCTTTGAATGCTGTCGTGTTGAGGTTCGCCAAATTGTTGCCGATTGTGTTCAGTGCGACTGAATTGGCCTGCAATCCAGACAACGCTATCGAAAAATTTCCCATCGTCTCTCTCCTTGGTCTTCCTGGTTACGGTTCTGTTTGTTGTTGCGCGTTTGGTCGCGCAAATCCAACTCAGTCAGTTCTCTGAGCCGCGGATCACCGCTGCAAATCCGTTCAGCCTGTTGTCGTCGAACTTCCCGTTCCTGAAGTACCTGTCGGCGGCGTGCTGGTGGTCCCGGAGATCGCGGTGTCGAGCGTTCCGATACCTTGGTTGATCGAGATCAACTGCTCCAGGCTATTCACCTGTGTCAGTTGGGTGATGTATTGATTCGGATCCGTCGGTTGAGTGGGATCCTGGTTCTGCAACTCACTCACCAGCAGCGTAAGAAAATCATTCGATGTAATAGTCGACGAACTTGTAGTACTGCTCGTGCTAGCGGTTGAGGTTGTCGATGTCGTTGTGTCCTTCGGCGTCGCCTGTACCGCACGTCGCGAAGACAGCGCAGAAGCCACCGTGCTCGCTGCCGATGTTCCTGATGTTCCAATCGAACTAAGCTGTGACAAATCCATTGTTTGTTCTCCTCAGTTAAAATTTCGTTCCACGTGTCCGTTTCACGCCCGGACGCTCAACCAGTTCCCGCCGTTTGCATACACTGCAAGCGGCAACGATCCGTTTTCGTCAACCCCATGCGAGCTCCGATACGACACTGTCTCGTCAGAGCCGTTCAATGTCGGGCTCTGACCTTGGCGTTCCCCGTCATCGCTTCTTTGTGGTGTCTGTCCACCAGCACCATCCGTCCCTGAAGAGCTTCGCGCGTCAGACCCGGCTGCCGATGGGGCATGAACGGTAACTGCATTCACCGCAACCTTCTCCTCCTGCAGATAAGCGGTCAACGCAGGCAACTCACGGTGCAGCATCTCCTGCCCAGCAGACGACCCCGCCGAGACCGATGCATTCACAACACCTCCGTCCACCATCTCTGCACGAACCTTCAACCAACCGTGAGTCCCGTTTTGTATACCAACCTCAAGAGACGTCGGCGTTGCCCCCAGCATCCGAGGTACCCCATCCATCGATTGTGGAAATACACCAGCCCCATCCTGCTCTGCCGATCCAGCCGGCAAGCCTGCCATGTGAGACCCCGCATCTCCAGCTAACATTTTTATCGGGGCTAACTCTCCTGGAGTATTGCTGGAGACACCAGCCGTCGGCACAATGCCCGTCGAATGAAACAAAGCCGTACCAGACTCACGCGGAGCTTGTGCCTTATTCTCGCCATCACTAACGCCCGCCATCGTGACTGCTGATATTCGCAGCGGGCTTATGTCTGTCTTTAAAGTCGCAACCGGATCGCTTCCCGCAGTCACCGTCATTGCGCGATCAGCCACGCCGGGGTTAGCTCCAGACGCGATATCCAGACGAGCCTGACCACTTACGGTGATAGGAGAAGTTCCGTTTGCAGGATTAGTCGCCGATGAGGCTACCTTGCCAGAAACGTCCGTTTTATTGCTGATCGCACCCTGCAGCGCGGCTGTGGGCGCAACCACCTGCCCCACAACAGGAGTTGCGCCTTCCGTCGAAATCACCGCGACAGGTTTAGGCTCAAGCGCAACAGCATCCCCGAGTTTCCTAGCCGTCTTCTGTACCGTCTTTTGGCCCGACGAACTCTCCTGTGCCTTTACAAGCTTCCTCGAGGAGACACCCTCACCTACCTTCTCTGCAGTTTCTGTCCGTCTCTGAACGACAGGACTGCCGCCACTCAACACCGACGGCAAAGGCCGGGTTCCATCGTGCGGTTGAGGTGTTTCAATAGTCGTCCCAGAAGCCGCCGCGTCAGCAACGGAAGAAACGTCGTCTGTAGTTCCCTCCACCTGTGCTGGAAACTCAGCCTTCTTCGTCCCGGCATCATTCGCGGTTATGTTCTCTTGCGAGCCGCTCACAGGCGTTCCCTGCTGCGGAACGATTCTTCCCGCAACAGTGCCCTTCAACTCGCCGTTAGGAGGCATCTCCTGAGCCCCAATCGAGTTCTCCTTCACTCCACTCGATTTCTCCGCAACTTCTTCCAATATCTTCGTAGGTGTTGTGTCCTTCAACCCAGGCAGCACAGCCGCCAGGTCGTCTACGGCGTTTTTTCCTTGAGACGAGGCGGGCACCCCAACACTCTCATTGAAACTCTTTGCGAAGGAGAAGTTTCCCAGCTCTCCCTGACCTGAAAACAGATCGCCCGTCGCGGGGCTTACCTTGGTCTGTTCCACGCCAGCCATCATCGAAATCGCCGCGCTCATCATTACTATTCCTCGCCCATCTCGCAACAAATGCATTTGCAATCCATGGCCCAAACCCAATGTTGCAATTATTAGAAGGCCTTCATCGGCTGCTTGTCTCTGTTCCTCTCCCGCGCCTCCGCCCATCGTCTCCGCGCCAAAAATCCGTCATCGGAAGCTGCTTGCAAGAGACGCCCTTCTTTAATCTCCATTCGTACCGCGATATCGTCGAAGACACTTTTAATCTGCTCTCTCTTCAGACGGCTCGCCACATACTGCTCCCTGGCCGCTTCATTCAGTTCCTCGCGCTCTAGACGAATCTGTTCCAACCCCCGCTGTCTCCGCGCAGAAGTCTCCTGCTGGGTTTCGGCCATGATCCAACTCAACCGATCTCCTGCGAGCAAGGCTCCGCAGCCATTGATCCGAGCCGCCCGCGCTACCTCCTGCTCTGCCCGGATAACCTGCTGTGCCTCACGAACTGCCGCCGTCATCCGCTGCAGTTCCGTCGAATGCATCTCTTCGACAGCGGCATACAAGGCTACCAGCCGTTGCATCGTCTCCAATCGGGTCTGCATCGTCTAAAGTTCCATCGCATTAAGCTGCGCAACGCTCTCCTGCATCGTCACGCATTCGTCGCTTCGCTGTTCAAGAAACTCGCGCAGCAGAGGCATCGCCCGTATCGCTCGATCCAAGTCGTCATCTGTCCCTGCTTTATACGCGCCAATACGAATCAGGTCCTCCGACCGAGCATGCGCCGCGAGCAGCCTGCGCACCGTGGCGGCCTGTACTCTGTGGTCCGGCATCGTCACCGCAGGCATCAAACGACTCAAAGAATCCAACACATTCACGGGCGGATACCATCCTCCCGCCGCCATCGACCGCGATAACACCACGTGCCCATCCAGCAGCGAGCGCACTGAATCCACCACCGGATCCTGCTGATCGTCTCCCTCCATCAACACCGTATAAAAAGCCGTGATACTTCCGTTGCGAAAGTTCCCCGCGCGTTCCACGAGCTTCGCAAGCCGTGCAAACACTGACGGTGTATATCCCTTACTCGCCGGGGGTTCCCCCGCTGCCAGCCCAATCTCGCGTGCAGCCATCGCATACCGCGTCAACGAATCGAGCACCAGCAACACATGTTTCCCGCGAGCTGCATAAAACTCCGCAACCGACGTAGCTGCCATCGCTGCCCGCATGCGCAGCAGAGGACTCTGATCCGAAGTCGACACCAGCACCACAGATCGCCTCCGTCCCTCCTCACCCAGAGAATCCTCCACAAACTCCCGCACCTCTCGACCCCGTTCGCCAACGAGCCCCACGACCGTCAGATCCGCCGCAGTATTCCGCGCCATCATTCCAATCAACGTGCTCTTTCCCACGCCCGACCCGCCAAAGATCCCCACGCGCTGCCCACGTCCAACGGTCAGCATTCCGTCCAGCACTCGAAGCCCAGTCTGCAATGGCTCTCTGATCGCCTCACGCTCCATCGGATGTGGTACTGTGCCGTCGAGCGGCCACATCGCCGCCACTCGTGGCGCCGGCAGCCCATCCAGCGGCGCACCCAATGCATCGACAATCCGCCCTTCCATCTCTGTCCCGACGGCAATTCCCGGCGTCACTCCCATTGCCAAGACCGTGTCCCCATATCGAATCCCTTGGGTCGCCTTCAGCGGCATCGCCAACACATGTCGCCCGCGAAACCCGATCACCTCGGCACGATGTCTTTCGCCATCTCCATCGACTATCTCGCAGCACTCGCCCACCGAACAAAGCGGGCCCTCAGCTTCCACCGTCTGTCCATTGGCTTCGACCACCCGCCCACTCCATCGCCAGGCCGGCCTATCCGCCAATTGCGTCAGATACGGAACCAGTACCGCAGAAACCGCCGACGTCACAACCCCCGGTTCACCCATCACGCCGGCCTCTGCTGCATCAGATCGAAGAACCCACGTTCAATCTCCTCCAGCTGCGCGCTCACACCCAGCTCGACCCGGCCCACATTCGTATCAAGCACGCACTCTCCCGCAGCCAGCCGTTCATCTCCCACAACCTGCAGCGAAGACGCCGGCCTCGCCACAAAAATCTCTCTCCACATCTCCACCGCGCTCACGGGCACCCGCAACACCGTCACGCTATCTTCGGCCACCTTCTCCAGTGCGACTCGTACCACCCCAGTCAGCAACAATGGATCGATCTTCGCTTCACGATGCAGCACGCGAGCAGCAATGGCCAGGGCAAGTTTCACTACCTCAGTTTCGACTCCCGCAAAGTACCGCGCCCGCTCTCGAATAAACTCCTCGCAAGCCTTCAAGACAGCCTTGCGCTCCACAGCAATCCCGTCTTCCAACTCCTGTTGCCACTCAAGGCGCGCCTCAGCCCTCGCTTCGTTCCGCGCTAGTTTCATCTGCGCGGACATCTGTTCCGCCTGGGACCGCAAGCGTCCATCGAGCGCTGCCACTTCCTCCTTCAGCAGGACTTCCGTCTCATCCGCCGTAACTTCCGCCACAACCTCGGGCTGCCCCAACGGCAAAAACTCAAGCCGCGATACCTCTCGCACTCCTCCACCTAACAACCTCACGGGCATCCCAACAACAGAGGCTCGGCCACTAGGCTTCGCTGCTCGCTTCTCAGACGGCGAGATCATCATCGACCTCCATCTTCAAAATCATCTTGCCTTCACTCTCCAGTTGCCGTGCCAGCGCCAGCAACTCCTGCTGAGCCATCCCAACATCTCGCATCCGCACCGGCCCCATTACCTCCATGTCTTCCTTCAGCATCTCCACGGCGCGCGAACTCATTGCCTTGAAGAGGTGCGCCTTCACATTTTCCTTCCCACCCTTCAATGCCATTGCCAGAACCTTTTTATCTGCAGCACTCACAAACTCGCGGATGCTCTCTGCCGGCACAGTCACCAAGTCTTCAAACACAAACATCAGCTCGCGTATGCCAATTGCCACTTTTGGTTCGCTCTGTTCAATCTCCTCCAGAATTCCCCTGCTCTCCGTCTGATTCAGCCGGTTCAACAACTCCGCCACCGCCTTAAAGCCCGAGTAGGATTTCCTGCCGCTCGAACCCATCTTTTCCATTCGCTTATGCAAGGCCATCGCCACCGTCTGCGCCATCTCCGGCGAGAACTGCCGCATCTCTGCCAGCCTCCGCACCACATCCACTCGCATGGCCCCTTGCAGGTTCATCAGCACCATCGACGCGCGCTTTGCATCCAGATGTGCCAGCACCAGCGCCACCGTCTGTGAATGTTCGTTCTCCAGAAACTTGCTCAAATGCAGTGGGTCCATGTCTTGCAGCTTCGCCATATCGCCCGTACTGCGTTCGCGAATCTTCTTCACTTGCTGCAACAGTTCTTCAGCCCGGGTAGGGCCAAAGGCCTCCGTTAGAAGCCTCAATGCATAATCGGTTCCACCGCGCACCATGTATTGCTGTGTCTCCAGCAGCCCATAGAACTCCGTCAACACCTGAGTCAACTGCGCAGCCGGAACATCGCCCAGCTTTGTAATCTCCTCGGTCACCCGCTGCACATCGCTCTCAGACAGACTCTGAAACAGCGTCTTCGCCAGGTCATCTCCAATTGCGACCATCAGAATTGCGGCTTTTCGCAGTCCTGGTATCGCTGCCGGTACAAACCCGGCGTTCGGTGTCAAGAGCAAGGGATTCTGCCGCATCGCCTCCGCTCCTGAAAATTGTGTCGCTGTTCCCATTAGTCTCTCTCCTCGGAAGACCCGATCCAGGCTTCTAGCAACCGCGTGCTCTGCGCCGGCTCTCGTCGAATATGCTCCGATACGTGTTCAAAAATTCCTTGCTGCAATTGGTGTGTCTTGCTCTTCGGCCTCGGCAGAAACACCTCCTCAGCCGGGTCATTGTGTGGTGCCGTGATCTCTTCTCGTTCTTCAAAGACACTCGTAGTTCCCGTTTCTGCCGCCAACAACATCGGCTCCCGCAGCGTCGCCGTCACCTGGCTCGCCACCGGCCGCAGCACAAACAGCACCAGAAGCACACCGCACATTCCAATCACCGCGGTCCGCATCAGCCCCGGTTGCGTATGCAGCAGCCCGCGCATCTCCTCCATCCACTTGTCCATCACCGGCGGCTTCACTTCAGGAGCATTCGTGCTGAAGCTAACGTTTTGCATCACCACCTGGTCTCCCCGCCGCGCATCGTACCCGATGGCAGCCTGCGCCAGCTCCTCCAGGCGACGCATTTCCTCCGCGCTTCGCGGCTTCCACACCAAGTGCTCCAGCTTGCCCACGCCGTCAATCGTGCTGCGATCGTTCACTACAACCGCCGCCGACACCCGCCGCACCCGTCCCGGCCCGTGCTCAGAATGCACCAGGTGTTTTGTAACTCCATAGGTCCCGTTCTCTTCGCGCAAACTCTGGCTCTGCCCGGCATTCTGTTGCGGATAGACCGGCAACATCTGCTTCTGCAATAGCGGCGGCGTTCCCGGCGCAGCGGCTGCCTCCGATCCCGCTACAGCTCCCTCCGGCGAACCCGCGGGAGAGTTACTCGCGGTCCCCGGAACCCCGGAAGGCACCCCACGTCCGGTAGACACTTGTTCACTCTTATGCATGCTCAGCGTCGCTACTTCGTTGGGGTCATACACTTCGTCAGTCCGTTCTTCGCTACCTTCGTCATAACTCACATTCACTGTAGCTCGCACATTCTCGCGCCCTGCCAGCGGCTCCAGCATCGCCACCAACTTCGCTTCCATTGCCTGCTCCGCATCAGCCTCGGCTGCATTACTCGACCGTTGCTTAAAGTTCACTCGTCCATCCGCATCCACCAACGTCACCTGATCGACGCTGAGGTTCTCAACTGATCCAGCCACCAGGCTGCGAATGGCATCCGCCTGCTCCGGGTCCACCGATGCCCGCTTCAGCTTCAACACCACGGAAGCCTTCGCCACTTTTTCCTCCGCGGCAAACAGCGAAGCCTGCGGCAACACCAGATGCACCCGCGCCGACTTCACCACCCCTAATGTCCCGATCGTGTGCTCTAACTCTCCTTCCAGCGCTCGCTGATAGTTCACGCGCTCATCAAACTCACTTCCTACCCAGTTCGGCTTATCGAAAAGCTCAAACCCCAGCCGCCCCGTCTGCGGCATACCCTTCGCCGCCACCTCCATACGCGCCTTGTCGAGCATCTCCGCCGGCACCTGGATTCCAGATCCGTCCACTGTCGTCTCATACCGAATTCCCGCAGCCGCCAGCTCCTGCGACACCTGCTGCACGTCCTTACCATCAAGCCCGCTGAACAACACCCGCCAGTCCGGCCGTCCCGCAAACCAGATCATCCCGGCACACATCGCAGCCAGAAACACCCCGGACGCAATCAACCAAGTGCGCTTCCCGGCGGGCATTGCCATCAACCGCTCACGCATGGCCGCAGCCATCGCAAGAGCCTTCTCCGCCGGACCGCCGCCAGCCAAACCTGCGCCGCCCTCCCCCGCCCTCTGCATCCCCGCCCCGCCAACCTGTTCCGTCTCAGCCATCTCGCCTCAGCGTCTCTCGAAAGATCCAAATCCTAAAACTGCATGCCCATCATCTGCTGGTAGGCGCCAACCGCCTTGTTGCGGACCTGTAGAGCCAACTCAAACGCCATATCCGCCTTCTGAGTCGCAATCATTGCGTCATGAATCTCCACGCCCGAGCCATTCAGCAGCCCTGTCACGGCCTGGGATGCCTTCTGATTCAAGAGACTCGTCTGCTTCACCATCGCCTGCAACATCCCCGCAAACGGCACGCCCGCAGCAGCACCTGTGTTCGAAGCAGCAACACCAGAATCACTTAGGAAACCGTCGTCCACGGTCGCCGAACTCGACCCACTCAACACCGCAAAACCAGCAGACAATCCAATCACAATCCCTCCTCAACCTCTTGCATGTTTTTCGTACGTACGGCATTCGTTATTTTAAAAGATCAAGCGAAGCATTAACCATGCCCTTCTCCGCCGTGATCGCCGAAGCATTCATCCCATACGACCGTGTCGCCCCCATCAGGTCCACCATCTCCGTCAGTGGGTTGATGTCCGGATACGCCACAAACCCGTCTGCCCCGGCATCTGGATGCTGCGGGTCATACCTCAGCAGCGGCGCACTTGTGTCACTGATCACTCCCGCCACACCAACACCACCAGGCGCTCCATTCGCAGCCGTCAAGCCGCCACCCAAACCAAAGCCTCCAGCAAGCGTGCGATTAAATCCATTTCCAAAGGATCCACTCGAACCGCCATTCATCTGATTCACCAGCGACTCCTGAAAACTCCCACCGCTCTCAGCCTCGAACACCACATGATGCCGCTGATACGGCCCGCCATCCGGTGTCCGCGTCGTCTCCGCATTCGCCATATTCGAAGCCACCACCTCGGCCCGCACTCGCTCCGCCTGCAGCGCCGACGCACTCACATCCATCACGCCAAAGAGATTCACGGTTATTTCCCATCCATGTGGATTGCACCCATCACACTCGAAAACTCATGCTTTAAAAGTTGCACCCCAAGCTTGAACCGCAGCTGCGCCTTGGCGAGTTGTAAACCCTCGCGGTCCATCGACACGTTGTTTCCATCCGGCCGCGCGACCAGGCCATCAACATCCTGTGCCGCAACCTGCAGACCCTCAAGGCCCGCAGCGCCGGCACTGTCGTTCAACTGCCGCGCAAACTCCTGCTCAAAGTCGAACCCCTGCGTCTTGTATCCCGGCGTATCCACATTGGCCATGTTGCTGGCTGTCAGCTGCAACTGCCGGCTGGTCAGATCCAGGTACTGTCCCAGTGCATCGCTCATTGCGGTTGTCGTCTGCACGCCGTCACCTCTACGCAATGACATATGCAGTCTTGCAACCAAAGAAAAGCGCCCTCAAATGAGAGCGCTCTTATTCACATCCGATTTTTGTTCTGCCGAAAAACTCAACCCCGTGTAGCTCGCCGCAACCGAATCTCGTCTACCCCAATCTCCATCCGGTCTCCGGCAAGAATCGCGCCCCGCTCGAGCACGTGCATCAGCTCACGCACATTTCCCGGCCAGCTATGTTCGTGAAGCTTCGCCATTGCCTCTGCTGTCAACTTCTTCCGCGGCATCTCCTGTCCCATCTGTTCCAGGAAATGCTCAGCCAACATGCTCAAATCCTCCATCCTGTCCCTCAACGAAGGAACCTCCACCGGAAATACCGCCAGCCGATGATAAAGATCCAACCGAAACGTTCGCTCCATTCCAACACTCGAAGCCAGCTTTTCCAACGGCTGATGCGTCGCCGCAATCACCCTCACATCAACACGCATCGTCTCGTTATCACCCACGCGCTGCAACTCGCCGCACTCAAGAAACCGCAGCATCTTCGACTGCAACGCCATCGGCATCTCTCCGATCTCATCCAGGAACAAAGTCCCGCCATGCGCCGCCTCGATACGCCCCGTACGCGACTGCACCGCTCCTGTAAAAGCCCCACGGGTATGACCAAACAACTCAGCTTCCAGCAAAGCCTCAGGAATTGCCGCGCAGTTCAACACAGCAAAAGGTTTACCAGCCCGCTCGCTCAAACGATGCAGCGCTCGCGCCACCACCTCTTTGCCCGTTCCTGTCTCTCCCTCAATCAGCACGGTCGTCGACCGTGGCGCCACCAGCCGGATCAGCCGCGCCAGCTCCCGCATCGGCTCACTTCCACCAACCATCTCTGGCAACATTACCTCTTTCTGCATCGCTGGCCGAGCTACTTCGGGACGTCCCATCAAAACCGAAAGCGCCTGCCGCGCCGAATCTAGACGAACCTCGTCATCCTTAGTGCGCGATTCCTCCGGATCGAAATCCCTCCGCATCGGAGAAGAAACCCGCATCGGCGCTCTCAACCCGGCCCCCATCATAGCCACCGGCACCGCCTCCGGTGCCGTAGCCCAAACCGAGGTATCGTTCAGCGAAGCGTTCTGCGCCTCACGCAACGAATGCAGCAACTCATGCCGCCGCGGACTCCGCGCTCCACCATCCGCACCGCCGTCCACACGCAGAAGCTCCATCGCCGGATACAGCATTCGAATCACAGTCGCAAACTCCCCCACCTCCAGGTCCGGCAGCCAGCTATCGACCAGCAGCGCCTCTGACCGCGAATCCTCCAACTGTGCCATCGCCTCCGCACCGCCCGCCGCCTCGCGTACCTGCCACCGCAAACCCGTCAGCGAAGCGCGCAGCCTCTGCCGCAACCCCGCGTCCGCGCTCGCCACCACAACCGTACGCATAGGCGCCGTTTCCATCGCATCTTCGTTCAAAACCACGTCCCGTCCCATATTCATGCCGCTCATCGTATCCTCTCGTCGTCTGTATCCGCCATCACTTGCTGCAACATCGCCCGCATCGTCCCAATCGTCTGGTTCATCCGCGCACACTCCTGCAACCCCTCCCGAATCGCCTCACGCATCGCATCCGGCTCACCGAGCAGGTCTCCCATCGCCAGCCGGCACTGCAGCACCGTTAGTGGCTGGCAAAGACCATGCAGCGCTACATCGATCCGCTCGACCAAATCCTCTTGAACGACCCTCTGCACAACCTCACTCACCGGCAAACGCCACACCCACGGGATATTCACTCACCCGCGCCACCATCCTTCCCCCGGCGCCCATCCGGTATCCCTCGCCCCGCACCGTCTCGATCACGGGACATGCCTCATTGCCATCCGCACCCACCGCCCCCAGCTTTCTCCGCAGGTAGTTCACATACACGTCCACCACGTTGGTTCCTGCGTCCGGAGACATCTGCCAAACCTCGCGCAGCAACTCACTCCGGGTGCAACACCGCCCGCGCCGCATCAGCAAAAACTCCAGCAAGGAAAACTCCTTGACCGTAAGCTCCACCAATCGCCCATTCCTCACCACCTTCCGCTCCATGCGGTTCATTTCAACATCGCCATGCCGCAACACCGGATCGGCAAACTGCTCCCGCCGCCGCAGCAGCGCACGGCAACGTGCCGTCAGCTCATGAAAGCTGAAGGGCTTCAACAGACAATCATCTGCTCCCAGGTTGAGGCACTTCACTCGCTCGTCCACGTGGCTGCGTCCCGTCAGCACCAGCACGGCGGTCTCATCAAACCGCCCGCGCATCTCTTCCAGCACTTCAGTCCCGTCTTTCTTCGGAAGGCTAAGGTCGAGCACAATCAGGTCCGGACGATGCTCCGCAGCATGAACCAGCGCCGCCTCTCCATCTCCCACCCAGCTCACGTCATGGCCCTCGAGCTTTAGTCCCTTTTGCAGAAACAAGCCAAGAGCCGCATCATCTTCAACGATCAGAACTCGCATTTTGTCATCTCCAAAGCAGAAGGTCTTCAGTACTGCAGGTCACATTACCAATTCGGTCGTGTAATTACCTTGGTTCATCCCTCGCGTTTTCACAAGCGCTCTTTGCAAACTTTTGCGCACTCTATTTCAAAATGGGAATTTCTCAAGAACTCCCATCGACCAACTGGCGACAACTCGCTCCTTCACCTTCCCCACAGCCTTTCGTTGCCAAATCCGGGACATGGGAATCAAGTCGGTTAGCAGCAATCAAGCGCAGCGAATAAAAGACTTGCAATTCGCCTTTTATTCGCTACAATCATGCGCATGGCAATCACGCGGCGGCAAAAAGAAGTCATCGACTTCCTGTCCAGCTTCACCCAGAAGAACGGATACTCCCCTTCCTACGAAGAGATCGCCAGCGGTCTGGGTCTCAGTTCCCTCGCCACCGTGCACAAACACGTCACCAATTTGCAAAACAAGGGCCTGCTTCAGCGCGCGCACAATCGCAGCCGTTCCATCGATGTTCTCCCCGTCCGCAGCGGTAAAAAAGGCTCCGATCGCCTTCCTCTTCTGGGCCGCATCGCAGCCGGCCAGCCCGTGGAAGCCATCGAAACCGCGGAGAGCATCTCTCTGTCGGACATCATCGGCAACCGGGAGGTCTTCGCCCTCGAAGTACGCGGCGACTCCATGCGCGATGAGCACATCGTCTCTGGAGACTACGTCTTGGTCGAGCGCACTCGCACCGCCCGTGAAGGTGAGATCATCGTCGCCCTCATAGACGGTGCCGACGCCACGCTCAAGCGCTTCTATCGCGAAGGCAGCATGATCCGACTGCAACCATCCAACACCGAAATGTCCCCCATCTACGCCCCTGCCGCCAACGTCAGCATCCAGGGCAAGGTTCTCGGCGTCCTCCGCAAATACGCCTGACACTTCCCCGCTAAATTCACATGAAATTTAGCAGATAGCACTCCCCAAAGTAGCCATTCCTTTCCTCTCAGTGAACGTCCAAAATTGGACACGGAAGTATCTCTGCGTCCTTGCAACAACTTTCTCCCCCGTCTATGGAACCGCGCAGCATCTTCTTGCGTAATCACACTCCGAGACGCCTCACCAACCAGAAAGATATGGGAGCACCCCCTTGGCTACACAGCGCAAAAACAAACGTAAAGTCTGGTTATGGACCGGTCTCATCGTCCTCGTAGCAGCCGTAGCTCTGGGCATCGCAGTCAGCGCCCGCGGCAACACGACTAAATTTGAGCCCTCCCAACTCGCCAAGGCCGAGTTCGGCGACATCGCCCGCTCCGTCGTCGCCACAGGCAAGGTTCAGCCCATCACCAAGGTTGAGGTCAAATCCAAAGCCTCCGGCATCGTCACCCGTCTCGACACCGACATCAACGCTCAAGTCAAGCAAGGTCAGGTCCTCGCCCAACTGGACCAGCAGGAGATCCTCGCTCAGGTAGCTGCGCAAAAGGCCCAGCTCAACGCCGCAGAATCCAATGCCCGCGCCGCCGCCGCCGCCATCCAGTACGACAAGGTCAGCGCCGAAGCCCCGGACCTGCCAATGTACAAGAACACCTACGAACGCAATATGGCGATGTCGAAACAGGGCGTCGTCTCCCTGCAATCGCTCGATGACGCACAGCAGAGGTACCTCGCCGCCGTCAACACCCGCGACAAAGCCGTCTCACAAATTAATGTCGACACCTCCAAGCTCCGCCAAGCTCAGGCCCAGGTCGCTCAGAACCAGGCCTCTCTCAAGCAACTTGAAGAGCAGCTCAGTTACACCACCGTCACCTCACCCATGGATGGCACCATTCTCTCCCGCGACGTCGAGATCGGCGACGCTGTCAGCTCCATCCTTGTCCTCGGCTCCACCGCCACTCTCGTTATGACCATCGGCGACATCACCCAGGTTTACGTCCAGGGAAAAGTAGACGAGTCCGACATCGGCAAGGTCTACCTCGGCCAGGCCGCTCGCATCAAGGTCGAATCCTTCAAGGACAAAGCCTTCGTTGGCAAAGTAACCAAGATCGCTCCCCTCGGCGTCGAAAAGGACAACGTCACCACATTCGAGGTCCGTGTCTCCATCGACAACCCCGGCGGCGAACTCAAAGCCAACATGACGGCCAACGCCGAGATCCTTCTTGAAGAGCACAAAAAGGTTCTCACCGTCCCCGAGCAGGCAGTTCTCTACGACAAGGATCGCAACGCCTCCGTCGAAGTCCCTGATCCGAAGACGAAGAACGGCCGGCGCAAAGTCGATATCAAGGCCGGCATCTCCAACGGCACCAAAACCGAGGTCCTCGCCGGCCTGAAATCCGGCGACACTGTCATCCTTCAGCAATAAGCTCTGCTGCGGCCAGCAACCAGTTTTCAGTTCGCATCCGAGGAACACCTCCAGCAATCTTCTCGAAGGGGCCAGCATCCAAACCGCAACCACCAGAGTCGACTAAAGGAAATCCCCATGACAATTAAGACCATCAAAGTCCTCGCCACCACCACCGCCGCGACCCTCGCCCTCGCCGCCACCGCCTTCGCCGCCGACGGCAACTTCGTCCGCACTCTCAATGTCGGCGGCACTCCCAACGTCTCGGTCTCCACCGGCTCCGGCTATATCCATCTCAATCCCGGATCGGGCGACCAGGTCAACATCGTCGCCCATCTCCGCTCCAGCCACGGCTGGATGAGCGGCGGCAACGACGTCGACAGCCGCATTCAGCAGATCGTCAACAACCCGCCCATCGTCCAGAACGGCAACGAAATCACCATCGGCGAACGCCATAATACCGACCTCTACCGCAACATCAGCATCGACTACGACATCACTCTCCCCAAATCGTCTGCGATTAACGCGTCTACCGGCTCCGGCGATGTGCAGATCCAGGACGTCGGCGCCACCATCAAGGCCCAAAGCGGCTCCGGCTCCGTCCGGGCTCACGGCATTCAAGGTGCAGCGACCCTGGGCACCGGATCGGGCGATATTGAACTCCAACAGACTGGGCCCGGCGATGTTAAAGCCGAGACCGGCAGCGGCAGCATTCGCCTCAACGGCCTCTCCGGCGCCCTCAGAGCCAGCACAGGCAGCGGTGACATCGAAGCTGCCGGCCAACCCACCACAGACTGGAAGCTCAGTACAGGCAGCGGCTCCGTCCGTCTCGTCGTCGGCAACGCCCACTTCAACCTCGACGCCGATACCGGCTCCGGCAGCGTCAACGTCTCGCAGCCGATCACCATGCAAGGCAGTCTCAACCGTCACCACGTAAGCGGCGTCGTCAACGGCGGCGGTCCCACCATTCGCGTCGGTACCGGCTCCGGCGATATTCAAATCAAATAACCGCAATTCGAGTCAGCGGCGGCCCACAAAGCCGTCGCTTGTGCTCAATCCGCGAGCGTCACGCGGCCAGTTCCCAGGTCATAGCTCCCGCTCACGATCTTCAAACCATCGTTCTTGATCGCCTTCGCGATTACGGTCGAGCTCTCCCTCAACACTTGTGCCTGATAGGCTGCATTCATCTTCACCGCCAACGGAACGTCCCCTTTCGCTCCCCGTATCCCAGGCATCAGATGCTGATACAAAACGCTGATCTGCCCCGGTACCTCCTTGGCCGCAACCGCCGCGCTAACCGCTCCGCAGTTTGTATGCCCAATCACCACCAGGGCTTTCACGCCAAGCGCAGCCACCGCATACTCCAGACTCGCCATAATCTCCGGTGTCACAATATTGCCTGCCACTCGCGAGACAAATACATGCCCTATCGTCTGATCGAACAGAATCTCCACCGGCACTCGTGAGTCAGCGCACGCCAGCACTGCGGCAAAGGGCTCCTGCTTCAGCACCGTCTTCTCTTTCAGAATCTTCAGGTCCTCAGGAAACGATGTAATCTTCCCAGCGATGAACCGTTCATTGCCCTCCATCAACTCCCGTATAGCCGCTTCGCCCGTCAACGTCGACTGCGCTAACGCCCTTACGCCGCCTCCTGCCACCACACCAGCCGCTGCCAGCCCTGCAACAAACTGCCGTCGCGTCCAATCCCCAGCCGTCACTCTATGCATGGTGCCTCCGTTCCCAAGAAGCTTACACCCCGACCCAATCAATTACCCTTAAACAATGCTCATCGCTCCATCTCCCCGCCTCCTCGTCTTCGACCTCGACGGCACCCTCATCGACTCCCGCACCGACCTCTGCAACTCCGTCAACGCCACCCTGGCCCACTTCGGCAAGTCCGAGCTCCCGGACGCCGTCATCGCCAGCTACATCGGCGACGGAGCCTCCCTGCTCGTCCGCCGGGCCTTCGGCGATCCCGAGGGCGACATCCATGACGAAGAATATGTAACCGAAGCACTCACATTTTTTCTGGACTACTACCGCATCCACAAGCTCGACTACACCTTCCTCTATCCCGGCGTTCTCGAATCCCTCAAAGCCATCCGTGCCGCACACCCCGAGATGCTCATGGCCGTCCTGACCAACAAGCCCGTCAACCCCTCCCGCGACATCTGCGAACACTTCGGCCTCTCGCATTTCTTCTTCCAGAACTACGGCGGCAACAGCTTCCACACCAAAAAACCCGACCCTCACGGTCTCGAAAGTCTCGTCGCCGAAGCCAGCGCCATCGCAGGCCACGCCATCGCTCCCGCCGAAACCATCATGATCGGCGACACCGACGTCGACGTCATCACCGCCCGCAACTGCGGCGCCCGCAGCATCGGCTGCACCTTCGGCCTAAAGCCCCACTCCCTGGCGGACGCCCCACCCGATCACCTGGCCTACACCCCGACCGACTGGCTCCGCCTCCTAGGCATCAACAGCCCTACTGCCCCGTCTCAAACCGCTTGAAGAAGCTCGTATCCAGATAATGCTGCCTCGCAGGATCATCCGCCACCGCTCTCGCTAGATCGGCAAAGAAGTCATTGAACTGCGCAGCGGCTACAAGGTCCACAGGCTGCGTCAGATCATCATCGGTCGAGTGATACCGCTGGGCCAGCCAACCCCTCCACGCCTTGTACTCCGGCGAATCCTTGGTCCAGCCAAACTTCATCGCCAGTGCCGGCACTCCGGCCTGCACAAAGCTGTACTGGTCCGTGCGGATAAACGAGTTCCGGTCCGGCTCCGGATCAGGCGCAATCACAATCCCGTGCTCGGCGCCCACCTTCCTTGCATCCTCCCCCAGCGTCGACTCGTCCAGTCCCTGCACATGCAGCTTTTTCAACGCAAACAGAGGCATAAACATATCCAGATTCAAATCCGCATCGATCGCACTCTCTGGAACCGTAGGATGTCCAGCAAAGTATCGCGATCCCAGCAACCCCTTCTCCTCCGCCGTAAAAATCACAAACAAGACTGACCGCTTCGGCCTCGTCTTCGCCTGACTCAGCTTCTTCGCCGTCTCCAGAACCGTAGCCACACCCGAGGCATCATCCATCGCGCCGCTGTAGATTGTCTTCCCATTGATCGGAGCACCAACGCCAAGATGATCCAGATGCGCGGACACCAGCACATACTGCTTCGAAAGCGCAGGGTCAGATCCCTTCAGCTTCCCAACAATGTTTGGCGACACGACATGCGAAGTCTCTCCCACCACCGTCGCCGTCACGCTCTTCCCCAGACCAAAGTGAGGCAGAGGCTTCTGCGCATCCGCCAGCGCCAGCATCTCCGCAAACGTATGTCCCGTTCCCGCAAAAAGCTTCTCCGCCTGCGCCGGATTGAACGTCGCCGAAAACATAGTCTTGTGCTCATCCGCCAGTGCAGGATGCTTCGCCGCCACAGCATCCGCATCGGGAGCGGGCGACAATCGCATACCCGGCTGCGATGCACTGCTCGCCATCCGCTGCCATCCAAAGTCCATAGACTTCGGTGTCGGTATCGAAATCGTCCCCACCGCGCCCGCCTCACGCAGCGCCCTGGCCAATGGCGAGGTCCGCGCGAACGACTTCAGCGCCCCCGGCAGATCCGCCGGACCACCGTTGATGTACACCACAACCTTGCCTTTCAACGATGACACCGGCACCTCAGCCGAATTGAAATCGTCATACTTCGACTCCGGCAGATGCAGCCCATACCCAATAAACACCAGCGGCGCATCCACCTTCCCCACCTGCGCCGATCGTGAGCCGAGGATCGCGTCCTCACCCAGCACCAGCGGCGTCACCTTCCCATCCACCACCACGTTCATCGACGACTTACTCGCAATCACCCGCTGTACGTCAAAATGCACTGGCTGGTAATAGCCACCATCCACACCCGCCGGCGTCAATCCGTAAGCCTTGAACTGATCGACCACATACGCCGCGGCCCTCAGATAGTCTTCACTCCCCGTCAGCCGCCCATTCATCGAAGGGTCGGCAAGCTTCTGCACATGCGCCCACCACACCTTGCCCTGCGCCTCGTCGTTCGAGCTCGCCGCGCCCGTCTGCGCCCACATCAAAAACCCACTGATCCCGCCGGCCAGTGCAGCAACGAAAGCAAAGCGAACCATACGCATTTAGCATCTCCAAAGAAAAAGGGAATGCGTCGAATCTAGCACGTCCCCTGCAATTCACGACGCTTTTTGACGCATTTCCCAGCCCTTGTTACCCTCATCCCACCATGAGCTCAACCGGAAACCGGCTCTCGACCACCTGCTGCATCATCGGCGGAGGCCCCGCCGGCATCATGCTCGGTTTCCTTCTAGCCCGCCACGGCATCGCCGTCACCGTCCTCGAAAAATACAAAGATTTCTTCCGCGACTTCCGCGGCGATACCATCCATCCCTCCACTCTCGAACTGCTGTACGAGCTGGGTCTCCTCGAAAAGTTCCTTGCACTACCTCACTCACAGATCAGCGGCCTCACCGCCATCATCGGCGGTCGCCGCTTCAAAATCTCAGACTTCAGCCACCTCCCCACCCACGCCAAATTCATCGCACTAATGCCCCAATGGGACTTCCTCAACTTCCTTTCCACCGAAGCGGCCCGCTTTCCCTCCTTCAAGCTCCGCATGGGCTGGGAAGCCACGGGCCTCATCCAAACAAACGACGGCACCACCACCGGTGTACTGGCCAACACTCCAGACGGCCCCGTCGAGATCCGAGCCGCACTCACCGTCGGCTGCGATGGCCGCCACGCCATCTCGCGCGACGCCGCACATCTCCCTCTCATCGACGAGGGTGTCCCCATAGACATTCTCTGGCTCCGCATTGCACGCCAGCCGTCTGACCCGGAAAACGCACTCGGCTACTTCAACTACGGCCGTTTCATCATTCTCATCAATCGCAACGATTACTTCCAGATCGGCTACCTCATCCCCAAAGGCGCCTTTCCCCAGATCCAGCAAGAAGGCATCTCCGCCTTCCAGCAGAGCATTGAGCGCATCGTCCCCTTCCTCGCCGGTCGCGCCGCCGAGATCGATTCATGGGACAAAGTGAAGCTCCTCACAATTCAAGTAAACCGTCTGCAGGACTGGTGCTCCCCTGGCCTGCTCTGCATAGGCGACGCAGCCCATGCGATGTCCCCGGTTGGCGGAATCGGCATCAACATCGCCCTTCAGGACGCAGTCGCCGCCGCCAACATCCTCACCGAGTCCATCCTCACCAGCGGCGCCACCGTACACGATCTGCAACGAGTCCAGCACTACCGCGAGAGCGCCGTGCGGAACACACAACGAGTGCAGGTCTTCGCCCACCGCATCCTCTCCCGCGCCCTTCAAAGCACCGGCCCCGTCACCCCACCCCTGGCGCTTCGCATCGTCACCAGGATTCCCGGCTTCCAATACCTAACCGGACGCTTCATCGGCATGGGTCTGCAACCCCAGCACGTCAGGAAAATGTAGCGTCCTGAGTTGATGATTCACCCCATGATGTGTCATCCCGACCGAAGCGAAGCGGAGTGGAGGGATCTGCTGTTGCTTCGGCTTGCATCAGCATAGATGTTCCAACTGACTGCGACGTCCTTCAGACTCACCGCCCCGCCCTACTCAAACCCACGATTCCAGCTCTGGATCACGCGCGTCTCCCGCTCCCATCCCAGCACACTCACGCTTCCCGTCCCCAGCGCGAACAAGGCTCCCCCCCTCGCATCCAACCCGATCCAACGCGCGGCCAGAATCCTCAAAATATGCGCATGAGCAAACAGCGCCACCTTACCTCCATCAGGAGCCGCCGCCAAAGCCCGCGCAATCACCCCATCCGCGCGCTGCCCAACATGCTCCACCGTCTCCCCACCCACAATCTCGTTCTTCCAAACCGACCACCCCGGAATCTCCGCCTGAATCTCCTTAGTAGTCTTTCCCTCATAAATCCCATAATCCCACTCCCTCAACCCGTCATCGACCTTGGCCACATCGCCAAACCCGGCAATCGCACACGTCTCCCGCGCCCGCTGCATCGGACTCACAAACACCGCATCAAACTTCGTCCCCTTCAGATAATCCCGCAGCTCCTCCGCCCGCTTCCGCCCATGCTCAGTCAGCGGAATATCCGTACGGCTGGTATGCTGCCCACTCGCACTCCACGCCGTCTCCCCATGCCGCACCAGCCACAGCTCAGTTCCTAAAGCCATCCAGTTCCTCCGTTTTCTACTCCATACTCCCTACACCCTATTCCCTGCCTTTATCCTACAGAGATGGACTTCCAGCTCTCCACCACCTACAAGCCCCAGGGCGACCAGCCCCGAGCCATCGCCGAACTCATCTCCGGCATTCACGCCGGAGAAAAGGACCAGGTCCTCCTCGGCGTCACCGGCTCCGGCAAGACCTTCACCATGGCCAAGGTCATCGAGGAGTTGCAGCGCCCCGCTCTCATCCTCGCGCACAACAAGACCCTCGCCGCCCAGCTCTACCACGAGTTCAAAACCTTCTTCCCTAACAACGCAGTCGAGTACTTCGTCTCCTACTACGACTACTACCAACCCGAAGCCTACATCCCCGCCGGCGACCTCTTCATTGAAAAAGAATCCACCATCAACGAAGAATTAGACAAACTTCGTCTCGCCGCCACCCGCAGCCTCTTCGAACGCCGCGACGCCATCATCGTCAGCTCCGTCTCCTGCATCTACGGCCTCGGTTCACCCGAAGCCTACTACGGCATGCTGATGCTCCTCGAAAAAGGCCAGCGCATCAAACGCGAAGACATCACCCGCCGCCTCGTTGAAATCCTCTACGACCGCAACGACGTCGACTTCCGCCGCGGCACCTTCCGCGTCCGCGGCGACATCATCGAGATCTACCCCACCTACGACGAAAACGCCTACCGCATCGAACTCTTCGGCGACGAAATCGATTCCCTCTCCCAGATCGATCCCCTCTTCGGCACCGTTCGCCAGAAGTACTCCCGCCTCCCCATCTACCCCAAGTCCCACTACGTCGTCCTACCCGAGCGCAAGACCACCGCCATGGCCACCATCATCGAAGAGATGGAGTGGTGGGAAAAGGAACTCGAAACCCAGGGCCGCCTAGTCGAATCCCAGCGCATCCACCAGCGCACCCGCTTCGACCTCGAGATGATCAAATCCGTAGGCTACTGCCACGGCATCGAAAACTACTCCCGCCACTTCTCCGGCCGCCTCCCCGGCGAACCCCCACCCACGCTCCTCGACTACTTCCCCCAGGACTACCTCCTCTTCATCGACGAGTCCCACGTCACCGTCCCTCAACTCCACGGCATGTGGCACGGCGACCGCAGCCGCAAACAAAACCTCGTCGACTACGGCTTCCGCCTCCCCAGTGCCATGGACAACCGCCCCCTCCGCTTCGAAGAGTTCGAATCACGCACGGGCCAGATCATCTACGTCTCCGCAACCCCCGGCCCCTACGAACTCACCAAATCCGCCGGAGTCGTCGTCGAACAGATCATCCGCCCCACCGGCCTCATCGACCCCATAGTAGAGATCCGCCCCATCAAAGGCCAGATCGACGACCTACTCGCCGAGATCCGCGACCGCACCGAAAAAAATCAGCGCGTCCTCGTCACCACCCTCACCAAGCGCATGTCCGAAGACCTCGCCAGCTACTACACCGAAGTAGGCGTCCGCTGCCGCTACATGCACTCCGAGATCGAAACCCTCGAACGCATCAAACTCCTCCGCGACCTCCGCAAAGGAGAGTACGACGTCCTCATCGGCATCAATCTCCTCCGCGAAGGCCTCGATCTTCCGGAGGTGTCATTGGTAGCAATTTTGGATGCTGACAAAGAAGGTTTCCTCCGCTCCCAAGGCTCCCTCATCCAAACCATAGGCCGAGCCGCCCGCCACATTGAAGGTCGCGCCATCCTCTACGCCGACAAGATGACCGACTCCATGCAGCGCGCCATCGACGAAACCAACCGCCGCCGCGAAAAGCAGGAAGCCTACAACGAAGAAAACGGCATCACCCCACAATCCATCATCCGACCCCTCGAAATGGGTCTAGCCGGAATCCTCAAAGCCGACTACGCCGACCTCACCGACGAAGCCGAAGGCATGCCGGACTTCGTCACCCAACAAGAGCTCGACACCTACATCGGCAAACTAGAATCCGACATGCGCGAAGCCGCCAAAAAGTTCGAATTCGAAAAGGCCGCCAAACTCCGCGACACAGTAAAAGAACTCCGCACCAAAGAATTCTTGTTTAGTTAGAGCGATATAAGAAAATTCAGCATCCTGAGCGAACCCTGAGCTTGTCGAAGGGGCAGTCAAGGAGCCCGAAGATCTAAACTCACCAAGAAACATCAAGCCTTTTCCACTCAGAGCTTAAAACGATCAAAATGAAACCCGGCTACACCTACATCATGGGCAGTCCCACCGGAACCCTCTACGTAGGCGCAACCAGCGACATCTACACCCGCATTCAACAACACAAAGACGGCACCTTCGAAGGCTTCTCCAGGCAATACAACTGCACCCGCCTCCTCTACTACGAACAGCACGAAGACATAACCCAATCCATAGCCCGCGAAAAGCAACTAAAAGGCTGGCGTCGTGAAAAGAAGTTAAACCTCATCCGCGCCCAAAACCCAGACTTCAAAGACCTCGCCGAAACCTGGGGCTGGAAGCTCATCACCGCCAACGAAAAAATGAACCCCTAAAAGCCCATTACCCGGCCAGTCCGCTTTGTCCTCTTTCAGCCCACCCCCAAGCCCGTCATCCTGAGCGAAGCAGATCACAGTCTTATCGTGATCTGTGCAGTCGAAGGACCCCGAAGGTCTATACTCACCACAACCGCTCAACCCTTTTCAACCAAAATGCAGTAGCCTAACGCAGCCGCCCCCAAACTCCGCGACACCGTCAAAGAACTCCGCACCAAAGAATTCCTCCTCAGCTGACGTCATTGCCTTTGCTGGTGTCTCTATCTCTCTCACCATACAAAAAAGTCGCCATCCTGAGCGGAGCGTAGCGCAGCCGAAGGACCCCGAAGGTCTATACTCACCACAACCGCTCAACCCTTTTCAACCAAAATGCAGTAGCCTAACGCAGCCGCCGCCAAACTCCGCAACACAATAAACAACTCCGCACCAAAGAATTCCTCCTCAGCTGACGTCATTGCCTTTGCTGTTGTCTCTATCTCTCACCATACACAAAGGCGGGTGGCCCATTCACCCTCTTGGGTGCCCCATTCATGCCCTCGCACTTGGGGCATGAGTGGGAACCACCAAAGCTAAGCCCGCCCCAGCAGCAGACAAGTCTCTTCATCTTCCTGAAGGAAGCCGCGGATCATGTCCTGCGCGGAAAGCAGGATTTCCACATCCCGTGGAACAATTCCCGAGCCGTATCCAGATAATCTTCGGCGGGTCTTTCTCTAGAACACTACGCGCAGCAAAATCGGAGTCCTTGGACACAATCGCAAACCCATGCAATTCGGCATAATCCCACACCTCGGAATCGTTAGCGCCACCCAGGTTCAGGTTATGAACATGATCCGACGCCGGATAGAGATCGGACAGCAAATCCATCACCCGCGGAGAAAGGTTCTCATCCAACAGCAGCTTCACGCCACCAGGGTCTCTGATTTCCGTTCGCGATCCGCCGCAAAAGCCAGACAGGCACGAATATCGTCTTCCGTCAGATACGGAAAGTCGTTAAGAATCTCCCCATGCGTCATCCCCGACGCGAGGTATCCCAGCACATCGCCAACGGTGACGCGTAGCCCCCGAATGCAAGGCTTGCCGCTGCGCTTGCCCGGTTCCATCGTGATGATCTGCGAATAATCCATTGAATTAGAGTAAAGCGACGAGAAGGCACAGTAAAGAGACAATTGATTCGCCAGTGCACTGAAGGCTATGACACATCACGCAACCACCGTATCTCTAACTTCAGCAATCACTTACAATGATTTCCACCGCCAAAAGCTTGACTCACCCAGATATAATTGACTTATAGAGTAAAGATTGAGCCCGGCCACGCGCCGGGCTCTCGCTTTTAACCCACAAAAGGCTTAGATCCAGACTTGGTATGCACCAAAAACATACCGAAGTCCAGACCTAAGCCTTTTCAGCACTGGACTTTACGCAAAAAAGTATCCCGGGGAGGGGGTTACTCATGAACAAGACCATCGAAGTCATCAAGGACATCCGCACTCTCTGCACCCACATCTTCGAAGGAGGCCACCGATGCGCCTCGCCCGCCCTCCAGCGAGAAGCCTTCTGCTACTACCACCACCCCACCCGCAAACGCCTCCCAACCCCCAGCCGGCGCCGCAGTCGCCGCCAATCCTTCGACCTCCTACTCCCCTCCGGCCAGTCAGACCTCCAGCACGCCGTCTACGAAGTAATTCGCCGTCTCGCCGCCAACCAGATCAGCACCCGCCACGCTGGCCTGATCCTCAACGCCATTCACAATGCCAGCCGGAACTCGCCACAAGTCACAAATCCTTCACCGCACCAACCTGCGCCACGAAACAGTAAGATCAACACCCAGAGGCATAAATGATCATCATCAACGACGAACACGTAACCCTGGACACCCCCAGCGGCCCCATGCGAACCCACATCGTTCGCCCCGCCGCACCCGGCCGCTATCCCGGCATCCTCTTCTACTCAGAAATCTTTCAAATCACCGCGCCCATCCGCCGCACAGCCGCCATGCTAGCCGGCCACGGCTACATCGTCGCCATGCCCGAGATCTACCACGAGTCCGAACCCGCCGGCACCATCCTCGCCTACGATCAGGCCGGCTCCGACCGTGGCAACTTCCTAAAAACCGACAAGCCCGTCGCAGCTTATGACGCCGACGCGCGCGCGGTCCTCGACCACCTCGCTGCCCGCCCCGACTGCACCGGCCACCTCGGCGCCATGGGCATCTGCATTGGCGGCCACCTCGCCTTCCGCGCCGCCATGAACCCCGACGTCAAAGCCACCGCCTGCTTCTACGCCACCGACATTCACAAGCGCGGCCTCGGCAAAGGAATGCACGACGACTCCCTCGACCGCGCCGCCGAAATCAAAGGCGAACTCCTCATGATCTGGGGGCGCCAGGACCCCCACATCCCCACTGAAGGCCGCATGGCCGTCCTCGCGCGTCTCAACGAAATCGGCACACGTCTCTCATGGCACGAGGTCAACGGAGCCCACGCCTTCATGCGCGACGAGGGCATCCGCTACGACCCCGAACTCGCCTACAGCCTCTACGGCGAAGTCTTCGATCTCTTCCACCGCAAACTAGGCGAAGGCGATCTCGCCGCTCAATCCACTGCCGCTTCCACCGAAACCCGGCACTAAATATTTGTGTAAGTGAAGACGTAGAGCTGGAACTATCGCCAGCTAACCGCAAGATGCCATCGCAACTTCCTGTCCATCGTCCTCTCCAGGACATGCGCATACTCCAGCAGCTCCGAAAGCACCTGCTCACCCTCTGTCCCCAACTGCTGCGGATCGGCCTCCAGCGTCATCAAAAGCGCCCGGACTGTTTTCAACCCATCCTCCGGCGAATACCACTGCGGCGGCGGCAACCGTCGCATCAACTCCTGATTTCCCGCACCCTCTTCAATCAGAAGTGACATCGAATTCTCGTCTGCAGAAAAGAACTCAATCAGCGGTCGAACTCCCAACCGAAGCGCCAGCCGCTCCAGCGCATCTTCATGCCGGGCCAGCGAGCGCCCGTTCACGAAGATATCGAACCCAGGGTCCTCGCCCTCAACCACGATGTACATCGAAGCTGCCATTGTTTGAAGTGTAACGCGCAAAGGGCCCCCCGAAAAGTATCACCGGAGAGACAGGACCGTCCCCTCCTCCCCCGCCTTCAAGAACAAAAGCATCCCTCCGCCAGCAGCCAGCAAAGCCGTCCCAAACCCCATCCTCACCGTCCACTCGGGTCGCATCACAACGTAACTCTCCAGCACTGTCAACAAGGGAATCACCAGATAGCGGGCAGCAAAACGAATAGGGGGCATCTCGCGCAGCAGCCACACAATCAGCAATACCTCAGCCACATCTACCAGATCTACCAGCGACGCAATCGACATTACCGAAGCCAGGTCGTTACCTCGCCATAGAAGGTCTTCACGAACAGCACTCCAAACCAGCAAGAACGCAGCATTGGCCACTCCCACAACAGCAATCGCATCCGCAAAGGCAACCCCGCGTAGCAATCGGTACAGCCCGACGCTCGAAAGCCCCACGAGAACGACAGCGGCACAGACAATAGACTGCATCGTCCGCCCACGCGCAGAGGCCGAAAACTGCAGCGGCAGCAACAGCAACAGCCCGCCCAGTCCTGCCAACGCCGGCATCAGGAACAGCCTTGCGCCGCGTTCCTCCCTCCCTGCCGATTCGCCAGCCGCAACCGCAACCGCCATCACCACCACCACCACCACAGGAACCAAAGCAAACAGCGCAGACCGGCTGATCGCCGGCACACTGCCCCGAGCATACTCAGCAACCACCATTGGAACTCCAAAAAATCCCACAGCCGCCGCAGCCAACCGCACATACAGAGGAGCCATTCGTCGAGACCACATTCTGCGGCCAGCAAACAGCAGCGCAAATAGCCCAATGACACCGAAGACAATTCCCTGCTGCTCTAACAGCGGCAAACCATCTGACATCTCACGCGAGATCGCCCACGACGTCCCCGACAGGACGCAAAGCACCACAAAGGCAATCCATATAGTCCATCGCATGACTAACAGACTCCAGTCTCAGCCTGAATTAGAAATCACTTCCATACATGAGGAATGGAGCCAGCCGGGGCATGAGAGGTCAGTTCAAGGTAAACAGTCTCAATGTCCTGTTGCAAACCATCAGGACGATTCGGAACCCAGTTCCTGTCGCTCTCCGGCAGCTTAATGTGCATCTCGGCCGGCGTCTTCCCCGCATCGGTCTGTAGCTTTACCTCGCCGTAGATATCCCGTAGAAACTGCGCCTGTCCCGACAGTATCTCCGCGCCACCCGCCGCCCCATGACCAGGCAATACGTGAAGCGGCCTCAGCGCCAACGCCTTATCAAGAACTTCAGGCCAATTCGCAATGTTGGCGTCGAGAAGTTTATTCCTCGGCCCATTCACCGCCGCATCCCCGGTACACAGCACCTGCTCCTTTGGCAGCCACACATAGCCGTCGCCCGGAGTATGCCCCCAACCTAGAAAAATAAACCAAACCTCCCGAGTTTTGTCCTTCAGCACAAACGTATCGCCGTCAATAATCTTCTGCGGCCTTTGAACATCGGCTTCGCCTGTCTCTCGAACATCCTCCCGCTTCGTCATCGCAACCTGCCATCGCGCAGGCTCCCACCGATCCATCTCGGTCTCCACTCCGCGGAAAGCGACCGTAGTCGCTCCTGCCGCCGTCCACACCGAATTGCCATACGAATGGTCACCATGGGCATGCGTGTCGAAGACATAGCGAACCGGTTTCATCGACAAGCTCTTGGAAATAGTCAGCAGCTCCTTCGCTCGTGCCGGATAGTTCGCATCCACAACGATCAGATAGCTCTGCATCTCAATGATTGTCGTATTGCTATATCCCTTACTCGAATCGCCAACCAGAAACCATACACCGTCGCTGATCTTCTGCGGAGCAGCATTCTGCCCAGAAGCCCCTCGCACAAGACAAAGCACCAGCACCGCAAGAAACAGCCGCCGCCATTCGAAGCAGCAATCCACACCGCGAACTCTGCCTGCAACAAAGACACAAAGACCGCGCGAATGCGCGGCCCCTGTGGTAAGTGGTGATGAAACTCTAACGATTGCCGCCACCCTGAGGACCACCAGAGCCCGAACCCGGTCTCCGTCCACCGCGACGACGCCTGCCGCCCGGCCGTCTCTGTCCACCAGGTCCGTTAGCTCCCTGGCCCCCCGCAACCGCCGCGACTGCAGGAACACCATCGGCACGGTTGAAGTTCGGCTCTTCAGTCGACTCTTCGCCCTCTTCGTCGAAATCATCCCCGTCTTCATCGACCTCATCCGAAACCTGCTCCGCGTGAGGCGCAACAGCAGCACCCGCTTCGACGCGTCCTGCATCCATGCCAACCTGACCAGGCTCCGGCAGGCCAAGCTTCGCGCGCTGCTCCCGCAGAACCGCCTTCCTCGAAAGCTTAATCCGATTGCCTTCGATAGCCAGTACCTTCACCAGAATCTGATCACCTTCACGAAGCTCGTCTTTCACTTCCTTCACGCGATGTTCCGCGATCTCCGAAACGTGTAGCAAGCCATCCGTCCCAGGGAAGATCTCAACAAACGCGCCGAACTCAGCCAGACGAACCACCTTGCCCAGATACGTCTTTCCAATCTCAGGAACAGCCGTAAGATCGCTGATCATCTGGATCGCCCGCGCAAGACCATCGGCATCGCTCGAAGCCACATTGACCCGCCCCGTATCGTCGACATCGATCTTCACACCAGTCGCATCGATGATTCCGCGAATCACCTTGCCTCCCGGCCCGATCAGGTCACGTATCTTGTCCGTTGGAATCTGAATGGTATGAATACGCGGTGCAAACTGCGACTTCTCCTCGCTCGCATTCGCGATAACCCCATCCATCGTATCCAGCAGGAACAGCCTGCCATGCCGCGCCTGCTCGAGAGCCTCACGCATAATCTGCGGAGTGATCCCCATGATCTTGATGTCCATCTGCAGAGCGGTAATTCCCTTCCGCGTACCGGCAACCTTGAAGTCCATGTCACCGTAGTGATCTTCAGCGCCGGCGATGTCTGTCAGAATGGCGTAGCTTTCGCCCTCCTTGACCAGACCCATCGCAACACCCGCGACCGAACCCTTGATCGGAATGCCCGCCTGCATCAACGCAAGCGAAGCACCGCACACCGTCGCCATCGAAGACGATCCATTCGATTCCAGAATGTCCGAAACCACCCGTAACGTATACGGCGACTCGTCCTCTGCTGGCAACACGGCTTCAATGGCCCTGTACGCCAGGGCGCCATGACCGATCTCGCGCCGGCCGACGCCGCTCATACGTCCAACCTCGCCCACGGAGAACGGAGGGAAGTTATAGTGCAGCATGAAACGTCGCTTCTGCTCGCCCTCGTAGCTCTCAAGTCGCTGCGCATCATCGGTCGTTCCCAGCGTTGCGCTCACCAGCGCCTGCGTCTCACCACGGGTAAACAGCGCCGACCCGTGAACCCGCGGAAGCACACCAACCTCAATCGTGACGTCGCGAATCTTATCGAACGCCCGATGATCCGGCCGGATCCTCTCCTTCAGAACTTGTTCACGGAAGATGTTCTCGCGCAGCAGCTCAAAGTATTTGCTTAGTTTCTTCGCCGCCTCAGAATCACCCTCGGGCAGATCCTTCTTTAGTTCATCCTTGATCGCCTTCACCAGCGCATAGCTCTCAAACTTCGGGTGCTTCTGCGTATCGAGAGCGTCCTTCAACCTCGCACCGATCTTTGCGTTCAACTCATTTAGATATTCATGGTCGATCACAACCGCGCCCACGAGCCGCTTCGGCTTCCCGGCCCGGCTGACCAGGTCCTCAATCCCAGCACAAATCTTCTTGATCTGTACATGCGCAAACTCGATCGCGTCGACGACCCGTCCCTCTGCAATCTCCTTCGCCCCCGACTCGATCATCACAATGCCGTCCTTCGTACCGACGACCATAATGTTCAACGTGCCCTTCGCCCGCTCCTCATAGGTGGGGTTCACCACAAACTGATCGTCCACAATCCCAATCCGCACCGCACCCACCGGCCCATGAAAAGGAATGTCGCTCAACGCCAAAGCGCAACTCGCCCCGTTGATGCCCAGCACATCCGGGTCATTCTCCTTGTCAGCGGAGTACACAAACGCAACCACCTGAGTCTCATTGCGGAACGCCTCAGGAAACAGCGGACGAATCGGCCGATCGATTTGGCGGCTCGTCAGAATCTCCTTCTCACTCGGGCGTCCCTCACGCTTGATAAACCCGCCAGGAATACGGCCACCCGCATAGGTGAACTCGCGATACTCCACAGTCAGCGGAAAGAAATCGATGCCCTCTTTCGGATCCGGCGAAGCCACAGCCGTTGCTAGAACTACATTGTCCCCACTGGTTGTGAGTGCCGCGCCGGGGGCCTGTTTCGCCATGCGTCCGGTCTCGAATTTAATTTGCTTGCCGCCGGCAAGCTCAACTGTCACATCCTGTTTCATGTTGCCTCTCTTCTCTCGGTTTCATTCGATTAAGCTTGAATCGCGTCATCCGCCAAGCGGGCGCGAAAAAGTGCAGCTCCCCTTCGCGGCTACTTGGCCGCCAGAGAACTGCACTGGTATAGATCGTTTAGGGTCGTGCACTCGTCAGAGCCACAAACCGCGAACACAACGCCAGCCGCTCCCATTGTCAGCAACTCCAGCGACAAGGTCTTGCCTGACCTTGCACGAATGTTGCAGCCGATTGTGAACGGGCCGTGTGTACTTCCATAGTTTGGGCGGTATCTCCGGAGATGCTGCGGTTACTTGCGGATTCCCAGTTTGCCGATGACCTCGCGGTAGCGGTCTGCGTCGCACTTCTTCAGGTAATCCAGCAAACGTCGCCGCTTGCTCACAAGCATCAAGAGTCCCCGGCGCGAACCGTGGTCCTTCTTGTGCTCCTTGAAGTGTTCCGTCAACTCGCCGATGCGTTCGCTTAAAATAGCGATCTGAACCTCAGGGCTCCCGGTATCGGAGTCGTGGGTACGGAACTTTGCAATAATGTCTGTCTTTTTAGCGGATGCCAACACAGCTTTTTTCTGCTCCTGATTCTTCTAGTCCACTCTAAGTGTCTACATAAGGATAGCACCGCGAGACCAAGGGGGCAATCAACCCCGGCGCGAAAACGCTCCAACCTCTGCAGAGAACTCAGGCGATATGGGTCTTCAGAAAAGCCAGAGTCCGCTCCCTGGCCAGCTTCGCAGCAGCAGCGTTGTAGTGCGCTGGATCGACATCGCGATTAAACGCATGCCCTGCGCCCTCATAGACAAAGATCTCCACCTCAGGATGCGCCGCTCGAACCGCCTCAACCTGATCCTTCCCGATGTGATCGTCGTTCGCTCCGAAATGAATCATCACCGGGCAGCTAGGTTCTTCCTTTGCAACCGACCCAATCCCACCCGGATAGTAGCAAACGCAGCACGAAGGCTGCATCTTCAACTTCTCCCCGCGAGTCGCAGTCAGCCAGCTTACTAGGCCGCCATAGCAAAACCCAATAACGCCAATGCCCTTCCCGGTTTTCTTCGCCTCACCATAAGCCGCAGCAACATCCAGCAACGTTACGTCCGGATTCAACTTCGGGTACAACTCCATGGCCCGCTTCTGATCAGCCCCGTCATACTTCAACTCCAGGCCGGGCTCAAAACGATCGAAGATGGCAGGCGCAATCACCAGGAATCCATCATTGGCATACCCATCTGCAACGCTGCGGATATGGGCATTGACGCCATAAATCTCCTGGATCAGAACCAGCGCGCCAATCGGCTCACCCTTGGGGTTCGCCACGTACGCGCTCAGCTCATGACCATCGCTTGCCTTCAACTTGATCCAATCGCTCATGTCTTCATCATAGCGACTGCGCCTGTTATTTTGTGTCTGCCGGCTGTCAAATAAAAGTAAAACAGCGCCCCCAAAAACACCGCGGTCAAACTAAATTACGACAAGATCAAACTGATTTAATACGGCCTCCCGCTAAGATGTCTCCCCGGAATCCGAGTAACTCCTCATCGCACGAGTCCAACGAAGAAACCGGAAGAACTGTCTCTTCTCCTTCCAGAAAAGTTTCCAGAAGTCGCGAGCCCGCACCGTGTCTGCCTTCTGGCCCGAATAAGTTTCCAGCCGCCACCGTAGATAGGGGCTCCGCCATGGCCGCAACCGGTAGCCGCGCGTCGCATTCCACAGAAATCTCAACTCTTCAACCATTCCAGCCGCCTCCCCTCAGTATAGGCACAGCTGTTTCCACCAAATGGAATACCATTGGATCGAAGAAAGGAGTAGTTTTCTACATAGCCCTGAAACTCCCTGACCCCGGGAGTGGAAGTTTTCGAATCAACGCCACACCGACTCGTACACCCTGCGCTATGACTCGACTGCAAGAAGCATCTGCGTTAAGACCTCAACCTCAGCATCCTGTGGGCGAAGATCCATTTCGCAGCGGAGCGCCTCTACCCGACGCCACCCGTCGTCCTGCAACTTTCCCTGCCAATATCTGGTCGTTGGTTGCTACCGGCTGCGTCTCCGCGGCGACGGTCACAAGCCTGTTCTCCCGGCTGCCGGAGTCGCACACGCTCTCACTGCCCACGATCCTCGTTCGCTCCATCGAATACATCGCTCTCGCAGCAGCGGGAGGAGCCATTGGAACCTCAATCCCATGGTTCTTCCTCAATGCAAAGCCAGCATTCAGCCTCACCTACTTGTCAAAGATTGTCGCCGTTGGCTGGATATTCTTCCCCTGCATCATCTTGTTCTATCACCGTCGATCGCCGTTGCTGTTCCTGGTTCTCACCCTCGCCACCATCGCATCCGCGTTCAGTCTCCGCCGCCTCTTTCCAGCGACCAACGAGCAAGAAAGAAAACCCCCAGCCTGGTACACCAGCGAACTGCCAAGCCTATATGGCCTGCCCATACCGGCCTTCCGTCCCATGCCCGCGTTCTTCATAGCAATATGTGCCCAGGCGGCACTCATCCTCGCCGTCTCGGATCGACCATTGCTGGCGGGCATCTTCCTATCGATCTGCCTGTCTCTGCTGGTATGGCGATGGAGCGCGCTGGACGCGAGCGCCGTAAAACAGTTTGCCGGCAGGAGACAGTCCGTCCTGCTCTCTGCATTCGCCATCTGCTTCACAGTGCTCGCACTCCTTCCCTGGGTCACGGGAAACCCGCATAGCTCCAAAGAGGTACCTCGTAGGCCCGCCCTCATCACTCATGAATCGAGGGAATCGGACGTACCTGGCTCCGACTATGTCGGCATCATCTTATGGCCGCCGCCCATAAAAAAGACTGAGATCGTGCCGCCCAGGCCGCACGAAACTTCGTTCGCAATCGGAAAGGCATCCCAACCAGTAGTGATTCCATTTGACGGACAATACTGGTACTTCAAAGCGCCCAACAGAAGACCTGGCGCACGTGCTCACATAGCTCACGGAAGGGCTACCTCTGTAAACGTGCACTCGACCGATTCTGCGCCTCTGTTGATGGAGGCCCATCAGAATCTGGGCACGTCCGTCGACCTCGAATGCTGCAGCGAGATCGACGTTGCCATTACAAATGCTGACGTCCGCCCCGGAACAATTGCGCTGGGGATCCGTCTCGCGGATTCAACTTCCATCGGAGAGCCATCCCAGTACCTTGGGGAACGAGCAATTGTATCCAGCAGAGCTGCGCAGATTCCCCTGAGCCGTCCTTCAGTCGAAGAGGTACTGCGATTCCCCATCCCACGACCAACAACAATCCGTAGATTTAATAAAATCACCATCGTCTTTTTATCTGCCAGAGAACGTGCGCGAGCCGGCGCAAAAGTCTCCATCCAAAGCTTTACCCTCATCCCCAAATAGAAGCCGGGCCGCAGAAACTCCCTCCCGGCGGGCACAAGTTCACGAGCTGCAGAAAAGCCTCTGTTTTCTTATTCAAAAGAGATCTGCTGTTGCTTTCGGATTTAGTGTAGCTTCAGCCGAAGCCAAGCGGGAACGGATAAGCTATTCATTCTCATACGTTTGCTGTTCCAGTATTTTTATTTTGCAATTTTCTGCCCAAAAACCACATGTCAAGCCCAAGAACCGCTTAAGCCTTTCCCTTTCATGTAGATCCGTGTGGCATTTTAGTTATGGCCAATCCGCTATACTAGATATAGATCGAAACAAGCAAGAGCTAGCGGAAAAGTAAGCCCCGGACACGTTCGGGGCTAACTTATTGATATAAAGGATTTTGGACGCAACACCTTTATTATGAATATTTTGCATACGGAGACACCGCGCAAGCTGCTGAATACAAGGAGTTTGCGCGCGGGCAAGGGGGGTACCCCCCAGAGTCTGTAAGAGGAAGGATCTACTTCATAAGGCTAAAAAGGTTGGAGCTCCCTAGTGCATTAATGACACTGAGAAGAGCCTGATGCTGGGTCTCAGCCGTGGACAGTTGGGTCGCTACCGCAGCGGGGTCCGCCGAAACCAGATTGCTCTGTGCCACCTTCAATTGGCTCTCCTCCGTCTGGGTATACGTACTTGTCGCCTGCAGCCGGCTCAAAGCGCTATCGAGCGTGCTCCGCTGGGACGACAGTTGCCCCAGCGATGTGGTCAACGCGTTGGTATCTGCCGTAAGCGCAGCAGTCGTCGCGCCAGCGGAAAAATCAGAGATCAACTGGTTCAATGCCCCCAACACACCCGAGCCTGCCGCACCAAAGACAGCGGACCCGGGAAGATTGACCTGGATCTGCTGCCCGCTCGGGGTCTGGACGTACTGGACGTTGGAGTCGCCGTTATAAGTCGCCGTAGCAGGATTAGTGGAGGTGTCCAGCGTGAACGGAGGTGCCGATCCCTGGCTTCCGCCGAACAGGTACTGCCCCTGATAGCTCGTGTTGGCGAGCGAGAGCACCTGGTCGCGAATCCCGCTCAGCGCTTGAGCGACACTGGCAAGATTGCTGGCATTGAGCGTTCCATTATTTCCGCCAACAGCAGTCGACAACGCAGAAGTAATCTGGGTCACAACCTCGCCCAGCGTCGAATCGGTGACCTGCATCCGAGAAGCTTGGTTGGAGGCAGTCTGAACAAAAGTATCGTCCTTCGCAATCGAGCTGCCCAGCAGAGTGCTCTGCGCCACTGCAACCGGACCGTCCGAGAGCGAAGCGACGCGCAATCCGCTGGACAATTCGGACGTGAGCGTAATTTCCTGTTGGGTCGACTGATTGAGCGCCGCCGCCAGGTTGCTAAGGTAATTCGGATCGACTCGCATGATACTGCTCCTGAGTTTCAGTCTGGAATTCGGTAGCGACTCATCGCCGCCTTTTAGTTCACGGCCGTCTGTACGCCAAGGTTGATGGCGCTCGCCATGATGGAGTTGGCGATGTTGAACACTTGGGACGCCGCCTGATAAGCGCGCTGATACTGGGTCAGATTAGACGCCTCCTGGTCCAGAGAAACGCCGGATAGCGAATCTCTCTGGGTCGTCAGCTGCGTGAGTGTCGTCTGCTGTGCGCTATTGTTCGTCGCCGCAGCAGCGGTATCGCTGCCGATCTGACCGAGAAAGGAAGCAAAATATCCCAAAGCTGTCTGGCCGTTCACAAGATTGGCGGTCGACAGATTGGCCAGAGCCGAAGCATTTGTGTTCCCGGCAGATCCTTCCCCTGTCCCAGCCGCCGCAACCGCCTTTGGATTGGCCGTTGCAACCTGAATCAGCGCCGCAGCTCCAATCGGAACAGGCGGAAGGCTGAAGAGCGCCGCGCCAGGATTTCCATTACCATCGACTCCCAGCGCGTTCTGCTGGTTCACCCGAGTTCCAACAGCAAAAGCCAGACTGTCGAGCGCACTCTGGTAACTTGGCAACTGATGGTCTCGCGCCAGCAAGACGCCGCCTAGATCGCCACCCGCAAGATTGGAGGTCACATCCTGCCCCCCCACTCCCGCAAGGATGTGGGTTGTTCCTCCCACCGGCGTTGTGCTCAAAGCAAACGCCTGGCTGCCGCTGACCAGTACCGCTCCGCCGCTGGTCGTCAGGGTGATGCCGTTATTCTCAGTTGAAATTTGATCCAACCCGACCAGCTTAGACAGTTGCGCGATTGCCTGCTGTCGCTGATCCTCAAGAGTACCAGCATCAGCGTTGGGACTCAGAGCCGTGATCTGAGTATTGAGCGAAGCAATTGTCTTTGTGAGTGAGTTCACCTGACTCACATCGCCGATGACCTGTTGATTGAGACTCGTAGACACTTGCGTGAGCTGATTGGATGCCGAATTGAAGGCCGCCGCCAAAGTATTGGCCGCCGTCAGCACACTCTGCCGCGTCGCTGTATCGGAAGGATTGCCCGCTAACGAAGAGAGTGAACTGAAGAACGAATCGATCGCCGTGCCGAGCACCGTCGAACTTGCGGAGCTCGTCGTTGAGCTCAGGCCAAAGATGTTCTGGATCTTCTGTAAGGCGGATTCGAGCGCGCCGGACTGCGCCTGGGTCTGAGTCTGTTGCTGCACCTGTTGTTCAAGAACCCGGTCTCTCTGCGAAGTAGCGCTCGCCATGACACCCGAGCCATACGTACCCCCACTGAGCGTGACCGCGTCAACCGATTGAAAGCTGACGACCTGGCGGGTGTAGCCTGCAGTGTTCTGATTTGCAACGTTGTTCCCTGTCACATTCAGGGCTTCCTGGTTAGCCCTGAGGGCTTGTTGAGCTATATCCATTAGTGACGTTATTGTGCCCATTGTTTCCTCATGTTTCTGGCATGGAGACGCGTGAGTGCGTCCAGGTTGGCCTGACAGTTTTGAAGAACGATTTCGAGCAATCGTCTCTTCGTAAGAATCAGCCCCGCGGCATCGGGTTCAAATTTCTCGCGGAACTCTGCGAGTGTGACGATCTGCTGCTTCAAAGCATCCAGCGCGTCTGAATCTAGATCGCGGAGAGCCGTAACGGTTTCATCGAGGATGCCTGCTAAAGCCTCATTGATGGTCATACTTAGCCCAACAAGGATTGGATGATCTTGTCAGCAACATTCGACGATGACACGATGTAGTTTCCAGCAGCGATCGCCTGCTGCAAGGATGCGACCTTTGCCGATCGTGCATCCGAGCCTTCCAAAGCTTGAGCGACAAGGCCTCCGGTCGAGCTTAGGTTTGCTTGATCAACCTGTCCCACATTGGCGACCGATCCGCTCGCTCCCGAAACGCTATCCGGTGCGCTAACCTGTGTCGCCGGGTTGGCCTGGGATGATGTGACCGAGTTGATCGTCGGCTGCAGACTATTGATTCCGCTTGCGTAACTCATGTTGACCTCCGTCTACTTGAAATGTATCGGCGCATAACCCGGAAACTTTAGTAACTAGGAGATTTTCCTTTGGGAATTTCGCTGATATTCAAGTGTCACTTTCGAGACGATTTGTTTCGCTATTCCGAAACCGCCCCCTTGAGAGATCGCGTTCGCGATGGACTCGGTTCCAAAACTACTTATCGTGTCAGAGGCTGTATCGTCGTTCTTCTCCTCGCCTCCCCAACTACTCTGTCCATGTTGCATGGGCTTTAGCAACTCCTGCAACATCGTTGCCTCAAACTGCTGAGCGGAATCGACTAGTTTGGCCTGCCTTTGCACTTCAGCTGTAGCCGGTGGCTGGCTGGTAGTATCGGCGCCGATCTTCATAGCACTTCAATCTCCGCTTCCAGGGCCCCAGCAGACTTCATCGCTTGAAGAATCGAGATCACGTCACGCGCCGAGGCACCGATCGTCTGCAGACTGCGGACCAGGTCATCCACTGTTGCCCCTTGTTTTAGCTCAATCCGACTAACAGGTTTGTCCTGCGCCTGGATTGTTGTCTGTTGGACGACCTGCGTCGTACCACCGGACGAGAAAGCATTCGGCTGCGATACCTGAAACTCACTCACCACATTGACAGCGAGTCCACCATGCAGGATAGAGACCGGCTGTAAGACAACCGTCCCTCCGATAACGACGGTTCCAGTGCGTTCGTTGACGACGACCTTTGCCCGGGGAAAGACAGGCACCTCAATCGACTCAACCTGCGCTAGCAAGGCGGGAATCTCTTCACCGTTGGCGACCGACAGCTCGACTCGCCTGCTATCAAGAACGTGGGCAGCGGGACGTCCCAGAGCGTGATTGATTGCGAGAGCCATGGCCTCGGCACTTCGAAAATCGGCATCGTTCAGTAAGAGTGAAAACTGGCTTTTGCCCCCCAATTCCAGTGGCACTCCGCGTTCCACCATGGCCCCGAAAGGAACTCGAGCTGTATTCGGATGGTTGAATTGTTTCGTGTTGCCGTTAGCGGTCACCGAATACCCGCCTACGACAAGCGAGCCCTGTGCCTGGGCATAGATCTTGCCATCTGCTCCATAAAGAGGAGTCATCAAAAGCAGGCCGCCTTCGAGACTCCTCGCATCGCCTGCAGAAGAGACCGTAATATCAAGCTTAGTACCAGAGCGTGCGAAGGGTGGTAAAGTTGCCGAGACAAAAACCGCGGCCAAATTTTGGACGCGAATCGACGCTGCCGGAACACTCACTCCCATTCGAAGTAGCATAGAAGCCAGCGTTTGTATCGGGAAGGTTGTTTGCTGGCTATCACCCGTGCCTTGCAGACCTACAACAATTCCATATCCAACGAGTTGATTATCGCGGATACCCTCGATCGAGGAGATGTCCTTGATCCGTGCCTGCCTTGGTGTTGACGGATCCGAGGCAAAAGCATGGGGAGCAAAAATCAAGAGCATCGTAAGCGCCCGCCCGCTCCAAAGATAGGCGCTGCTGACACAGATCTCGAGTGCTTTTGACATCTTCGATTCGCTAACTTGAGCCCACATAGTTCCCCACTAGAAGATCAATACTTTTTGCAGAAGCCGAACGAGAATGTTCTGGCGATGAGTGTAGTCATTGATAATTCCCTTCCCGCGCACTTCCAACTCGAGACTTGAAATGGCGGTCGACAGAACCTGGTTTTGCTGAGAGATATCTTCCGGTCGAACCAATCCGCGCAGGATGATGGTCTGTGTTTGCTGGCTGAACTCTACCTGCCTGGCAGCTTCAATCACGAGCGTGCCGTTTGAGAGCACTTCGATCACTTGGCCTCCGAACGTTGTACTTAAGCTGGAATTCGTCGCGCTTGCTCCTTGCGCATTCAGTCCGGATGACGATGTCTGATTAACCAAATTCTGGAGTGCGTTGCCTGCGTGTAAAGTTCCGAATAGGCCTGAAACAGCAGAGCTCGCGTTAGAAGCCCGCGAGTTTTTTACCGTACCATCCGTAGAAGCTGCAAGGCTCTCTGAGACCACAACTGAAATCAGATCATGAGGCCGCATAGCCCGCACGTCAGTAGCCATACGAGTGAGCCGCCCGCTGTCGGTCCAGACCGAACCGGGAACAGCTTGAACATTGGAATTTTCCGCTCGCACCCGGTCTAGGTATGACGCTAAGGATGCGGCCGCGACATTCGGCTTTGGCTCAATTATTTTGTGGATGGCCTCAGCCTGTCCTCTCAACGAAGTGGTCGCCAATAACGAAAGCAATAGGACGGCGGTGGTCATGGCAAGAAAGCGTGGCCCTCGGTCGGGTGGCTGAAGTGTAACTGCTACAAGTTCGATCAAGGCGCTGTCGTACGACTGCCAAAGGCTCGTGTTGAACGGCAAATCCATCAATATCAATCTCATCTTGATTGCATCTCCACATCCAACGGTCCTCGAATGACGCCGGAGAACTGTTTCGGTATAGATAGATCGTCTGTGTTCCAGCGCAGCAGACGCACTCGTATGGTCTTACCCAACCCACCACTCTCTTCCGATATTCCAGGAACTTCGATACGCAGAACGCCTTCCTGCCTCCACAATCGAACGACGTCGCCGGCCCGCACCAAAGGATCTGTCCTAAAGCCGCTGGTCACAGCACTCTCCATCTCTCGAGTCGAAGGAAGCGAGCTTGCTCCATTCGCTGGGAGCGCCAACACAGGCCACTCGGGATGATCACAACGAGATATCATCGCCCATCTCCGTCCTAGCACTTGGTCCGCCTGGATCCTCGTCACTCGGTAGCCGTCGTTCTCCGAGAGTGGAGAGAACGAAGAGTTCGCTATGAGTGCGTCGATTGCTGCGCGTGGCGTGCTATAGCATGCGGCGCGCGACCAACTGGTCATGGACATTCCTTGTAGCATGACCGAAGAGACGATGCCGACGCGTATCGGCCAGGAACAACAAACATTGCTCATAACGCTTCCTACCGGATAAGACCGTTGATCTGTGAGTACATATCGTCCGCGACATGAATTACTTTGGAGTTGCTCTCATAGGCGCGCTGCGCCAGGATCATCTGTACAAACTCGGCGACGACATCGACATTAGAGTTTTCCAGATAACCTTGCTGCAAGGTACCCATTCCGCTGGTTCCTCCCGGCGCATCAATTATGGGGTTTCCAGAAGACTCCGTTTGCTGCAGCAAGTTGCCACCGATAGAGTTCAATCCTCCTGGATTGGCGAAGGTTGCCAACTGGATCGTGCCAAGCTGTGCAGCATTCGTCTGACCCGGAAGAGTCGCCGATACGATTCCATATTGGGAGATCGTAATGTTGGTTGCATTCGAAGGAATGCTGATCGCAGGCAGGACTGTATCGCCGTTCGCGGTCACGAGCGTTCCCTGACTATTCGGATGGAAGTTTCCTGCTCTGGTGTAAGCAATCGTTCCGTCGGGCCGAGATATCTGGAAGAAGCCTGCGCCTTGAATCGCCAGGTCAAGCGGACCGTTCGTCTGGTTGAAATTACCCTGCGTCATGATCACTTCGCTGGTTGCGGATTTGGTTCCTAGGCCGACTTGCAAGCCGGCTGAAAGGGTCTGTTGGGTCTGTGCAGAACCTGGAGTGATGAGGTTCTGATAGATCATGTCCTGAAACTGCACCTGACGCTGGTGAAAGCCCGTCGTTGCAGAGTTCGCGAGATTATTTGCTACCGTGTCCAGATTGGTTTGCTGGGCGCTCATTCCGCTTGCTGCTGTGTATAAGGCTCGGATCATTTCATTGCTCCTAATCTCGTGATTTGCGTCAGACTCGGGGAAGATCCTCTGAGGCTGTCTTGTCGAAATCGTTGTTGAACACGCTGAGTGCTTTCTGCATCATCTCCGCCTGTCGTTGGACGAGCACTAACTGCATGGTCCCGTGAACGGCGTCTTCGTTGGCTCCTTCTACAGAACCTTGTTCGATCAAAGCGCTTGCCGGAATCGGCTTTGCTCCATTCGCATAGAAACGATTTGCACCTTCCGCGGTTAGAACCGATTTTTCGGCGAAGTCGAAGGCCCCCACCCTGCCTGCGATCACACTGCCGCCTGTTGTAGAGACGGAGATGCTGCCGCCTGGGGCGACGTAGATGGTGCCGGTGGGGATAGTGATGGGCTTCTGGTTGGCGTCGAGCACGGGTTCGCCCTGGGCGGTCTGAAGGACTCCGGTGGAGGAACGGGAGAAGGCACCATCTCGTGTGTATCTGACTCCGCGGGATGTCTGGATGGCGAAGAAGCCCTGGCCTTCGAGGGCAAGGTCGAGCGGATTGCCGGTGGCTTTGATCTCTCCCTGGCCGAGATCGAGGCGGTTTCCGCCGAGGACGCCGAAGCCGTTTACGGCCTGGCCTACCTGCGAGGCAGTTTCAGGGTCCTGATCGACGCCTCCGGCGAGGACGCCGCTGAAGTAATCGCGTTGTGCGCGGAAGCCGGCGGTTCCGGCGTTGGCCAGGTTGTTAGCTGCGGTGTCGAGCGCTTGAGTGCGCGCCAGGAGACCTGTGTATGCTGCGTAGAGTCCGCTGTCCATGCCACTGGCTTATGCAGTTGGGTGGCCGAAGTTCGTGACTCACGGGTTAGAAGACGCTAAGGCGTTCGCTCAAGGTTTGGTGACAGCTTGCCGATACTGACTTCAGACCAGATGCAGTCTGGATGTTGAGGTTGGGGAGGGTTGGTTGCGAGCTCTAATTGTTGATGATTCGGCGGTGATGCGGAAGGTAATTGAGCGGGCGCTGGGGCAGGCCGGGCTGGAACTCACGGAGGTCTTGCAGGCCTCGAATGGTGAGGAGGCACTCCAGATGTTACGGGACAATCAAAGTGCTTCTACTCCTCTGGCGTTGATCCTGAGCGACATCAATATGCCGGTGATGGACGGATTGCAGTTTCTGGAGACCAGGCGTCAGGAGAATCTGGCGCAGGGCGTTCCGGTGGTGATGATTACGACCGAGGGCAATGAGGCGTTCGTTCTGCGCGCCATTGCTGCGGGTGCTCAGGGTTATATTTGCAAGCCGTTTACTGCGGAGCAGGTGAAGGTGCGTGTGTTGCCGTTGCTCCGGGCGGCTTAGCCGCTTCCGTGATTGCTTTGCTGCATTTCAAATTTGAAGTGGGAAGAGGACAGGCGTGACCAAGGAGCAGGATGAGGCAATGACTCGGCTCGACTCGGCCGTCTCGGAGGTATTTGAGACGATGCTGGAGCGAAGCTGCGATCCTTTGGAGGGCGAGGTCGATACGGTCGAAGGCCGGATCGTGGCGAGGATTCAATTTACCGGAGCGGTCGATGGCGAGTGTCTGTTATATGCGAGCCAGGCGACGGCATCGGTGACGGCGGAGGTTTTGCTGGGAACTCCCTCCGAACCTCACGATCCTATGGTGGACGATGCGATCGGAGAGTTGTGCAACATGATCGCCGGCGGCTGGAAGAGCAAACTTGCCTCTCCCGACTCGAACTGCATGATTTCGACTCCTGCGGTGACCAGGCAAGGGCTAGAGGGATATCAGCCGAAGTTCGGGACTAAGTTCAGCCGCAATTACTCCTTTCAGGGAAATGTGTTTGGGGTTGTGCTGGCGTTCTGAAGCTGCACTCCTCTCCTCCTCGAAATTGTGTAAAATCCTCATAAGAGAAGACTTACTTTCAGACTTTTTCTGCAAGTATTCATAATAAAGGGTTCACAGTACAAAGGCTTCTTTCTAAAGAGGTTAGCCCCGGAGGGATGTCTTTATCCCTGCGGGGCTCGCTTGTTTTGAAGTATATACACAGTATAACATTTGGGACCTAACTAATTTTCACGTGGATGTACTTGCTGGCTAATGAGTTAGGTGGTTTCGGGGCCTGACATGCGATTTTTGGGCCAAAAACGGGGAAAAATAATTTGGGGATTGATTCCGAAGATAAGAAAAGCGGTTCGCGCGTAGGGCGGATGCCCACGTCGCGAAGATGGGGCACCCAAACTTGTGGTTATCCAGACCTGGGCCACCCGTCCATGACCACTTACATCGATGCCGGATCAAGTACAGGACACGTCGCTTACCAAAACACCTGGTACCCGGCCCATCGAGTGAAGGTAGCGAACACTACTCTCTACCTGTTACACACCGCCCAATAGCGATACATGTTGCATAGCGGAATGCCTAACAGGACTCCGCCCTGAAGTGATTGGTTCGAGCCCTACGAAATCGATCCACTAAAACAAGAAACTCCCCTAACAGGGGAGCAAGGGTCAAAATGAAATCCAAAAAGCAACTTCTCTTCCTATTACTCATAGTGTGGATGGCCGCAGTCACTCGAACGTACGCTCAGACAAGCGAGGTTGAGAACCTTCCACGATCTTGAGGCCATGGACGCAGGAACGCCGGCCACTTTTGACAAAGCCGATCCCGTACTCGAACGACTTGTGCGATCAAATAGGGAAAACGTGGTACGGTCCCTACCAGTGATTTTCCAGGCAACCAGCGACCCTCATGTGTCCGTCCGCCGTGTAGCTGCCATGGCTTTATATCGGATAACGACGCGGCCTGACGGTCAGGCATTGCTCTCGGCAGAGACCGCAACCTTCGCCGCGCTTCTCGCTGACACAGATATTCCAATTAGAAGAATCAGCATTTTGGCGATAGCCACTTTGCGACCGAACGCCAGTTCGCCCCTCGTGCCACTTCTCAAGACTTACCTCGCCAGGCAGGACGCCGTTTCGACCATTGGCCCGGCTGTGGCTACAGTGCTGATGCAAGCTGCCCCGAACGACGCCGATAGTACCAACGCTGTTGTGCATTTCATGAGACCTCAGGATCAAACCTCAGCGAGCCGAGGTGTCTTACTGAACGCGATCATGCATGTTGCAAAATCCCACAGCCGCGAGATCGGAAAGGAAGTGGCTGGCTACGCGGATGATCCCGACGAACAGACGAGTACCCTTGCAATTGAAACTCTTCAATCGATGGGGAAGGATGTGGTCCTAGATAATCAGCAGTCCCTTTCCCGAATTGCGTCGGATACCAGAAGGACGCCGAACGTGCGCGCCGCCGCGACAAAGGCACTCTCGGCAGCTCCTTAAAGTTGAAGTCGGCGGAAACTCATCACGGCAAAAGACACCGCGGGCTAAAACCCAGATTCAAAAGATGGCAAATGGGCGGGTGGCCCAGGTCTAACTACAGCAACAAAACCGGGTGCCCCATCTTCGCGACGGTCTCATCGTCGCTAAGGTGGGCCATTTTCGTGGTAGCGAAAATCCCGATACTCTAAACTAGCCTATGCCGCTAGGACCAACCTGGTTCAATCCGTGAATCTTCTTTCATGAACTGATTCGGCGCAGAAGTGAGAACCGTATTATTCCCAAAATGGGAATCGCTGAAAAATAAATCCGGGAAAAGTGGAAAATTTTCGAACCTGAAAAATGACCGTCAACTTACCAGCTTTCACCAGCAATCCACCACAAATTCACCATCGAAAAACCACGTTCTGCACCCCGTTTTTGCCAAAACCCCCAGCAAAAACGGGTAAACCAGCGCCAAAAAAAATACTACAAAAGCGTCCCCTATTCGGGTAGATTTGCCGGCGTGTGACGGTTATTACTTGACTACGGACTGGAAGAGCGGCGAGGTGAGGAGACTGGCGAACTGGCTGTCGGAGGAGGAGTAGGCCACGGTCAGGGTTCCTGAGTTGGAGTCGATCGTCGTCTGTTCGAGGGCGGACTTCTCGAGGGGTGAGCCTGAGGTCTTCCGCATGATCGATACGCCCTTCAACAGCGTCGCGGCGGTGGCAGCGGTCATGGTGTCCGACATGACGACGGCCATGTCGAACTTGACGCCGTTCTGGAAGTCCATCGTGTAGCGGCTGCTCTTCATGCGATTTTTTACGGTGTCGTAGTCGGCAAGTTGGGCGGCGTCGCCGAGGACGCTCTTCATCATGGTCTGGGTGCCCTTGGCGTCTAGCAGACTCCATACAGCCTTCGAGTCGACGACACCCATCTCGTTGACCATATCGCCGTTCGTGAGGAAATCGGGCACCATGCCGTCACGTGCGTCCATGGCTTCCTTAACCGAGTCCTTGTCGCCGAAGACCATGGTGGTCTGGTTGAGGAAGACGACGCTCATGCCGTTGGACCCCATGGGGTAGATGCTGTTGTTGCGGAGAACGACGGGCTTGGTCTTAGTCTTGGTGAAGTTGGCCATGATCTCGCGGGTGTGGAACTGGCCCTGGGCGATGCCGACGATGCGGGTTCCCTGCCCCTGCTGATCACGGAAGGCGGCGAAGGCCAGTACGTCAGCGTCCTGATCGACTTTGAGGCCGGAGCTCTTGAGAGCTGTTTCGAGGCGCTTGAGTTCTGGAGGAAGGACGCGGTCTTTGAGTTCCATGGCCGCGGGAGAGTTCTGCATGGCATGGTAGTCCACGACGATGAGCTGCTGAATGTCTTTGGGGATCGCTGACTTGGCGTCGCTCGAGAGCTGTGCTGCGGATGCGAATGTGGGGGCCAGGATGGTCGCGATGGCGACGGCCGCAGTGAAGAGGTTCTGCTTGATTGAGGTCATAGTTCCCTTTGCTCCTTGAGCTACTACAAGTGTAGCGTCAGTGTTTCTATTGTTTCGTGAATACGCTCAAGTATCAAGACTGGTTGGGGTGATGCTTGGTTAGCAGGCTTGCTACTTTCGTGTTACCTGGCGAGATCTGGATGTGGGTTTGCTGAAGTTGTCGCTCAATTGGATTGTCAATGGCGATCGGTTGATTTTGCAGTCGCGGTCGATTGTGATTACGGCCATGCGATGGGGGCGCTGAGCTTGCGCTCCAATACCTTGCCATCGGGGTCGAAGCCGGTGATCTGGCGCACCCATTCGGAGCCGGGTTCATAAGCGGCTTCGGGAATTAATCCGATGAGTTCGGCGTCGTCGATAAGGACGCCGTGACGCTCGGCCAGATGCTGGATAGTGGCGTGAACGTGGCGCATGGGGGTGAGGTTGAAGTCGGTGACGTTCATGCTGACCTGCGCGCGGCCATTGGCGACCACGCCTATGGCTTTGACTCCGTGCAGACCGCCGTTGGCGGCACGGATGTCGCGGGCGATGGCGCGAGCGGCGGCGATGTCGGTTCCTTTTAGGTGGATGTTGTAGGCGATGAGGAAGCTGCGGGCTCCGACGGCGCTGGCCCCGGCGGTCTCGTGAAGTTCGGGGCCGCCGATGTCGGGGCGACGGGAGGCTTCGCGGCGGGAGGCGTTGCGCAGGCCTTCGAACTGTCCGCGGCGCACGTCTTCGAGCTGAACACGGTCGGGCCGGGCGGCTGCGGCTCCGTAGAAGTAAACGGGGACTCCGTAACGTCGCCAGATGAGGAGGCCGGCCTGGCGGGCGAGGACGGCGCACTCGGCGAGGGAGGCTCCGCTGACTGGGATGAAGGGGATAACATCGGCGGCGCCGATGCGGGGATGGACGCCCTTTTGTTTGGTGAGGTCGATGAGCTCGGCGGCTTTGCCGGCGGCGCGGACTGCGGCTTCGACAATGCCGGTGGGTGTGCCGGCGATGGTGACGACGGAACGGTTGTGGGCCGTGTCGAGGGACCAGTCCAGCAAGCGAACGCCTTCGACCTGCGTTGCGGCGACGATCTGGCTGACCTTGGCTGCATCGTTGCCTTCGGAGAAGTTAGGGACGCATTCGATGATGGCTTCTGGATTCATGGTGCGACAGCGATTCTGTGCTTCTGGTCTTTCTCTAGTTTACGAGTGTTTTATTTCCACCAGGTGTATCCGAGGGAGAATTGCACGCTGGCATTGACGCCTGGGTTGCGGTCTCCGAGGGAGGCGCTGGAGATGTGGACGCCGTTGGCGCCGAAGTCGATGGAGCGGCGGGGACGAACGAAGTAGTGGACGCCGACGCCGCCTTGGGGCGTGAAGTTCCAGACGCTGGCGTCTGCGTTGGGGCCGTCATTTTGCGAGTTGTACGGCGGGCCGCCGAAGGCCGGGTATTTGTGATTGGTCCAGATAATACCGCCGGCGGCCTGGCCCCAGAAAGAGAATCGGCGTGTGCCGGCGAAGTTCCAGCGCACGATGATGGGGGTGACGGAGACTCCGGTGAAGGTGCCGCCTACGGTATAGAGCGGGGTACAGACGGGTGCAGTGCCGGGAGGATTGGTGCAGAAGGGGCGCTGGAACTTTGGCGTGTAGGACTGCCAGAAGGGGAAGACCTCGACGGCGTACTCGAAGTTGCCGCGCAGGGGGCCGGGGCCCATGTTGGGGGTGAGAACCTTGCCGGCGTGCACGCCTGCCATGAGGAATTTGAAGCCGTCGCGGTTCTGGGTGAGGCCGAAGCCGCCCTGAACGATGGCGCCGATCTCGAGGGGCCGGTGGGTGGAGAGGTCTTGATGGAAGGGGTTGACGTCGCCGGCGGCTATCGCTTGCGCGGAGGCGAATCGGGCGGCGGGGAGCAGGAGGGCAAGGACCCAGACGGTCGCGGTTGCGATGCGTTGCGTGCTTTTGGTCAATCTATGTCTCCTGATGTCTCGGTCTCCTGATGTCTCGCAATGCCTGCGGTGTTTGCTGGCAGAAGAAAGCCGCCGATGACCGGCGGCCCGATTGCGCTCCGCTACTGATCTGATTACTGCGCCGCTACAGCGGCTTCATCGAAGTCGAAGTTGGAGTAGACGTTTTGCGTGTCGTCGAGGTCTTCGAGGGTTTCGAGGAGACGGATCATGGCGTTGGCCTGAGAGCCTTCGAGTTTGGT
>JAOAPF010000327.1 GCA_025462755.1 Edaphobacter sp.
TGCCACCGCGAAGCCACCGCCCAACTCCGCATCCGCTTGAGCCGCGCCCGCTAGAGCAACCATCCCCAGCCATCAACTCTGACTCTGATCCTGCCCTGAGCCTGTCGAGAGGGAAAGATCGAACTTGCCGCAAACCCCGTTTCCATGCACTTCAGGAATCAGGTAGAAATCCCCGCTTTGCAGGTTAGATTTCGTTGCCCCGATCACGCTGAGTCCGGCATTTCCACAGCCGGATAGGACGCCGCGTCCTGCTCTAGCCAACTGCTTCCGGGGATCGTGTTCCAATTGGTTCGGAAAGCGATCTTTCCGTCCTGTCGCGCGTAATCCCAGTATCGTAGATTCTCCGGTGTCTTAGGACGGCCATAGTAATACCAAGTCCACCGAACTGCGGTGGCGCTGCCAATCCAAAACGTTGTCTCATTGATCTCGACATCCGCAGGATTCCAGACAGCTAGGACTTCATCCTCGTTGAATCGCAGGCGTAAGCAGTCGTCGGTGGCGTCGCTCGCTACAAGCCAATGGTAATTGTCGAACGGCCTTCCAAACCATTTGCCCCAGAACCTTAGGGTTCCGCGCTTCACGTGGGGAAGAATCTCTGTGATGTCCTTCGCGATCTCTTGAGGCAGCACCATAGTCTCCACAGAATAGTGCATCGTTGTGCCCGGCAAGTTCGGTTCAAGCTGCCGATACCCCCGCTTACCGTAAGATAAGCTAGCGATTCCTGTGCTGAAAGCTCGTTTGTGCGTGTACGGAGCAAGTGAGTGACGGTCAATTGATGCTGACGCGGCGTGACTTTCGATGGATAGCAATCGGGCTTGTCGCCTTCTGTCTGTACGACTATTGGGACATCTCGCAACATAAGGTGCCGCAAAATGCAGTTACCTTTGCCCCTGATCCACGTTTTCGAGGTGTTCTGAATCTCTTTGTGGAGGGCGGACCGCCACTGATGAAATTCCAGATAGATCTGGACGCCGGACAAGCGGTTTCGCATCCCAATAACGGTGAGAATCCAGATCCAACCCTGCCAGTTCAGTGCGGGAGAGACCCACACACACAGGCTGATCGCCGAGACTTGCCGTCTCCCAGTGGAGCATTCTTTATCTCTTGTGAATTCACAGACGCGATCACAGTGAAGAAAGCAGACGGATCGCTGGTGGATTCACATGTGTTCGTGCCCGGCTCGATGATCGATTCTGTGGCGTGGGCACCTGATTCAAGCGCTGTCGCTGTCCTCACCAAGAAAACCAAAACCGATTTCTATACCCCGCGGGGGATGCTTCGCCTGTTCAGTGGCCACCCCATCGAACTCACAACTTACCGCGTTTTTCTGCTCTCTCCACAAAACGATCACGTAAAAGAAATAGCTGTTCTAACGCGCCCATTAGAGGGAGCTTGGGCTGCCGTGGGCTGGGTGAAATAGCTGGCTCCCGAAAAGTCGCGATTTTCGGAAACTTCAGTCACTCCAAACCGATCCACTCCGCCCAATTCACCCCGGTCCTCGTCGTCGTCGTTTCCCACCAGCAAAATACACACAAGAACCACCGAATCACCACAAATTCACCACGTATTTTGTGCAGAAAAAAGCACAATTCCCGTCTCCACCACCCAAAATTCCGGGAGCAAAACCAAACAGGATCCCCAAAAAACCTGAAACTCACCACAACTCACCACAAAAACCGAACAAATGCTTTATCCACAGGAACGTGGTCGGTCCTCTGCTATTGACATTTGTTTCTCCAGAAAGACTCCCGCTGTTGCTTTTCTTGTTGTCATCCCCGAAGGGGATCTGCTGTTGCCTTTCTTGCTGTGATCTTTGCGCGCGTCCGCGCTCATCCATATCTCTGGTGCGTCCTCCAGAACTCAGGCCACGGCATCCGCGGCGGCCCACAAACAAAAATATCCGGGTGGTACTCGCTCTCCTCGTTCTTCACCCCTTCCGAGTTGCCGTTATGTCCCGCTGGCGTACAAGCCGTAAACGCTTTGTCCGCACCCTCCCGCGAAAATCCAAGCACAATCAGCGTCGAAGGCTGCGGCGCAGGATACCCGCGCAGCCAAGCCGAATTCGTCATGCTGATCGGCATCGGCAAATGATATGCCGGGCCCAAAATCTCCACCGCCCCCTGTTCGCCATAGTTCCCCGCCAGCACACCAACACTGTCTCGCTGCGTCGGGGGCAGGGAATCGCGAATCCCCGCGACCGTCTTCACCAAGTCATCCCACCCGATCTCCTCCCTTAGATCGCCATTGTTCTTCAACGCAAACTGCTTCAGCGGCCCGCCCGCGGCCAGCGGCACAATCAGCGCATAGACAAACAACCCATACGCCGCCAATCCGGCAAAAAGCACACTTTCCACCGCCAGCCGCCAACCCCGCCGCAATGAAGCCACCCAACGCTCCCCCGCAACCGCGCCCATCGCAAACAGCATCGGATACGCCGCCGCCAGATAATACCCTCGCCCTTTGCCGACGAAGAACAGCACCAGCGGGATCACGTACATCCACCCCAGCATCCGATAGCGCCGGTCCCGCAGAAAATAAATCAACCCCGCGATCCACAACGGCGCCGCAAACAAATTCGTACAGATGGTGAACTGATCCTTCACAAACCCATTCGCCCGCCCCTGCCCCACATCCCGCGCATGAATATGCTGCAAAAAATGAACCGAGATAAATCCATGCCGCACCTGCCACAAAAGGTTAGGCAGAAAGATCAGCAGCGCCACACCCACCCCACACCAGAACCACCCGCTCAAAAAGAATCGCCGCGCGCGAGTCAACAGCATCCCACCCAAAATCCCCGCAATGAAAAAGCAAATCGTGTATTTCGTCAGCAATCCAACGCCGACGCTCGCCCCAATCGCCATCCACCAGCGCGGATGCTCCGTCTTCAACAGTCGAATCACGAAGTAAGCAATCAGCGTCCACCACAAATAATCAAAGCTCGAATACTGAAACTCCGTACCCTGAAACACAGGCAGCCCCGACGTCGCCACCACAAGGGCCGCAGTGACCTGCGCCAGCCGCTCCCCGCCGAGCTCCCGCGTCATCAGCCCCGTCACAACAATCGCCAGCGCCTGCGCAACCACCGAAAAGAATCGCAACCCCACCAGCGAAACCCCAAAAATCTCCAACCCCATGCGCTCCACAAACGGAGTCAGCGGCGGATACGCCACAAACCCCCAGTCCAGATGCCGCGCATCGCTCAAAAACTGCAACTCGTCACGATGAAATCCATACCGTCCATTCGTCAGCAGATGAATTACCGCGACCACCCCAGCAATCCCCATCAGCGTCCACGTATCTGCCCGCGAGCCGGCCTCGCTTTGCACTAAGCTCCGCTCCGGATTGGCAACTTCCATCTGAGTGTCCTTACCTGTTCGTGTCGAACTGTAGCTGTAGCTTGTGGCTTTTTCTGCTTCTGTTCCTGCCGCTGTCGCCTGTTCCTTGCCACCTGTTCCTTGCCGCCTCTTCCTGTTCCCGCCGTAGCCTGTTCTGTTGCTGCCGTTACCTGTTCCCGCTGTCTTCCTGAGCGCAGCGAAGGATTCCCGAAGCACTCCATCCACCCAACCGATCGAACCTCGCGGCGAATAGCCTTCTCATCATGTCCACACCTGCCATTCAGTAATCGCAAGCGACAAATCAATCAAGCCCGGCTGTTCTCCCCTCTACGCATCACACTACACGCAAGTTCCTTTCAATCAATATCCGTCGCAAGGAACTCAAACTGGTACGACCATCTATTGACCCGCCTCTCTCCGCGGTGTATCAAGACAGCACGATGCGAACCCTCCATCTCTTCCCCTGCGCCGCTCTCCTCGCCGCTACACTGCTCTCCGCGCAAACTCCTCCCTCCACCGCCCCCAAGGCTCAACCCGACCCCAGCAGTCCCGCCAACGTCGGCCGCGCCGAACTCACCAACTACCTCGACGAAATCGCCGCCAAACAAACCGCCGCCCGCCGCGCCACAATCGCCGCCATCAACACCCGCACCCAGGCTGAAGCCCGCCAGCACGAAGTTCACCAAAAAATCCTCACCCTCATCGGCGGCCTACCCGAAAAAACTCCCCTCAACGCCAAGGTCCTCGGCACCATCCAAGTCGAAGGCTTCCGCATCGAAAAAATCCTCTACGAATCCCAACCCAACTTCCCCGTAACCGCGCTCCTCTATGTCCCCGACCCCAAACCCAACGCAAACCCAAACACCTTGCAAAAACTCCCCGCCATCGTAGTCGCTCCCGGCCACGGCTTCACCGGCAAAGCCACCGACTACACCTTCGCCAGCACCTTCGCCCGCAACGGCTTCGCCGTCCTCTCCTACGACCCCATCGGCCAGGGTGAGCGCCTCCAATACCCCGACCCCGCCAACGCAGGCAGCACTCTATTAAAGGCCGCCACCGGCGAACACGGCGAAGCCGGCCTCCAGCCCACCCTGATCGGCGACGCCCTGGCCCGCACCTTCGCCTGGGACGGTATCCGCGCCGTCGACTACCTCACCTCGCGCCCCGACATAGACCCTAACCGCATCGGAGCCTTCGGCTGTTCCGGCGGCGGCACCATGACCGCGCTCCTCGGCGCCCTCGACCCCCGCGTCCACGCCATCGCCGTAGCCTGCTATCTCACCAGCTTCGATACCCTTCTCCCAACCCTCGGCCCCCAGGACGCCGAGCAATCCACCCCCAACTTCATCTCCTCCGGTCTCGACTTCCCCGACTGGGTCGAAGTTGCCGCCCCCCGTCCCTACGCCATCATCTCCACCGCCCAGGACATGTTCCCCTACGCCGGAGCCCTCGCCACCGCCACCGAATCCCGCCGCTTCTACGCCCTCTTCGACCCGGCATCGGCGGGCACACCAACCAGCAACCCACCCCCCGGCGTCCCCACCGGCCCCACCCTGAACCCCGACTCCTCCAACTCCATCCCCGCAACCGCCGCGCTGCAATGGATCACCGGCATAGGCCGCCATGGAAACCTAGGCCCCATCACTGATCCAATCGTCTCCTTCTTCCTAACTCATCTAGCCCACTCCGAGGCCGCCCCCATCCTGCCCCCACCGCCCACACCCGGCTCCAGCACCTTCGCCCTACCGGCCAACCTCCCCAAAGACGCCCTCCAAGTCACACCTACCGGCCAGCTCTCCACCAGCTGCCCCGGCAGCGAAACCGTCCACACCCTTACCCTCAAACGCTACGCCACCCTGCCCAAGCCAAAACCCCTCACCCCACCCCAGCTCCAGCAAACCATCCGCGAAGTCACCCACGCCACTGTAAAACCCGGTGACCCCGCGCCCATCAACACACAATCCCCGCCCCTCGCATCCCCACCAGAGGGAGACGTCCACGTCCGCCACCGCTTCACCCTCGCCACCGCCCCCGGCATCAACATCCAGGCCGAGTTCTACCGCTCGGCCGACGGCAAGCATCCCGTCCTCCTCGTCCTGAAAGACTCGCTCGCCCCTGCGCTGGAGCCCTCCCGCACCGAAGAGATCAAAAAGTTCCGAGCCCTGGCCGACGCCGGCACCGCAGTCCTCGTCATCGCCCCCCGCCCCAGCCCACCCGGCAATGAGGAGACCAAAGCCTCCATCCTGGGCCCCTTCTACCTCACCGAGCTCCGCGCCGAACTAGTCGGCAAAACCCTCCTGGGCCTTCGCGTCGACGACGTCATTGCCGCCGTCAACTTCATGCAGGGCAGCACCACCGGCGACCCCAACCAGATCACCGCCCAGGCCAGCGGCCACCTCGGCCTCGTCCTCCTCCACGCCGCCGTCCTCGACCCCCGCCTCAAACACATCACCATCGGCCACACGTTAGAAAGCTACAAGAGCCTACTCCAATCCCCCATGCCCATCGACGCCCCCGAAGACATTCTCCCCGGCGTCCTCCTCCACTACGACATCCCCGACCTCATCCAAACCCTGGGCCACCGTGCCACTATCACCAATCCACTCCCCGGCAGTGCCAACCCCCAAACGTTAACCACCGCATCACCCTGATCCATCGCCGTCGTCTCACGCTTCGATGTTTTGCTATCTTTCGTTAATCAAATCAAACGGGCCTCTGAGCAAATCCTGCGCGCGTCTCCACCAGGACCGCACAGCCTCGAACGCATTCTTGAACAGGAGCCTCGATGGCGATCTCCCCCGAACAAGCACAGGACCAGAAGCGCCGCGAGCACGCCCCTTGGGATTACTGCCGCCGTCTCGCCGAGGAGATGAAGGCCTTCCCACGAAAGCACAGGCTCGCCGAGTTTCGCGCCGAGGTTGTGGTCGAGCAGACGCATGTGCTGAGCGCTGCCCTCGATGAGGCATGGATCAAGTTTTTTCGCCATGACGAACAACCAAAACGTGTCGCTGAATCCTCCCTTGAGGAGATAGCCGAGCGGCTACACGGTCAACCGCGGGTGCAGGCCAGCATGGCCACCTTGGTCGAATACCCGCCCTCAAAATGGCTCCTGGAGCAGGAACTGGCCGCGCGAGGACAATGGCAGCCCGACGATCCTTTGGAAGATGTCTACTTCGCAGCCGAGAGTCTCAACCTCAAAGGCATCTGCTTTTCCGGTGGAGGTATTCGCAGTGCCACGTTCAATCTCGGCGTGCTCCAGGGCCTCGCCGCGCTCGACAAACTCGGCTCCTTCGACTATCTCTCCACCGTCTCCGGCGGCGGATACATCCATCAGTTCCTCGCCTCGTGGATCTCGCACGACAAGCTTGATAAGGTCGAGCGTCTGCTTCAGCCTCTGCCCAGTAAACACGCCGAACGCAGCCTGTGGCCCGAGCCGTTGCGCTGGTTGCGCCGCTACTCCAACTACCTCACCCCAGAGGTTGGGCTCTTCACCGCCGATACCTGGGTCGCCTTTTCCATCTGGCTGCGCAATACCTTCCTCAACCAGATCGTCCTCGTCGCGACGATTCTGTTTGTTCTTGTGCTGCCCCATTGGCGCATAAACCACGCCGGCGCCACCGCGTCTGAACTTATCCTCCACGGCGGCGACGCGGCAATCGTCATCATCGTCTGCTTTGCAATCGCATCGTTCTTCATCTGGTCGCAGATCGGTCCCGTCCCCACGCCGGACAACGGAAAAAACCACGGAAAGCAGAACGGAAAAAAGGTACCCAGAGGTCTCAGACAAGGAGCGGTAATAGGTCTCGTGCTTCTTCCCCTCGTCATTGCCTCTTTTGTCGTGTCGCCTTATCTGTTTCGCTCCGCATTCTGGCTCGGCGACATCCTCGCTGCGACTGGCAATGCAGTCCCCTGTCCTGTGCGATCTCTTCCGCCGCCGGGCAGCAGCCCGGCAGCACCCAGCGCGATCCAATACGTGCGTCAACTTCACACGCTCGCGCAGTCCTGCGTGCTCGTGCCGCCCCAACCCGGCACGCACCCGGCGCAAACAAACCCCGAAGGCAAGTGGATCTTGCGCACAAACGGCATCAACGATCTCCGTCAATGGTGGTCGGCCTACTCCTTCCACTGGTGGTCGCCGCTAAAGCGCTTCAACGAAGAACCCTCGACCTCCTGGGTCTTCGTCGCACTCCTTTCAGGCATCGGCCTGCTTATCCTCGCTGCCGGACGCGCACTCCCTCGCGACTGGAGAGCCTCCATTCTCTTCCTCGCGGTTCCCGGAGCCATGGGGGCCGCCTATATCCTCGTCGGCCTCTCGCGCTTCTTCGTCTTCGCCTCGTCCTTCTTCCTTCCCGTAGACGAGATCACCCGCTTCAACATCGCCGTCCTGCCCCCTATCGCGCTGGCGATCATCTTCATCTCCGTCGAGATCGGCGGCGGCATTGTCGGAAATCTCGTCGACGGCTCTGTGCGTGAGTGGTTTGCCCGTCTTCGCGCGTGGAGCTTTCTCTTCGGCTTCGCCTGGTTCGGCATCGTCGGCGCTTCGCTCCTCGGTCCCCGCCTTGCGCACGATCTCTTCAGCGTCGCCTACGTCGGAAAGCCGCTCGTACTCGGCTGGCTCGGAACCACCCTGGTCAGCGTTCTGGCGGGCAAGAGCTCCTTCACCAGCGGAACAGCGGGCGACAAAAATTCGGCTCTCTCCCGGTTGCTCAACGCCCTCGCCCTCATTGGTCCGCCAATCTTCATCGTCGGCCTGACCCTCATCCTGTCCTTCGTTGTCGAGAAGGCATTGACGGCACTCGAAACCTCTCTCGGGCAGCAGTCGATCCCGCACGTGGAATTTTTCCTGCTGCTCCTGATCCTCGCCCTCACCGCCGCGCTCTTCGGTTGGCGAATCGATATCAACGAGTTCTCCCTCCACGCCTTCTACCGCGACCGCCTCGCCCGCTGCTACGCCGGAGCCAGCGAACCCGACCGCCGCCCCAACCGCTTCACCGGTTTCTCTGCCTCCGACAGGCGCATCCGCCTCATCGATCTGCTTCCCGCCGCCTTCAGCAACGCCCCTGCAAACCTCCTTCCATACGACGGCAACATCAATCCGAAGCTCCCCACCTACCAGGGCCCATTTCCCATCTTCTGCACCACTCTCAACCTCTCCTTCGGCGAAGACCTCGCCTACCAGGAGCGCAAAGGCACATCCTTCGCCTTCACTCCGCTCTACTGCGGCTACGACGTCGGCTGGACCGACGCAGACGGCAAGCGCGTGCAGTTCAATGGCTACACTCCCACACTCAACTACGCCTACTATGATGGAGGTCCGCGTATGGCCACCGCCGTCGCAGCCTCAGGAGCCGCCGTCAGCCCGAACTGGGGCTATCACTCCAGCCCCACCATGGCCTTCCTCCTGACCATCTTCAACGTCCGCCTCGGTCTCTGGATCCGCAACCCTCGCCGTCAGAGCTTTCTTCTGCCCCGCCTCAACGGCAATCCTTCCTCGCCCGCCTTCGGGCTCTTCTATCTCCTCGCCGAACTCTTCGGCATGGTCAACGACGAGGCCGCCTTCGTTTACCTCACCGACGGCGGCCACTTCGAGAACATGGGCCTCTACGAGCTTGTCCGCCGCCACTGCATGACCATCGTCATCTGCGACGCCGAGCAGGACGGCGACTTGGCCTTCGAAGGCATCGGCATGGCCATCCGCAAATGCCGCATCGACTGCGGCGCCGAAATTGAACTCGACATCTCAAAGCTCGAGCTCACCGGCGACCCACCCGTCAGCCCCTGCCACAGCGTCATGGGAACGATCCGTTACCCCAGCGGAGCCACCGGCAGAATCCTCTACGTCAAGACGGCCTTCACCAACGGCCTTCCCGCCGATCTCATCAACTTCCACAAGAAACACCACGCCTTCCCCAACGACACCACCATGAACCAATGGTTCACCGAGTCGCAGTTCGAAAGCTACCGCCGCCTCGGCGAAGCCAGCATCCTCTCCTATCCCGCCGACCAGTGGCTCTCAACCCACCTGCAAAAACCATCTTCCAGCCCACAGGTGTAGGTTATTGTCTCCGGCTGATTTACCGATTTTTGCTGGCAATCCGGTTCGCGCTCTCTAGCGCATAACCGTTTCATGCAGATTGCACTGAAGCGGCCAACCGGGGTATCGTTATGTTTCATGGGAAAGCCGAAGTGTCAGCCAACAGAGCGCCAAGCTCTTGACCGGTTTAGTTTGCCTCCCGTGCTCCATCTACTCAAACCTGTTAGATCCCGAAGAGGTAGCGTGTCAGATGTTTTCTGTCCTTAGACGTCCGTTTGCGGCGCCGAATGCTGTGATTTACTCATACGAACTATCAAAATTTTTCCTGGATAAGAGCGTCACTTCAATCCTGGAAGTTGGCTGCGGCATCGGAATTTTTGCCTTTCGCTACGCATCTTTGCGGAAAAACGCCTTTGTATTGGGTGTCGACCAATCCGAAAAAACACTCGAATATTTAGGCTCTAATTACGGGAAATATTACAAAAATTTGCAACTGAGAAGCTGTGACTTTTGCGAAGAAGGACTCAATCTTGGGAGCACTTTTGACGTCGTATATTCGTCGGATGTTATTGAGCATGTCACCAATCCGCACAATTTTGTAGACAATATTCATCGGCATTTGCGCGTTGGCGGGAAAGCTATCGTCAATTTCCCAAATGAAACGAACCATGGCATTAATCATTTCAATGAAGTTGACGATGTGCGCGCGCTGTTCGCAGCATTTAGCGACGTGAGAGTCTTCATTGTTGATATCCAGCATCCTGTTAACAAGTTGTGGCTCTCCGCCAGGGCGGTGTATGAGAGCTTGTTCTCCCGTTCCACCAGGGAGGCCAGGAAGCGTCTCTACTCCGAGCGGGAGGAACAGGGAATCGATTGCTTTGAGGAATCTACGTGCTACAGCTTTATCAACAATAGCGGCAAAGTTCGCAATTGGATGGCGTCGATTCTTGCGGAGGCATTTCTTTTGATTAAGCCAACGATTGATATTCGCCAAGTCGAGATCGGCAACATATTGAATAGACCTCGCCTTGTAGCCGTCGCAATAAAATAACCACCGCGGACGGCGGGTCCGTATTGGACCGCACCACCACCAATGGGCGACCCGATCTTCACGAGACCGGGGCTGGTTTACCCCGTTTTTGCTGGGGGTTTTGGCAAAAACGGGGGTGCAGAACGTGGTTTTTTGATGGTGAATGTGTGGTGGATTGCTGGTGAAAGCTGGTAAGTTGACGGTCATTTTTCGGGCTCGAAAATTGCCACTTTTCAGGATTTATTTTTGAGGGATTCCCATTTTGGGAATCTGGCTTCAACTCGCGGACTTCATTCGCACTCATCTAACCAATTCGGTCCGGGACAATAGTCATATTCATGGCTCCATAAGGATGGAATTTCGGGAGCAAGCTAACGAGCTTACCGTTCGTAAAATGGTGTTGCGCCACGCCTTGAAACATATCGGGATCTAACGGATGTTTTGCGTTGGGGTTATGAAAGATATTCATGCCGCCGCACCAAGGCTCGTCCCAATGTCCGGCCCGGACAGTCATTCGGAATGGGATTGGAACCGAAGCGTTCGGATCATGGTCATGACATGTGCCTGTGAAGAGCATACGAATCGCATCACTGCCGAAACCAGCGCCTAGTCCGATTCGGTTGAACTTTGATAGTGTCCCTAGGGGGTTGCTAATCACCGCGCTAATATTGTCCGCTTCTGGTTGGTTGAAGAAACCCGAAGGTATTGTCTTTCCACCCCAAGTGTGGTCGGCCCTAATTCCCCGATTTACAAAGAGGTTTCCATCCATATCGTATAGCGCACTAAATTCAATGCCATATAGATAAGGCATGAGTGTGCTTCCTGAAACCGACATGGCTTGCGGCAAATGAAAGTCTTGAACGGCGAAGAGGATTGGCTTGCCGCTCACATGAGGTAGATCCCAGTACTTCTTTTGAAGCTTCGAATACAAAGCGCTTCCCCATTTTATGGGCATGTAGTTCAAAAGATAGTTTTTGTATTCCTCCTTGCCCATGCTCGCGAAGTCTGGTTCGGAAATGATGCCGTTCTTCTTCGTGGCGTTCACCGTTGTAGCTTCAATAAAAAACTGAGACCCGAAGTGATCGCAGTAGTAATCGGGTGCATATATAGTTCGGTCGAACACGCATCCTTGCTCAGTCATCGCTGCGAATAAGTAAAGCTCCCAAGCGCGAGCATCGAACCCGTCAGATTGGAAATCCTTTACGAAGTTGCCGTCTATATCTACGAAATAAGGCATCATCCGCTCTACGACATTTCTTGCACTCGCAAATGATTCGTGCGTAGCAAGAGCAAGGAACGAAGGATTTAATTGCGATGCCGGAGCACAGGATGAAGATGTCGAGTCTCTCGACCTTTGGACCACCTTGGTAAAAATCCGAATCAGGCCTGTATGACCATTCCACTAAAGATTGTTTAAGCTCAGCTTTGGCTATATCTATCGAATCTGTGAAGGTCTTTACATCTACGGCTCTGTATTGACTGTATTCATCCGGGCCTATGATGATACCGGCATAGTCACCATCGGTTGTGTCTCGAATGAAGACACCAAGCACTCTATCGCTTGCGATGCTGAAGTAAGCCAATTCTTTGCCAAATAAAAAGGCGCCGGGTAAGCGGGTGTAGCCCGCTAAAATATCAAAACGGGTCTTTGAAATTTCTTTGATATCGTTTACATCCATATTTGCTTCTCCATTCTTGCTCTGTTAAGAGAAGCGGCGCCCAGATCTAATCCAGATTGCTAAACATGCGTGCACCATCTTCGCTCCGTCTTTTCACGGCTAAATCTGACGAACTCTGAATACAAATTTGCTTGGACTGCCGATAATAATCCTGTGCTTCTCAACTGCGATTTTTCCAAGGTAAGTGAAGTCTGAGTGATGACGGTTCCTATGAAACAGATGAATCTCTTCCCCTGATTGCGCAGCTTTCAACATTCGCTCTTCTGCAAAATGATCTTTGGGACCTTCCCAATGAAGCACGTCGCCATTCAACTGATCCACGTACTGCTCTGCTGACTCTTGTTTGTTCTCAGTAACGAACAGGACTATTTTGTCATCGGTCTTGGGCGTAACAACACCCCTTGCGAGGGCATGATACGACGAGTAGCCCCACAACGCGGCGAGTGTATTTCTCGAGTAAAAGTGCCCAACTTTTATATTAGAAAATGTCACTGACATCGTATGATCCCTCAAAGGCTTCTGAAATGAGATAAATTCCTACCATCCTTGAGGCGACGGACGGGTGGCCCACATCTGACCACACCACCATCATCGGAGCCTGCGCCCATTTTCGCGACAGTCCTATCGCGCGACGGTGGGCCATTTTTGCCACGGCGAAGATCCCGACAGGGTGGGCCGATGGAATGCGGATCGCGCGTCGCGCAATTGCCTATTCATCACGCTCCGCAGGCTAGGGGCACAGTCCGGGAGTAGATTGTCGCTTGCCAATGCCTCACTTCTTCTCGATCGCCTCTTTCAAATGCTTGGCGCAAGCTTCTGCAGTGCTTTGATTGGCTCGCGCAGCGTTAGATTTATCGACGTTATACGCGAAAACCAGATTGCCGCTGTGAGCATCCTTGATAGCGATACTCGCCTCCGCATGGGGAAGGGGAGAGACAAATATCGTCTTCGCCCATCCGGCCTTGTCGACATGGGAGCCGCCCGTCACAACGAAGTCTGCCTTGGCCCGGTCATCAACGACCATCACAGGCACCTTCTTCTTCAGAATTGCAGCTGAAAGATAGGTATCAAACCCATCCATGGGTTCAATGAATATCTTCGACCCAGGAACGATGCGGGCCGAGGCTCCCGAAGGAGCAGTGCCGCCGGTAGAGGGGGACGAAGGAGATAATGCGGCCTGTTGAGCGAAGGCTGAATTACCAGCCGCAAGAAAATACACGAGCGAACTTACGAGCGCACGTTTCAAGTGGGAACCATCCAAGCAGAAGGAATTGATACAGAGGAACCTTCTGAAACTAACGGTGCTCGATTCAGAATGCAAGGAATTTGTATCAACTCCAGTCCGGATTTCCCGGCTCTGACGAAGAGAGACGGATCGTGCTTCGCACGATGGCCCACTCGCCCGCGCGCGATAAGACCGCGCCGAAGATGGGGCACGGGATGGTGGTGGTGCTGTCAGATATGAGCCACACACGGTGGGATACCAAATGACCCCCGCTTTCCCACATTTCCACCCCCGTCCACACCAATCTGCACCACTCCTGCACCTTGCCCTTCACCCCCGCCGCGCCTACCCTCAAACGATGCCCTATTACTGACCAGTAAACCCACCAATTTCGCGCCCTCCAGCGAAAATCCACAGCCAAAACCCCCATTTTTCGCACCTCCGGGCCATTTACCTCGCATTAATACGGGTATTCGCACAGGCAACACAATATGTTGTGCTTTATACTTGACACACCCCACAGAGGGCGTTATTTTCACGACTGCACCACCTCAAGACACATTCGATTCATCGTCAAAGACACATTCGATTTACCTTATTTTTTTCGCTCCTCTGCCGCCGACGCCCTCCCCGCCGGGTTCAACTGCTCACCCCTAAAAGCGGAGAAGTCGTCTCAAAAACCGGGCCAGACTCACTGAACGACGTGAGCCAAAAGTTATAGATTTTCATCAAATTAGAAGGAGTTTTACCATGGCGACCATCCCCAATCAGACTCAGGGCCACACTCCAACCCAGAGCCCAAGCAAGCCCCAAAATACCGGCTTCCAGACCGCGCCGCCCTTCACCTCCCGCGCCCCCGGCCTCGCCTTCGATCGCCACTTCACCCGCCCCGGCATCTCCCCCTACGACGAGATCGTCTGGGAGCTCCGCGACGCCGTCATTCAGGACTTCAAGGGCAAGATCATCTTCGAGCAGAAGAACGTCGAGGTTCCCGCCGACTGGTCCATGACCGCGACCAACATCGTGGCCTCGAAGTACCTCCACGGCCTCAACGGCACCAACGAGCGCGAATCCGGCGTCCGCGCCCTCATCAGCCGCGTCGCCGAGTCCATCCGCGACTGGGGCATCAAGGGCGGCTACTTCGCCTCGCCCGAAGCCGCTGACACTTTCTACGCCGAGCTCGCCCACCTTCTCCTCAATCAGAAGGTCGCCTTCAACTCGCCCGTCTGGTTCAACGTCGGCTGCGACCGTCTCGACCCCAACTCCGACGCCCAGAACTGGCACTGGGATCAATCGCGCGCGGAAGTAGCCTTCAGCGTCACCGGCTACACCAAGCCCCAGTGCTCCGCCTGCTTCATCAACTCCGTCCAGGATTCCCTCGACTCCATCCTCACCCTCGCCAAGACCGAGGGCATGCTCTTCAAGTGGGGCTCCGGCGCAGGCTCGAACCTGTCGAACATCCGCGGGAGCATGGAAACTCTCAGCGGCGGCGGCACCGCCTCCGGCCCGCTCTCCTTCATGCGCGGCTTCGACGCCTTCGCCGGCGTCATCAAGTCCGGCGGCAAGACTCGCCGCGCCGCCAAGATGGTCATCCTCAACGTCGATCATCCCGACATCGACGACTTCATCCAGTGCAAGGTGAAGGAAGAGCAGAAGGCCTGGCACCTCATGCAGGCCGGCTACGACGGCAGCAGCCCCGACTCCGAGGCCTACAGCTCCATCTTCTTTCAGAACGCCAACAACTCCGTCCGCGTCACTGACGAGTTCATGCGCGCCGTCGAGACTGACGGCACCTTCGTTACCCGCACAGTCAAGGACAAAAAGCCCGTCCAGGAATTCAAAGCCCGCGACCTCATGCACTCGATCGCCGAAGCCACCTGGCAGTGCGGCGATCCCGGCATGCAGTTCGACTCCACCATCAATCGCTGGCACACCAGCAAAAATACCGGCCGCATCAACGCCTCCAATCCCTGCTCGGAGTACATGTTCCTCGACGACTCCGCCTGCAACCTTGCCTCCTTCAATCTCCTGAAGTTCCTCACCCCCGGCGGCCAGTTCGACATTCCCAGTTACCGCCACGCCATCGCCATCGTCACCACTGCGATGGAGATCATCGTCGACGCCGCCGGCTACCCCACAGAGATGATCGCGAAGAACTCGCACGACTATCGCCCGCTCGGCCTTGGCTACGCAAATCTGGGTGCGCTGCTGATGGCCTTCGGTCTGCCCTACGACTCCGACGCCGGCCGCGACTTCGCCGCTACCCTCACCTCCATCCTTTGTGGTGATGCGTATTGGCAGTCCTCCCGTATCGCCGAAACCTGCCCCGCCCTCGGAGCAGCAACGCCGCTCACGCAACAGGCGCACATCGCCGGCGGAGCCTGCCCCGGCTTCTACGTCAACCGCGAGCCGTTCCTCGACGTCATCCGCATGCACCGCGCCGAGGTCAACAACATCGGCAAGTCGAAGAACTCAGCCGAGCCCTTCTTCGTTCCGCAACTCGACCAGCTCATCGAAGCCAGCCGCCACGCCTGGGACGGCGCCCTCGCTCACGGTGAGAAGCATGGCTACCGCAACTCCCAGGTCACCGTGCTGGCCCCCACCGGCACCATTGGCTTCATGATGGACTGCGACACCACCGGCATCGAGCCCGACCTCGCCCTCGTGAAGTACAAAAAGCTGGTCGGCGGCGGCATGATCAAGATCGTCAACAACACCGTCCCCTCCGCCCTCATCAAGCTCGGCTACAGCGAGTCCGAGGTCAACGCCATCGTCAGCTACATCGACGCCACTGGCACCATCGAAGGCGCTCCCGCCATTAAGCCCGAGCATCTCGCCTGCTTCGACTGCTCCTTCAAGCCCTCCAAGGGAACCCGCAGCATCTCCTACATGGGCCACATCAAGATGATGGGCGCGACGCAACCCTTCCTCAGCGGCGCAATCTCGAAGACCGTCAACCTCCCGCAGGACTGCAGCGTCGACGACATCGCCGAGGCCTACATGGAGAGCTGGCGCCAGGGCCTCAAGGCCGTAGCCATCTACCGCGACAACTCCAAGGGCACCCAGCCCCTCAACGTCACCGCGCAGACCGACGAGGATAAAAAAGGAACAAGATCGACGAACGTAGCGGGAACCCGCAGCACCAACGTCATCGCCCCCGCAGCCGCCGGGTCCATCGAAATCGAAGAAGCCGTAGCCGCCGCCAAAGCTGCCGCCGCGCAAGTCCAGCTCGAAGCCCAGGCAAAGATCGCCGCCCTCGAAACCCAGCTCCGCCACATCGCCGAAGCCGCTCTCAAGAACTCCGACTCCGCCGACGCCCAGTCTCCACCCCGCGCCGTCCGTCACCGTCTCCCCGCCGAACGCGCCAGCGTAACCCACAAGTTCGGCCTCGCCGGACACGAGGGCTACATCACCGTCGGCCTATATCCGAACGGCCAGCCCGGCGAGATCTTCATCCGCATGGCCAAGGAGGGCTCCACCGTCTCCGGATTGATGGACTCCTTCGCGACCGCCGTCTCGCTCGCCCTGCAGCACGGCGTGCCCTTGCGCGTCCTCTGCGAAAAGTTCGCCCACACCCGCTTCGAGCCCTCCGGCTGGACCGGCAACGAGCAGATCGGCTACGCCAAGTCGATCATGGACTACATCTTCCGCTGGATCCAGATCCGCTTCCTCTCCGGCCACCAGCTCGACCTCTTCAGCGGCCTCGCCCCGCAGAATCAGAATCAGAACCAGTCGCAGGGACAGCACTCCATCCCCATCGAAGGCACCGTCACCAGCCCATCGAACACGGTCATCCCCAACCTGAACGCCTCTGCTCAGCCTGCGCAGTCTTCTTTGTTGTCATCCCGCAGTGAAGCGGAGGGATCTGCTTCTGAATTTGGATACAGCCACGACTTCCACACCACCACCCCACCCCAGCAGGGAATCGCCTCGGAGCCATCAGCGGCCATAGCGAAAGACCTGAGCGCCCGCAGCGGCCTCGACACCCCGGTCCCGTCCTTCGAAGACCGCGGCATCTACCACGCCGCCGACGCCATGAAGGACATCGTCGACATGCGCGACTCACCCTCCTGCGCCACCTGCGGAGCCATCATGACCCGCAGCGGCTCCTGCTACCGATGCATGAGTTGCGGAAGCACAAGCGGCTGCAGCTAAAGAATGGTAGGGAAAAGTCTTAGTTGTTGTTGTCTGCCTTGTCGTTGGCTACCGCAGAGTCTATGAAAAAAGATGTTGGATCGGAAACCTGGCAGGCCCAAAAATCGATTTTGTTGAAGCACTTGAAACATGGCGACTTGGACGATTTTGTCCAAGTCGTTTGTTCGTTCATCAAGCAGGATTTTGATGCAACTCTCTCGCTATTAAGTACTCAAAGGCTTCTCACAGCTTCACGTGACGTAGAAACAACCGCGTATCTCTGCAGGAACCTTTTTGATCGAATCGACTTGCTGTCCTTATCAGGCAAACAAAAATCTAAACTGAAAACTCACTTAAAAATAAGTACCGAATTTCAGACAATCATGTCGATTCTCGCTAAGAGATCGAGCCAGCTAAAAATTTGGAATCATTCATTTACAACCCTAGTAGTCCATGTTGCGACGAATATAGATTTCGTTGCACTTCGAGTTCACCACGACGACGCTTTAACGATGGCTGAGATTGCGCCATTTGATGGGAAAGAAGTATCGGAGAGCTTCCGCAATGGTTATGTTCGAGATATTTCAGACGATGCGAACGTGATCATAAACGAAGCACGAAGACTTTTCAGAAAGGGGCAACTCGGCTCCGATGACAGCCCGGTCGATGTTGATGATTTGGTGGAAGCATTTGGAGTAGCTAATGACACGCTGAAAGCGAGTCAGTTTTGGGACTTTTATTCCTACAAAAACGCTCACGCCTCAGTCACGGATGAGTCGATAACGATTAGAGTCCAGCAGACAAATCAGCAGAGAGCTTGGGACTGGTCCAAAACTCGTCATAGTTCCGCCGACTCAGTTGATAAGATTCTTTTCGGAAAAGTCTATCTGCCGGCGCAGCAGAAGCACCTTAAAGCTTTATCCGGATTACAGCCTCAACAATTAGAAGTATTTTTAGAGAGCCCTGCAGGGGAAGAGTTGCGAAAGGATCTCCACAGCGTTAAAGCAATCATTTCCTCCAATATCTTGAAGCACGTTGGGCGAGACCTTGACCTAGATGCTAAGTTCACTCTTGAGGCGGGCATTTTCTCAGCCCGAGAGTTGGCTAAAGTATGGGGCATCTTGATGTTTTATATGGCATGCGGAAGGATATGGCAAAGAGCTATTTACGACGCCACAAATTCAGTGATTGTAGCGACTCTTAAGAGAGGGACTCTAGTGCTCGCTATTCAAGAGTCACTAGAAGTAGATGAGACTAAGGCGCGATCACTAATCGATCAATTCGAACTCGTTATAAGCCAGTCAAATCGCTGGGATTTATTTTATCGTCCTCTAATTCACTTTAACGATTCGGAAGTAATGCTTGCCTTGACGGTCATCGAAACGTCTAGATTTTACAGAAATCTACTGACGATCATAGTCACTGAAGGTGGCGGAGATCTCTCAATGAAAGGTAAAAAACATCTAGACCTTCTTGAAAAAGATTTCATGAGAGCCGGATTCCGCATACTACGAGATAAGAAAATATTTGATCCGGGAGGAAAACCCCTGACCGATGTAGACCTCGCCGTATCGAAAGACGGCGAAGTCATACTATTTCAGAGCAAGATACTTATTCAGTCAGATACCAGCTACGATGAATGGAAAATCAACAATATATTGAAGAATGCGGCGGAGCAAATGAACAGCTCAATCCCTGAACTTCAAAGGTTTTTAGCAAGGCACGCAAAGGGACTCGCGATCGATCCGAAAAAGTGCAACGTGACGCTAGCTCTGGTTACTAACGTATGGAACTACACCGGTGCGGAAGTTGGAAAATACTTGGTCGTGGACACTAGTTACCTATCGATGATTTTGAATGGGGCGACTGTCTCCACTATTCGAAGCGACACAAATGAAAGATTTGCCCGCCGCAAATTCATTGCGGACGACTTTCCGACAGGGCAAGAATTCGTTTTCCTGATGAAGAATCCAATTCATCAAGAGGTGTTTGAAATAGAGGAACCGGCTTGGGCAGAAATCACGATTTGTGATCGGAAGTTCAGATTTCACGCTCTGGAATCTACGAAGTAAAGCCGAAGGAAGGGTTGCAAGCGGAAAATATGACCGGTGCCGAACCTGAGCCGGGTGCCCCAATCTAACCTTCGCAATCAAGAATGCTCGGGTGTCCCATCCTCCTCGATGTTGCAAAGGGTGGTGCTGAGACAGAGAAGCGCCGGGTGCCCCATCTTCGCGCAGTCTCATCGCGCTAAGGTGGGCATTCGAGCGAAGCTCGAACCGTCTTCGCTCCAGTTGAGGGCGAGCGGCTAAACCCCCTCAGCAATCCGAAAGTCCCTCTCCACACCCGGACCAAGCGCAGCCAACGCCTTCTTATAATCCGCACTCTCATACGCCGCCAAAGCGATCTCGTAGCTATCGAACTCAACCACGACCGTCATCTGCTGCAACCCAGCCTCGTGAGCCGTAACCGCACTCCCCGGCGGCACCAGCGTGCGCGCTCGAAACTTCCCTAGCGCCGCTACAGCCAGCGTCACATAGTTCTTCATCGTCGCCTCGTCACCGACCGTCGGTACGCCACCACCCAATAACCCTTCTTCATATCGTTCCCTCTCTCGAATGCCTTGAACCGTAAAACAGTGGATTCGCCAAACGCTTACGGAAGAAATGCCCTGCCTCAGGGAACCTGTTACCCAGCACTGCGAAATATTGCACCGCCAGGCAGCCCCTATCCTCGCAAATCGCATCGTATCAAGAGATGCGTGGTGGTGCCTCTGATCTCTGTGGCACTAAAACTATGGGAGAACCACTAACTCCAAAGGACGGGCCCTTGAGAAACTACATACTTCCGAAAAATCTCATCCTTGATATGACCACCATGGATCGCATCCAGCGCCAGATCGATCTCGGCCGCCATAAGGACCCCGCGGCTGTCATCGCCTATGCCATGATGCTTCTCGATATCGAAGAAGACTGGCTCGGCTTCCCCCGAGTCTCCGCTCCTGAAGCGCGGGTGCTGCACCACTAGACCGCACCGTTTCGCCAGCCCTGAACGGTTCGGATTGCTGAGGGGGTTTAGCCGCTCGCTCTCAACTGGAGCGAAGACGGTTCGAGCTTCGCTCGAATGCCCACACCGATCCGGATCTCCCGAATAGTGTTCTCCGCAAGAAAAACCCGGTTGTGCCCTCACGCGAGCCGGATTCTTGTGCCAAATATTGCAGGCAGCAGATTCCGTGAATCCGCGTCGCCCTAGCCGGCCTGCACACTCCCGCGACCCTCGGCTCTCCTGGTCTCCTCTTCTTCCTCCGGAGACTTACTCTTGCGAAGTATGTGAATCGACATCACCAGCACGATGACCGTTCCGCCCAGAAGTGCGAGTTCGAGCATCGACGCCCGCAATTTTGCCGGGCCGTCATTTCCCCAGTTAGCGGAATTGGTAAGATTCGCCGCGTTCAGGGTGATGACGAGGATACGACGAATCGTAGCGATCAGACCCACGATGAGAAAAGGCTCCGTCACCAGAATGTGTGACCGGATCGAGATTCGCACCGTATGCAATATCTCCACCAGCATGAACACCACGAGAAGCCGATCGATCACCTCCACCACAGTACTTGCCGATGCCTCTGCCGAGAGACCCTGCCAGAGCGCCTGGCAAGCCGTGAACAGAGCGAACAAGGCAGCCAGGGACAGAATCAAACCCAGCGCCGCGTACAGGACCATCTCCACGACCGACAGCGACTCACTCGAAATCAGTTGAAAACGGCTTTCTTTCGGTCTTGTAGTAGGGCTGCGCGAGTCATTGGTCATCGAGTTTACCCATCACCAGTAAACACCGTAGCGCGGTCGGAGGGAAGAAGGCGCGACCAGCATCGTGCCCGCACGCTCGCCTCTTCCATGCTGCTGCCACACCCGGATCAAAGAAGGCGACCAACTCGTCATCGACACCGCCTCCGGCCGAGCGGCACCCACAGCAGTCCTCCCCATCCGCCGGATCAAAGACGCCCTCATTTGACAAACCCGCCCCGCAAACTCAACCACGCGGCAACCGGAACAGCCTCTCCATCCCTTCGCGAAGACACCGGCCGCCACCCAAAGTCCAGACCTAACCCTATTTTTTCGAAGACTTTGCACACTTTTGACGGAGTGGGCCTCCCCACCTACCACTTCCGAGTCATTGGCGAAAGAGATACTCTCTCCTACTCTCAACACACCAGTAGCAGAGGCCCCTTCCAATGATTCCCCTCCGCATCGCTGTATTCGCGTCAATCGTCAGCTCGACCACACTCTCCTTCGCAGCCAACCTGCCCCGGAACCTCCAACCCGGCAACGTTGTCGTCTGCCAGCCCAGCGCCGGCTGCATCCACCACACCATCTTCGGCCACGACTACAAGATCCTCAGCACCGACCGCTTCACCGTCATGGTCTTCCTCTCCAACGAAGGCCGCTACACCCGAGCCGACGTCAGCATCACCAACCTCACCCCCAACCCCATCAATCTCTCCCCCGAAGACTTCCGCATCCAGGCCCTCGCCTCCCGTTCCAAGGTCTTCCTCTACGTCCCCCCCTCGCAGCTAGAGAGACTCCCGGCCCCCACCCCGGGCACCCCAAACACCACCACCGACGCGCCACTCGCCAATCCGAATTTGAATCAAGAACTCAACGAACTCGAAGCAGCCCGGCAAAGAGAAGCGCAGGAAGCAGTCGAGCTCGCCGCAGCAACCCCGCACCTGAAGGCGATCATCATCCCACCCAACCAGGCAGTCCACGGCCGCGTCTACTTCGAGCGCGATCCCCGCGCGGCCGCCCAGCAGGTCAACGTCGTCCTGCCCATAGCTGGCACCGTCTTCAAGTTCCCCGACGTCATCAAACCCTGACGGCGGTGGCCGAGCCCATCGTCCCACAGTTGACAAAGGTGCCCTCAAATTCAATGGGGTCCAGAACACGTCGCAGCTCGCCTCGCTCCAGACCCAAACCGAAGTCCTCACCTAACCCTCTTGGTATTAAGACTTTGCGCACTTTTGACGGGGACGGGGGCGCCGTACGCAAAGTGGCAGTCACACCGATTCGTCCCTACGAATTCTGCTGCAGGCCTTCCAGAGCCGTCATCGTTTTCGTCAGTATTTGATAGGGAGACAAATGACAACGCTGCAGCCTCTCAACCGTGAGCGTGAGAATCATAGTTTGCTCTCCCGAAAGTGCCTGCCACATCGGTTCCTGGTTAATCACAAACTCCTCGCGTGTCATGAATCGTCCTCCCTTCCCTAATGAGAACTGGCGCGGAATCAATTTATTCCGCATCGAAGAGAATCAATCATCGCCTCACGCCTGTGCTAGATTTCTAGCTTAGAGAACCATCGAAACAAGGGACCCGGGCTCCGAACTGAAGTTTAGTCAGGAGGTCTCATGAAACGACTCGCCAGTCTGCTTGCAGCTCTCTTCCTTCTCCTCGCCTCAACAACCTGGAGCCAGCAGCTCAGCAAAAGGATCACCAACAAGGACGTCATCGACATGACCGCCCTCGGCCTTTCCGATGACCTCATCATCGCCAAAATCCGCGGCGCCGCAGCTGGAGGAACCCTGCAGTTCGACACCAGCGTCGACAGCCTCAAGGAACTCAAAGCCGCCAAGGTCTCCGACGAAATCATCAAGACGATGATTAATCCCGCACCTCCCGCCGCACAGGTCGTACTCGCCGCCACTACACCCATCTCGAACGACCCAAACCTCCCGCCCCCGGAGGTCGGCGTCTACTGGAAAAACGCCAACGCCTTCGTCCTCATCGAGGGACAGGCAATTAGCCAGACCAAAGTCGGCGGCAAGGCCGGCAGCATGTTTACCTATGGCCTTCGCAACGAACACTGGGACGCTTATCTGAACGGCCCTAAATCAAAGAACGTCATCAACGATCGTCAGCCCGTCTTCTATCTCTACGTCCCGACGGCACCAGCTCATCCGATTTCGTCCTCATCACCCTCGAAAAGAAAGGCGATCGCCGGGAGTTCCAGATAGGAAGCTTCGGCGGCATCACCGGCGGCAAATCCGGCGTAAAGCGCGACAAGGAGGTCGCCTTCATCGCCGAGCACGCAGGAATCAGAACCTACAAGATCAAGCTCAACGCAGCAATGCAGCCAGGAGAGTACGCCTTCTTCATGGGCACCGGCCAGCAATCCACGATGGCCGGCGGCCAAACTGGAGGTGCCAGGTCAGGAGGCGCCGCCGCCGGACGAGTCTACGACTTCAGAATTCCAGACTAAATCCGAAGGCTCGTCTTTAGGTCTACAAGGTCGCCGGAAGCTCCGCATATCGCTTCAGAAGCTCCGATGCGTACTCCCGGTAAAACTTCAGGTATCGATAAAGCATGCATACCGACACCGCGATTCCCGCCATCGCCCACCGCATACTCACCCGCCGAGGCCCCGTCACGTCCTCGTACACAATCATCACCGCTGAGCAGAAGAACGCAAACGCAATGTTCCGCGCAAACCCATACTGGTTCTTTAAATAATCCAGTCGACTCGCCGCCCGCTCGCTTGCCTCCGTCACCACCGCGTAGCAATGGTCGTAGAGCTCGTCCCCCGTCAACTTGCATCCTCGTCGTTCCGCCTGAGCTATCACCCGCGCCGCGGTCGAAGCCTTCAAACCATGAAAGTACTGCGGGAACAGCCGCGCCCACCGCGAACCGCTGTGCTCTCCAGCCAGCAGCAACCCGGTCGAGCCACCGAGCAACCGCTTGACGAGCCACTGCTCCAGCACAACTGCGGAAAGATGCGAGATCACTTGCCCCACAACATAGCTCGCAATCACCAGCAGCAGATACAACTGCGGCGAAAGACTCGGCCGCAGCACGAGCTGCTCCCCGAACAGGTAATCAACGGTGACAACAATCATCGCCCCCGACGCCAGGTAAGCGAAAAAGTCGTAAACACTGAAGGGAGTCTTGTCCACAGTGCGTCAAGTCTAAGTCATGCGCCGCCGCCGCGGTACTCTCGCAACTACCCAAACAGAAAAGGACGGTGGTGGAGACCGAGGTTGGGTGCAAAAAAAAGGCGATCTCGCAGGCCCGCTTATTTACTAACGATCAGCAGAGTCACGCCATGCTTCGGAATCCTCGACGTAAACACACCCGACTGCCGCCCGAGATCCTTCTGCTTCCAAACATCCCGCAAACTCCCGCCATTCTTAAATCCAACCTCGCCCAAATCCACCGACACATCCCGCGTGCTCCAGCTCCGATTGAAAAGCCCCACAGCCACGCGCCCGCCACTCAGCGGCTTAGTCCAGACATCCAGGTCTCCGCTTTCATACAAACGATCCCCCTGCTGCCCCAGCGCATCCTGATCGATCGCGATAGCCTCCTTATTCATCAGAATATTTTTGTCCGCATCCGACATCTTCGTCAGATCGTTCCCCGCCAGCAGAGGCGCCGCCAGCAATACCCACAAACTCATGTGCGTCTTGTACTCATCCTCCGTCATCTTGCCGTTACCGACCTCCAGCATGTCCGGATCGTTCCAGTGCCCCGGCCTAGCATACTTCGCCAGCCCAGCCTGGCTGAACCCAATCGCAATCATCCGCCCATACGAGTCGTCGATGTCATCTGTCGTTCGCCACATATTCGCACCCAGCTCCGGCCCCCACTTCCACGGCTGATCGACGCCATACTGGCAGAGGCTGTAAAGTATCGGCCGCCCCGTAGCCTTCAGCGCATCGCCCATCTTCCGGTAAGCCGCAATCATTAAATTTTTCGCCGCATTCGGATCATCCGGATGCTCGGCTTCGGCCTTACGCATATCGTCGTGAAACGAGCACAGGTCGTACTTCAAAAAATCAACGCCCCACGCTGCATACGACTTCGCATCCTGCGCCTCGTGCTCCAGGCTGCCTTCATAGTGGGCGCAAGTCCGCGCCCCCGGCGAAGAATAAATCCCAAACTTCAGCCCCTTCGAGTGGATGTAATCCCCGAGCGCCTTCATATCCGGAAACCGCTCGTTCGGATGCAGCACACCCTCCGCATCCCGCTTCCCCTGCCAGGTGTCGTCGACGTTCACATACACATAACCCGCATCGCGCATCCCTGTGCTCACCAGCGAATCCGCGGCCGAGCGCACGTCAGCATCCGTCACATGCCCCGCGAAGTGATTCCAGCTATTCCATCCCATAGGCGGCGTAGCCGCAACCTTCGTTTGACCGAGCAGGGGAAGGGAAGAGACCACCCCAAGAGAAAGCATCGTGAAAACACCGATCAGAGCACGCATCAAGGAACACTCCTGAAAAATCAACTTTCGAAAGCGCCTCCAAGCATACACATCTCGGTTTTCCACGCTTGCCAGAAAACATGAAAGTCCCGCGGTCCTGATGTCTTCTGAAAAACATCCTAAGAAGCGTGCTTTCTCTGAAGAAACGCAGTAAGCCCAAACCCTAAGAAGCTCTTCCGCCCCCAAACATCTCCAGCAGAGCGTCGGTCGCCTCCTGCGCGTCCCGAATCTTGAAGTCCGCTGCGAGCTGCAGCACATTTGCCTTTGGAGACAACGCAGTTAAAGAGTGCACCAC